>CAZVPD010000070.1:0-17527 GCA_964628455.1 uncultured Lachnospiraceae bacterium
GAGTACCGCAGGTGCCGTAAGGAAAGAGATCAGAAAATACTGGTTCACGGTGGAAGGAAACAACGAAAGCTGGTATCTCGGATGGCTTGAAAAGAGGATCAACAGGCATCCCGAATCGAAATACCGCGTCATTTTTCCGTGCAGCGTGCAGCAGAATCCGCTGAAGTTTTCGAAAACGGTGAACGTCCTCTCCGTTCCCGAAGTGACCCACTGGTGCGACGTCGAGAGTGATGAATACGTGCATGTCAGAAGGTTTCAGGATGTGCTGCAGCAGATGAGAAAATCGACCGGCCTCGGGGGCAGGAAATTCAGGTACCTTCTCGGTTACAGCAACTTTACGTTTGAACTGTGGATTGTGCTGCACAAACTCAGCTTTTACGAGACCCTCGGCAGCCGGTTCGAATATCTTGAGCCGATCAACATCGCATACGGTGAAAACTACGGCAAACTTGAGAATTATAAAAGCGAACGGAACTTCAAACGGGTCCTGAGCAGTCTGACGCTGGACGACGTGGCGGCTGCCGTCGGACGGGCGAAAGAGATCACGGCCATGAACAGGAAAGAAAATTTCCGCCGGGAGAGCTGCTGCGGATACCGGTATTATACCGAAAATCCGTCCCTTTCGATCTGGGAGTCGGTGGAGAAGATTTTAAACGACTGCTGCATCACCGGGGAACCGTGAAGCGGGAATTCATGAAATTTCGTTTTTTTGAGTTCCGAATTTTTTTCCGAGCTCTCGGAACAGCGAGGAGATCAGAAGGCCGGCTGAGACGGCCGCAATTCCGGTGAACCAGCCCTGCGCGTCCTGCGGCAGGCCCGGGAAAATGCCGGTCAGCGAGCCGCACATAAATCCCAAAACCATATAATATGCGAGCTGCCGGTACCGGCCGAAGATGAACTTCGTGAACCTCGAAAACAAGACCATGCCCGCGGCAAAGCAGGCTGTTACGGGTATCACCGTCAGAAAGTCGAAGTTTTTTGCGGCTTCGAGAAGCGTTTCGTAAACGCCCAGCATCATGAGCACCATGGAGACGCTCATGCCGGGGACCATACTCGTCACGCCCGCGACGGAACCGCAAAAAGAAAGCCTGAAAATGTTCCCGGGGTTTCCCGTGACCGCGGCGCCGGACTTTGCCGACAGGGCGACGGTAAGAGCGAAAGCGAAAGCGCCCGCGGCCGCCGCGATGTATCTTTTTTTAAAGGGTCCCCTGTTCGCCTCGCCGAAAACAGCCGGAATGCTGCCGCCGATCAGGCCGATGAACAGCAGGTAGGAGGGCAGCGGATAACGGTCAAACAGAAAGTCGAGAAGCCGGATCAGGATGAGCAGGCTCAGTACTGCGCCTATGCCCATGGGAAGCAGATAGATGAAATTTTTCCTGAAGTTTTTGAACGGATTCGATATGATGTCGATCAGATCGCCGTAGATACCCATCATGACGGCCATGATGCTGCCGCTCACTCCGGGCGCCATGACGCTGACGCCGAGGAAAAAGCCGCACAGCATCCGGTAAAAGAAACTGCTTTTTTTCTCTGTTTCTGTTCTGTATTCCATGAAGACTCCGGTTTGTGATTTTATTTTCGGACTTTTCGGACTTTATGACTCTATTAGGATACCATCTGACGGACGTTCTGTCAAGGAACAATCGGGAATAAAAAGAACGGGGGAAAAAGATCCCCCGCTTTTTCTTCTTCTTTTAAAGCGGCTTCCGAATCAGACGGTCATTCCATTTCACGAAATTTATCCACGGCTTTCTGAATGCGGACAGCGCTCGTTTTTTCGTTCTTTGCGTAATACGAAGCGAAATTGTTGTCTTTCGCGCGCCCGACCATGTGGTCGAGGGTATACACGAAGCCCCATTCGTCGTAAATGTCGGCAAAGTCCCCTGTCCTGCCCTCCAGAATGAGGTCGATCATCGCGGCGGAATCCTCGTCGCGCGTGAATTTATTCTTCAGAGCCACGTCATAGACCGCGGGCCGGACGATCTTATAACCCTCTGCGGTGACGGCTTCAAGCAGCAGTCCCGTGCGTTCCGGATCGGCCGAGGTCACGGGGATGCCTGCCAGCGCTCCGTGGGCGCTGCCGTGCGAGTAATAGGCGGTTTGCGCTTCGTCGAATTTCGGAAAGGGAAGGATGCCGAAATCGTCGGTCATATCGCGCATACCCGCTCCCGCCGCATCCGCGAGCAGTCCTGTATGTATAAGCACGCGGCCTGCTCTGAAAGCGTCGGAAGCTCCTGTTTCGGAAACATAGGAATAATCGTATTCGTGCAGCAGGGAATAGCATTTTTCGACGATCGTGACCATGCGGTCCGTGTTGATCGCAAGAACCGGGGTGCCCTCGTCGTCGCGCTCGGTGGTCGGCTGTTCCGCCGCCGACTGGAACATGAACATGAGGCCTGCGGCTGTCCCAAAGCCGTACAGGTCGTCGGCGATATCGATTTTCGAATCTCCGTTGAGGTCCGCGCCGGCCAGGCGTGTCGTTTCGATCAGGCGGTCGAGGGTGAAGTTTCCGCTGTTTACGACGTCGTAAAGGCTGTCGGGAACATAGTCCTCCGCCAGTTTTTTGTTGAAATACAGGCATCCCGTAAACGTGATGTTGTCGATGTCGTAATATCCGTGTGCGACAAAGGATTTGCCGAAGATGGTATAAGCGTCGATGATGTTCCTCGACCACCAGGGTTTGTCGAAATTCAGATGGGGAACGCCCCTCAGGTCAAGAAGCAGGCCCTGCAGCGCGACGTCTCCCAGATGGCGGAAGTGCCAGACGATGACGTCGCAGATGTCGTCTCCTGCGGCCACCGACTTGATGAGGTCGGTCGCGTTGCCGTCGGGGGCGGTCATCGGCTCGGTGATCTCGATATTGAACCGCTCTTCGACGCCGCGGTTGCGCTGAAAAACGGCATCGTCGATGACGTCGCCCGTCAGGTCTTCCACATAAAGCCCGCTGACGTGGCTGACGCAGCAGTTACGGGTGTAATAGCGGAATTGATAACCTTCGTAATCGGCGGCGGGAAGGTCGTCGGGGATTTCGGTTTCCGCGGATTCGGTTTCAGCCGCCGCGGAGGTGACGGCCTCCGCTTCTTTTGCGGGTGCGGAACAGGCAAAAAGGCCCGCAGCGAATGTGCAGAGCAAAAAAAATGCTGTGATTTGTATCCGGATCATGATGTTTTCCTTTCGTTTTCGGTGATAGGGGTGTTTTCCGCCGGTTATTTCGCGGCGGCCTGAGCGTAGAATTCGATGGCTTTGTCCAGCAGCCTCTGTTCGATTTTCGACTGGGAGGCGTAATAGGTCGTGAAGCTCTTGATGTTGCCCCGCACAAGGTGGTCAAGGGTATAGGCGAGGCCCCATTCGTCGTAGATATCGGCGAAATCACTCGTCCTGCCCTCGAAAATGATGTCGATCATACCGATCGATTCCTCGTCGCGCACGCCTTTCACCGAAAGCGCGTTTTCGTAGAGTACAGGCCGGACGGTCTTATAACCTCCCGCGACCATGGCTTCGAGGATAATCCCCGTGTATTCGAGCTCGCTGTTGGTGATCGGCACGCCGATCAGGGAGGAGTGGGCGTTGGCATGCGAATAATACCGTTCCTGTGTGTCGTCGTATTTCGGCAGAGGGACGATGCCGTAGTCCGCGTCCATGGACCGCAGCGCGGCGTTGATGGCGGAGGACAGCGTTGCAACGTAAAACAGCGTGTTCCCGTTGGTGAAAATGTTTTCGGGCACGGCGTCAACAACATAATTGTAGCCGGGGCCTTTGCTCATATAATAGACTTTGTCGGCGATGTTTACCATTTTTTCGGTATTGATGACCAGTTCGGGGACTCCATCCTGATTTCGTTCGGTGGTAGGCTGGTCCATGGCGTATTGATACAGGCTGGAGAATCCCGCATAGCTGACATAGGCGTTCTGGTCCGCTTCAAACTGGTAGGCGCCGTCGCCGTTAAGGTCCGCTCCGCCCCTTTCGACGAGAACGGTCAGCTCATCGATGGTCCATTCGCCGTTTGTGACCAGCTCGTAAAGATCGGTGCCCGGCGAAGTGTTTTCGAGCAGCCCTTTGTTGAAATAGATGGCTCCGAGGTCGGTGATGTTGTCGATGTCAAGGCAGCCCTGGATCGCGAATACGCGGCCGTAGGCGTTGTAATTTGCGATCATGTCGGTCGCCCACCATATTTTGTCGAAATGCAGGTGTTCGGCATCGGTCAGGTCCGCCAGATAACCGGACACGACCATGCTTCCGAGATAGCGGAAGTGCACGGTCGCCGCTTCGCACAGGCTGTCGACGGCCAGGATCGCGTTGACCAGCTTCTGGGGCATGGCGTCGCTGTCCGTGACCGGCACTTCGATCGTGATGTTGAATCGCTCTTCCACCGCGCGGTTGCGTGTGTATACGGCGGTTTCGATCACGTCGCCGCTGTTTTCCTCGGCATAAAGTCCTTTTGAGTGGGAAACGCAGCACTCGCGGGTCAGGAACCGAAAACTTCTTCCTTCAAAATCCGCTTCGGGGAGCTCGTCGGACAGGGTCTCGGCTTCCGTTTCGGTCGCCGCGTCCGTGACGGCTGCGGTTTCCGTTGCTTCGGCTGCGGGAGCGGAGCATGCGGCCGTGAATAAAAACAAAAGGATCAGGATCGCCGATAAGAATCTTTTCACTGTGTTTTCCTCCGTTTACAGGTCTGTTTGTTGATGTTACGGCAGGATATCGTCACCCGTAAGGCCGGTCACTTTTCCGGCTGTTTTGATTTTTATCCCGTCCGCAAGCGGGGCGAAGCTGTTGCCCTCGACCCGGACGGAATCGCAGCCCGAAAGATACAGGGGCGGACCCGAAACCGCGGCGCCCCGCTGTCCGATGACGTTGCCCGTAACGGATGCTCCGGCTACGCCGCGCAGGCAGACGGCGTAACCGCCGTGGTACCCTTCGATCAGATTGCCTTCGACGGTGATATTGCGGTGGCTGAAATAGGATTCGTCGGGAGCCGCGAGGTCGGTCCGGACGGCGATCGCGCTCTGCGCGTCGCTGCCGGGATCGAAATAGCCGGTGTTGACGATCCTGTTGCAGGAGAGGACGACGTTTTCGGTAAATCCGCATTCCCCCCAGTTGTCGGAGATCTCGGGCTTGAGCAGCAGGCCGGTCATGCCCGAAGAGTCGATCGTGCAGCGGGTGACCGTCCCGTTTGTGCTCTTGATGACCAGCCCCCTCGAGCGGTTGCCCCTGATCAGCGTGTTTTCAAACAGGAAGCCCGCGCCGTTTGCGGAGACGTTTTCGATAAAGGCGCTTTCACCCGCGGGCAGCGTGAAGGTCCCGGCGATCTTCACTTTGCCGCCGTTGCCGGCCGTGACCGCTTTCGTATCAAGCAGGAAGCGCCCGTCGGTCGTCATGATCCAGATGCGGTCCCCCGCGAGAACGGCGGGCATGGTATCCGCGTTGTATGAAACAATGCCGGTCGTCGCGTCATAACCGCCGATCAGGCCGTATGTGCCGTTGACGTTGGTCCCGTCGTCGGTCATATACTCGAAAAGACAGTCCCTGACCGTGATGCCCCTGCGCATATTGGTGCAGTGGGTGGCGTCGCAGACCGAAAGCATGCGCTCCGCGGCAGCTCCTTCGGGTTTCGGACCGGGCGTCATCAGGACGCGGCTGAGGAGGGAGCCCCCTTCTCCGGCGACTTCGCAGAAGCCGAAACCGGAACCGCCCCAGAGAGTGACATCCTCCAGCAGCACGCCCGAACAGCCTTCGGCGTAGATCACATGGGCGAAGTTGCCCCTGAAGGTCAGTTTGTCACCGGGCTCGAGTGCCGCCGCCGAATCGAGCGTGAACGTGCCGTCCGCGTTTTTTATCGTGTTTTTATTTATCCCGTACAGATCGCAGAAGGGGAGCATGCTCCCGAAGCGGAAGCCTTCGGCCGCCGCTTCGGGAGTGAAGCGCGCTTTGTCCGTCAGGTCGAATCCGTATCCTTCGTCGCTTTTCCAGACGATTTTACCGCCCTCCGCCGAAAGGACCGTGCCCTGTGCGTTCGGAACGGAAGCGAAATCGACCGTGAGACCCCTTATTGCGATGTTTTTCGAATTGCGTAGGGAAAGCGCCTGTTTCGAGCTGTCTTTATATACGAACAGCACACCGTAGGCGTATATTCTGAGATCCTCGGTATCCGCGATATAGAGGGGAGAGGTCAGGCTGTATACGCCCGGAGGGATGATGACCTCGCCGCCTTTTTCGATCAGCTTTGTGATGTAATAGTCGGCCGTGACCGTTTTGCCGCCGGACGGGATCAGGTTCCGGACCTGCATATCTTTGAAGCGCGCCGGGCTGACGGACGGAAGGCGGGACTCGTCCGCGCCGGCCTGCGGTGTACCCGCAGGAGACGTGCCTTCTCCCGGGATGTCGCCGCCGTAAACAGGGGTGCTGTCTGTCCGGACGACTTCCGGTACGCGGCCGCCGCCGGTGTTGCCGGTGACGAGTGCATGGCTGACGCCGGAGAGAGTGATCTTTCCCTTTTCCGGAAGGATATTTCCGGAAGCAGTCAGATTTCGGCAGGACACGGCCGTCACGGCTGCGCAGTCGTTGCCGAAGGCCGCCGCGTTGTCCGCGCCCGTGAGTTTAATTTCGCCGTCTGTCCTGTTCCGGGCGATCAGGATATTTGCGGGAGGATATTTTCCGGCGGAAACCGAAACTGAAACCGCTGCGCCCGATATCATATTGCCGGTGACGCGGGAATACGGCGAGGAAATGATCACCGCGGTGCTTTCGCATCCCGAAACGGTGTTGTTTTCGAAAAGGACGTTTCCGTCCGACCCGTCAAGCAGTGCGGGTCCCGGCCCGCCGAAAACGCAGCCGGTGACGCTGATCCGTTCGCCGCCGGACAGCAGGACCGCGGCTGCCTCGCAGCCCGTGAACGAGCAGTTCCCGATCGATGTGTCGCTGCCCCGGCAATCGACGCCCGTGGCGGACCCGTTAAATGCCAGGTCCGTCAACTGAAAATGATCCGCTTCGATGACGGCTGCGGGACCGGATCCTTCGGTTTCCAGAACGACTCCCGCAAGGCTGACCGCTTTTCCGGTGAAGGCTTCTCCGAAAACAAGAGGGATCTCCCCCGTCCTGCAGACGCCGGACCCGGCTGTATAAACGCCGTCTTTTTCCGTAAATTCGAGGATAAATCCGTCTGTCCTGAGTTTTTCCGATTTCATGTCTTTCCCTTCTTTCCCGGCAGCGGGACCTGCCGTTTCCGCAGTCACTGCGGTGCTCTCTGCCGTGATTTCCGCCGGCTTCCGCGTTTCCCTGCAGGAGAGAGCGCATACCGCCAGCAGCGCAAGGATCAGCAGCACACCGGCTTTTTTAAACGCCATAGTTGTATCCGTTCGAAAGAGAGCCGAAGGACTGCAGCCTTCTCCCGTTGAGAACAGCCGAAACCAGACGGCTTCCCCGGTATTCGAGCTTCAGGGAGAAAAAGGGTTCGTCCGTGTCCAGCAGCCGCAGAAAGATCCTGTCCCCTTCCCAGAGGGCTTTATCCTGCAGCTCCTCTTTTGCGACCCATTCGAGTTCGCCTTCGGCGCAGGGTGTTATTTCGCCCGTGAAATGCTCCGAATCGAACAGGTGCATATATTCGGTCTGCAATACGTCCGAAACAAAGGTCACGATCCCCCTGAACCTGTAGGACAGAAGCGTCAGCCCTGTCTCCTCCCGGACCTCCCGCAGCATGCAGTCCTCGGGGCTCTCTTTGTCCTCGAATTTTCCGCCGATGCCTACCCACTTGTCTTTATTATCGTCGTTCTCTTTTTTGGTGCGGTGCAGCATCAGGTATTTTTTGTCCCGTCCGATATAGCAGAGCGATGTGTTTTTCAAAAAGATTCCCCCTTCCGGGATCCGGCTTAATCAGATTATAACACAACCGAAAAAATTTACAACAAATATTTGAATAAAAATATTTTCAAGGCAAAACAGACCGAAAACAGTTGTAATCTGTTGAATGTTCTGTTATAATTTTCACACGGGATTGATCCGGGACGAATATTTCGGACGACATTCCGTATGAGTCCTGTCATAGCGCGGCACGCGGAAAACCGCGCCTGAAATAAATTGACGCGAGAGAAGAATATGAAAAAAACCGCCGTTGTCTGTTTTTTGTTCATGCTGCTTTTGCTTTCGCCTGCTCAAGCCGTATATGCCGCGGAAAACGGTTCGGCCGAACTGTCCGCGATGTTCGATTCCCACGGTGCCGTCATGCTGATCATAGACCCCGGGACCGGAGCTGTCGTTTACGCGAATAAGGCCGCGGTTTCTTTTTACGGATATGACATAGACGTCCTGCTCGGTATGGATATTGCCCGGATCAACACGCTGACCAAAGAGGAGACCGAACGCGAAATGCGGGACGCCGCGGCCGAGGAGAGAAACTATTTTATCTTCAGGCACCGTCTGGCGGACGGGCAGACGCGAACGGTCGAAGTGTATTCCTACCCCGTCCGGTACGGGGGCAAAGACGCTTTGTTTTCAGTCGTGCACGATGTCACCGAAAGGGTCATGCTCGAAAACAAAGAAAAGATCATCACAGGCGGTGTCGTCAAGGCAAGCGCCATCGGCAGCGGAGCTCTGCTTTTTCTGCTTCTGCTGCTGGCTGCCAACCAGAGGAAGCTGAAAGCGTCCAAGAGGCAGATCGAAAAGCTCAACGCGCTCAGGCAGACTTTTATCGACGCCGATGAAAATCTGGTGTATCTGAAAGACGAAGATCTGAAATACGTGTTTGTGAACAAAGCGTTTGAACGCTTTTACGGCATGAAGGCCGCCGATATCATCGGACGCGACGATTTTGCGCTGAGCGATACCGGATTCGCCGAAATGAGGAGGAGTTCCGACCTTGCCGTTTTCGTGAGCGGAACGCTCGTGACAGACGAGGTCGCATATAAAAATCGGGTTTACAAAACGACGAAGTTTCCGGTGCCGATGCCGGACGGCAAAACCGGTGTCGGAGTCGGCATCGAAGACATTACCGGGGAATACGAAAGGCGGAAAAGCAGCGAAAAAGCGGCTTACAGGCAGAAAATACTGCTCGATGTCGTGACCCGCGGGTTCGCAAGCAGGCAGGAGCAGCTCGATTATGTGCTCGGGCAGGTTCTTGAACTGACCGGCAGCAAATACGGATTCATCTATACATACAGCGAGGAAAAGAACGAGCTGACCCTCGATTCCTGGACGGGCGGGGTCATGCGCGCCGGAATTGCCGTACATCCGCAAATATATCCGCTTCATGAAACGAGCATCTGGAGCGAAGTGGTCAAAAAGCGCGGGCCCGTGGTCATCGGCAATTTCCGGGAATTCGTAAAAAACGGAGCGTTTGGGAACGGATATCCGGATGATCACATCAACCTTGATAATTTCATGTCCGTGCCCGTCATCATCGACGAAAAAATCACGGCTGTCATCGGTCTTGCGAACAAAGCCGGCGATTTTGACGCCAACGATGTTTACGAAACGACGATTCTGATGAACGGGGTATGGCATGCCGTCGAAAGAAGGCAAAAGCAGGAGACCGTTTTATACGAGCGCAACAAATACCGTCAGACCCTTGTCTCGATAGGAGACGGCGTCCTGGCGGCCGACATAAACGGAAACGTCGAAATGCTCAATCCCGTCGCGGAAAAGCTGACGGGATATACCCTTGCCGAAGCCCTGGGCAGGAATTACGGGGAAATATTCGAAATAATCAGGGAAGACGGCAGTCCCGTCGGTCCGGTTCCGCAGGCGTCCGGATCCGGCGGCGTCCTTCTCCGTTCGGCGGACGGGGTCATTCGCAGCATTGAATTCAGTGCTTCCGGGATAAAAGACGAGGCGGGGATCACCGCCGGCATGATCCTGGTCTTTCGCGACATAACCGATAAAAAAGAACAGGCGGAGCAGATCGAATACCTGAGCTTCCACGACGCCCTCACGGGCCTTTACAACAGGCGGATGTTTGAAAACGAGATGAAGCGGCTGGATACCGCGGACAATCTCCCCATATCGATCATCATGGGGGACGTCAACGGTCTGAAGCTGACCAACGACATCTTCGGGCACGCGTATGGGGACATGCTGCTCGAAAAAGTCGCCGGCGTTCTGCGCTCCTGCAGCCGTCCGGGCGATATCGCCGCCCGCTGGGGAGGAGACGAGTTTGTGCTGCTGATGCCGCAGACAGGACTGCGCGAAGCCGAAGAGACCGCCGGAAGAATCAGAGACATGCTTTCAAAGGAACAGATCAAGGCGGTCAGGGGATGCGTCTCTGTGGGATGCGACACCAAATCCGAAGCAAATCAGAATATTTTATACACGCTCGGAAAAGCCGAGGAAAAAATGTATACCGCCAAGATACTCGAACAGGAACAATTCAAGGGAGACGTCCTCGAGGCCATTATGAAAATGCACCATGAGGGTGATCCGCGCGAAGAGGAACATTCGCGGCGCGTCGGCGAACTCTGCGGAAAGACGGGGATCCTTCTCGGATTCAACGTCAAAAGAACGGAGAGGCTGAAAAAAGCGGGATATTTTCACGACATAGGCAAGGTCATCCTCGAACCGGATCTTATGAATGCGGGGGATCCGACCGGAAACGAGGAATACCGGAAACACCCGATCACCGGTTCGCGGATCCTCAATGCATTCGGGCAGACGGCCGATATATC
This sequence comes from uncultured Lachnospiraceae bacterium, assembly GCA_964628455.1. Lineage (GTDB taxonomy): Bacteria > Bacillota > Clostridia > Oscillospirales > CAG-272 > JAQVWU01. The sequence goes on from CAZVPD010000070.1 coordinate 10,650, forward strand.
CGAAGCCGTGCTGGCGCACCACGAAAACTGGGACGGCTCTGGATTCCCGAAAGGACTCGCGGAAAAAGAGATCCCCGTGATTTCGAGGATCATAGCGGTCGCCGAAAGCTACGAGCGCCGGTATGCCGCCGCCGAAGGAACCGACCGGGACAAAAAGACGGCAGCCGCCGCAGAGCTCCGGAGGAACGCCGTCATTCGTTTTGATCCCGAGCTGACGGAGATATTTATCGGAATGAACGAAAGCGGAGGCGGCGAATAAAAACAAAAAAATGAGATATCACTGCTGTGACCGGCGGTGATATCTTTTTTTACAAATTCACAAAGGAAAATATATGAATAATTCACAAAAAAGCAAAAAGCTCTTGTAATCACGGGAAAATCATGTTATAATCCGTATAATAAACTTAGTGTTTAAAATACGGAAACAAAAATTTTACATGTCGCGGAAGAGGTAAATATGAATCGGAGAATTTTTACTTACCCTTTCGGGAACCGGCGCGATATCGGCTCCAAAGCCCGGAACCTGATCTTCCTGATGAAAAACGGCTTTTCTGTTCCGCGTTTTTATCTGTGCCCGTACGGCGCGGACGGCGGGGAGGACGCGCTGCTGACCGAACTGAGAAGCCTGATCTCCGACAAAGTCACCTATATCGTGCGTTCCTCGGCGGACATCGAGGACAGGGGTGATCGTTCCTTCGCCGGTCAGTTTCTGAGCGTTGCGGATCTTCGCGGACCCGAACGTGTCGCTGCTGCGGTCGGCGAGGTCCGGGCGTCGGCTGCGGCGCCCAATGTGCGGAGTTATCTCGCGGACAGCGGGATGCGGGACACGGAGATCAGAATGGGCGTCATCATACAGGAAATGATCCCCGCCGTTTTTTCGGGCATCGCTTTCAGCAAAAATCCGATGACCGGTCTTTCCGAGATCATCGTCGAAGCCGGCGCGGGTCCCGGAAGCCTGCTGATGCACGAGGGACGTGAGCCTCAGCGCTGGGTGAGCAAGTGGGGGGCTTTTATCGAAAAACCCGAAAATTCCGCGATCGGTGAATCGCTGATCGCGGAGGTCGCCGATAAAACCGCGGCTATCGCCAAAGCGTTTAAAAAAGCCGCGGACATCGAATGGATCTTCGACGGCGCGAAGCTTTGGTTTGTGCAGGTCAGACCGATCACGGCCATCGATATCCCCGTCTATTCCAACAGGATCTCCCGGGAGATGCTCCCCGGCATCATCAAACCGCTGGTTTACAGCGTAAACACGCAGCTCATCAACGGCATCTGGGTCGGCCTGCTGCGCAGGCTGACGGGCGAGAAAGCGCTGAAGCCGGAGGAACTGACCGGTCACTTCTATTACAGGGCTTATTTTAACATGTCGGCGTTCGGAAGGGTATTCGAAAGGCTGGGCATGCCGTATGAGACGATCGAACTCATGATGGGCATCGAGGCCGAGGGACCGCTGAAGCCGAAAATGAAGCCCGGACCGCGCGCGCTTGCCGTTCTGCCGGGAGCAGCGGTTTTTTTCATAGGCCTTGCGGGCATCGGGTCCCGCTTCGGCAGACTGGTGAAGAAAAAGGTTGCCCTTCTCGCGGCTCTTTCGGATGAAATCGCCGCCGAAACGGATCCCGCGGGTCTCTACGCCCTGAAAAACAAACTGTCCGCCGCGATGACCGGCGTGGCTTATCATAATATCCTGATCCCCCTTCTGGCCATGGCCCATACGAAAATGCTGGCCTCCGCCCTCAAAAAAGAAGGCGTCGATTTCACCGGCCTCGATATGACGGGCATTACGGGCATGACGCGCGAATTCAGTCCGCATCACTCGATCGCCCTGCTCCACCGGAAATATTTCGCGGAGGGAGGCGAACTCAGCCCCTCGGACAGGCAAAATTTCGAAGCGGACATGGAAAAATTCCTCGAAAAATTCGGGCATTTCAGCGACAGCGGGAACGATTTTTCTTCGACTCCCTGGCGCGAAATGCCGGAGACGGTCGAGAACATGATCCGGAATGCGCCGGGCGAAAAGAACGGCGCCGCCAAAACCCGCTTCGCAGACCTGAAACTGAAATTCCCGAAGAACATCACGCTGAGCCGCAGGCATAAAAAAGCGGCATCCTTCGCCTCGATGAGGGATGAGATCAGCTCGCTCTATACATACGGATACGGTCTGTACAGGAATATATTTTTAAAGATCGGTTCGGTCCTGAAGGACAGGGGGACGATCGCGGAGACCGGCGATATTTTCTGCCTGACCTGTGCGGAACTCGAAAAAGTGCTCGCAGGGGAAAGGGCGGAAGGCCTGAAGGATACGGTTGCGGAACGCCGGCGCGGACTGGCCGAATGCGCGGACGTAAGCCTTCCCGAGAATATTTTCGGCAGGGAGGCACCTCCGCCCGACAGGTCCGCAGGCAGGTCGTTCCGGGGTACGGCGACTTCACCGGGCATCTTTACCGGCCCCGTCAGAGTGCTCGGGGGTCTTTCCGAATTCGGAAAGCTCCGGGAAGGCGACATCCTGGTCATACCCTATTCCGACGCGTGCTGGACGCCTTTGTTTGCGAAAGCGGGTGCGGTCATCGCCGAATCGGGCGGTATGCTCTCGCACAGTTCGATCGTCGCGAGGGAATACGGCATTCCCGCGGTGGTGTCGGTCAGGGACGCCTGCAGGATCCCCGACGGCACGGTGGCAACGGTCAACGGTTTTCTCGGTAAAATTACGTTGGAAGGGGATTTGTCATGGACCTGAAGATCGCGCTCGCTTCGCTCATCGTCTGCTATCTGATCGGTTCCGTCTCTTTTTCGAGGCTGATCGCCAAATTCATCAGTCCCGGCGCAAAGATGGAGCCTGAGGAGATTACCGTCGAGGGCACCGACATCAAATATAAAATATCCTCGACGGGCGCCACGGCGGCTTCGATGAAATACGGTCCGAAAGCAGGCTGTCTGATAGGTTTTCTGGATATCATCAAGGTCTCGGTGCCGGTTCTGATCCTCAGGCTGCTCTGGCCCGGTGAAATTTACATGCTCATCGGAGCCTTAGCCGGCATGGCGGGGCATATCTGGCCGGTGTTCCATAAATTCAGGGGCGGGAGGGGTATGGCCTCCTATTACGGCGGACTTTTTATCATAGACTGGTTTGGTGCGCTGATCACGGCGGCAGCAGGCATGCTCTTCGGCTTTCTGATCGTGAAGGACTATTTTATCGCATATATGGCCGGATTGTGGCTGCTCATCCCCTGGATGTGGGTGACGACGGGCAGGATCGAATTTGTGCTCTACGCGGTGATCGCCAATGTTCTTTATATCGTTGCGATGATCCCGGATTTGAAGCAGCTGAAGGAAATCAAAAAAACCGTAAAAGTCGATTCCAGAATGGTCCTTGAAACAAATCCTATGGGACGCGGCATGCTCAAAATCGCGGACTGGCTGAAAAATTTCTTTAAGAAGTCGGAAAAAGGGGGATAAATCCTTGGATATCGTCGAGGTTCGCAACCTGATCAAATTTTACGGAAGGTCCAGAGGTATAACGGACGTTACTTTTTCCATTCCGCAGGGCACGATCTTCGGATTCATCGGCCCTAACGGCGCCGGGAAAAGCACCACCATCCGTATCCTTCTGTCCCTGATCTACGCCGACGCCGGCACAGCCCGCATATTCGGTATGGAAACCGCCAGAGAAGGCGCGAAGATCCGCCGCAGGATCGGCTATATCCCGGCTGAAGTGAATTTTTACGAGGATATGAGGGTGCGTGATTTTCTTAAATACGCCCGCGGATTTTCGAAAACCGACAGCAAAGCAAGGGAAAACGAGCTCTGCAGGCGGCTGGACCTCGATACCGGCAAAAAAATCGGCGCCCTTTCGTCGGGCAACCTCAAGAAACTGGCTATCGTCCAGGCCCTGATGCATAAACCCGAACTTTTAATACTGGACGAGCCGACGTCGGGCCTCGACCCGCTCGTGCAGAAGACCCTTTTCGAGATCCTCAGGGAAGAGAACGCGGCGGGAACGACCGTTTTTTTCTCCTCGCACATCCTGAGCGAGGTGCAGAAGCTGTGCGACCTTGTCGCCATCATCAAAGACGGCAGGATCCTCAAGGTCGAGTCGGTCGACGCGCTGCGCTCGGGCCATTTCAACCGGGTCAGGATCGATTTTGCCGAAGAAAACGACTGCACTGCCTTCGACATCGAAGGCGCCGCGGGGTTCGACAGAAAAAGCCGTCAGGCGGAATTTATCTACAGCGGGGATGTCGACAGGCTTCTCAAGCGCATCGCGGGATATAAGATCGAGAACCTGCGCATGGACGAGCCCGAGCTCGAGGAGATTTTCCTTCACTACTACGAATAACGGCAGATAGTATAAATTATAACGAACGGGAGCAGATCACGCCATGCTGATATATTTCAGGGAACTTGCCCGAAACCGGAATGCTTTTCTTATATGGTCGCTTGCGATGGCTCTTTTCTGCATCTTCATGATGACTTTTTACCCGACCATCGTCGAACAGGCGGAAGAACTGGACGAATTGATGAAGCAGTACCCGAAGGAGCTGGTCGAGGCATTTAATTTCGACAGGCTCCGGATGTCCGATCCGATGGGTTATTACGGAGGGCAGGTGTATATTTTCATCACCCTCTTCGGCAGCATCTATTCGATGCTTTTGTTTTCTGGTGTCCTTTCACGCGAGGAAAACGACGGCACCATCGAATTTCTGGCGACGCGTTCGGTCACGAGAAACAGGATCCTCGTATCAAAGTCGCTTGCCGCTTTCACTTTGATCACCCTGTTCAACTTCTCCTTCGGGGTGGTCAACTACATCCTGTTTGAGATCTACGCAGAGGGGACCTACGACAAAAAGATCCTGCTGCTCCTGATCATCGGACCTTGGCTGATGCACCTCTTTTTCGGCGCCCTGGCGCTTCTGCTCTCGGTTTTCGTCACCAAAACGCGCTCGGTCTATCCGCTGTCCATCGGCATCGTACTCGGTTCGTATTTCCTGAGCGTGCTTTCCTCCCTCAGCGATTCGGGGGAGGACCTGAAATACCTGACCGCGTTTAAATACGTCGATGCGGCAGACATCGTCGAAAACGCGGAATTCACCCCCGTTTATATGATCATTATGGCGTCGGTCGTTCTGGTGAGTCTTGTTCTGACCGTTCTGTTCTACAACAAAAAGGACATGTCGGTCGGATGAAGAAAATGACGGCATAAAAATAAAGAAAGAGGCGGTAAGCCATGCTGAAAAGAACAACGGCATTGTTGTTGCTCGTATTGTTGTCCGTGTCCTGGGGATGCGCCTCAAAAGGACCGTCTGAGGAAGACGCCGGAACGGCGGCCGTCACGGCCGGAGAAACGCAGGCCGTTACGGAGGACACCCGGATTTATCCGGACCTGCCGGACGTAAAATACGGCGGCGCGGAGATTTTCATACTCGGCACGAGCGAGGCGTACGGGTCCGGCTATTACAGGACCACCGATGTGTATGCCGAAAAGATGAACGGCGAGCCCTTTAACGATGCGGTGTATGCCCGCAACCGGGCCGTCGAGGAGAAGTACGACATCAAAATAGCCTACAGCGACAGCGACGACGTGCAGAGTTCGGTCATGAAAGCGGTTTCGGCGGGCGATTTCCTGTGCGACCTCGCTTTCGGCTCCTGGGGCAACATGGTTCAGCTCGGATCGAAAAAGTTCCTGACCGACCTTTCGGGTGTAAATTATATCGACCTCGAAAAGCCCTGGTGGGACGGCAATGTCATCACAAATACGGCGGTTGCCAAAAAAGTCTACTATGCCACGGGGGAACTGAGCACGCTGGACAACAGCTGCACCCGGATGGTCTATTTCAACAAGAAAATGGTTGAAGATTATTCCCTCGATGTGCCGTATGAACTGGTCGGATCAGACAGCTGGACGCTGGACAATTATATCAGAATGGCGAAAAGCGTCTACACGGACCTCAACGGCGACGGCGCCGCCAACGAAGGCGATATATTCGGCTCTTTCCGCGAAGACGGATACTACGATTTCCTGTTCATCGGCTGCGGCATGGATTATGTCCGGCTGGACGGCGAAGGCCGTCCCGTGATCACCTTTCTCGAAGACCGGACGTTCGCGCTGACCGATAAGATTTTCGGCTTTCTTTATGATGAGAAAGCCTGCGTCGACATCAACAAATTAAAAGTCACGAAGGATTTTACGAATCCGTATGCGTATGCCCGTTCGCTGTTCGCGGGCGATCTGCTTTTGTTTACCATAGGCGGACCTCTCGTGATCGGCGAATTCCGCAATATGGAGAGCGATTTCGGCATCGTTCCGCTGCCCAAATACGGTCCCGAACAGGAAAAATACCACACGTATGTCGACGCCGGAACCAATATGATCGGGATCCCGGTCACCGTTTCCGACATTGAATGCACGGGCGTGGTCACGGAAGCCATGGCCGCCGAATCGATGGCCGTCGTCACCCCCGTTTACAATGAGATCCTGCTGAAACGAAAATATTCGAGGGACAACGAGAGCGAAGCCATGCTCGACGTCATCAACGGTTCGCGCGTTTTCAGCCTCAAGGTCGTTCAGGACATCGGCGGCATTTCCGGCATCATGGGAAAAGCCTACGCCAAAAAGACGAAGCCCGCCCTCTCCGACTTTGAAGCCGTCAGGGAAGCCTCCGAAGCGAAGCTCGAAAAGATCTGGCTCGAATACGCGGAATAGAGCAAAAAAACCGAAGGAAACCAAAAGCACCTCGCATCGGGTCGGATGCGAAGTGCTTTTTTTCGGCGGCGGCGGCGAAGCATGCTTTGCGGGGTCTGTGAGATCGCTCTGCATAAATATCACAGGTTTTTGGTGTTGTTTTTAAAAACAACGATGCCGGAAATAAAGAAAACGAGGGCTG
>CAZVPD010000070.1:17537-18377 GCA_964628455.1 uncultured Lachnospiraceae bacterium
TCGCATCGGGTCGGATGCGAAGTGCTTTTTTTCGGCGGTGGCGAAGCATGCTTTGCGGGATCGTTCTGCGTAAAAATCACAGGTTTTTGGTGTTTTTTTCGAAAACAACGATGCCGGAAATAAAGAAAACGAGGGCTGACAGGATCAGAACAGGAGCACCGTTTGTGAATGTGATCAGAGCGTCTCCGTATAGTCGGGACGTTGTTCCGTCCATGACCGACGTGATGTTAAAGTATGAGAACGGAGACAGGTGCGCGGCTCCTCCCGTTAATCCGCCCGACGACAGGAGATAAAACAGAAAGATCAGAACGGTGGCTGCCGAAAAAGCCGCGGGAGTGTTTTTCATTAAGGATGAGATAAAAAACGTCAGGGATATCACAAAACTCAAAAGCAAAAAAAGGAGGATAAAACTCAGCATGAGAAACCGGACCGCGGGTAGGACGGAGGAGGCACCGTTATAATAGATATACGGATAATTGTACGGAAGTCTCCCCTTTATCACAGTCATAATAAAATAAAGGAGTATAAAAAACAGTGAATAAAACGAACCGGTAAACAAAAAAGCGGAGATGATTTTACTCAGGAACAGTTTGCTTTTTTCCAGAGGCTGAGTAAACAGCAGGTAGCATGTTTTACTGTCGAATTCCGATGTGATCACATCGGCGCACAGAACGACGGTGATCATTACGGTCAGCATTGCGGGATATCCCAGCAACAGGATGACTGCGTTATCGGCTTTTACGGAAGCCTGTTCGTTGATTTCCTCTATTTTATATGCATTTAAACTATAACTTTTAATAGTTAGGTACATGCTAGAGTTAAAGCACGTAAAAAAAGCAG
>CAZVPD010000071.1:0-18068 GCA_964628455.1 uncultured Lachnospiraceae bacterium
CCGTTGACTAACCCGGACTTTTAATATAAAATAGGTAAGTATAATCCGCATAATGATCGGCTGATATCTGCGGCCGGTCCGTTCCCTTGATTGATAAAAAACGAAAGACGGTATGATGTGAAAATAGAGTGGAATAAAAAATACACGACGATCGCCTTTTATGCCTGTGCCGTTGCCGCTGTTACGATACTGGCTGTTTTTCTGGGCATCAACCTGAAATCCGCCGGAGCGGCTTTTAGAGGGTTTATCAGGCTGCTTAATCCGCTGATCATCGGCTTCATCATCGCTTATCTTTTCAATCCCCTCATGAAGGTCTGCGAAAAGAAGCTTTTCGCCTTCATAAGCAAAAAGAAGCCGCATCCTGCCGCCGTGCGTATCCTCTCCCTAATCACGACCTATACGATCTATTCGGTGATACTGGGACTGATCATGGCGCTGCTGATCCCGCAGGTCATTTTAAGCTATAACGACCTGATGGGTAAAATGGGCTATTATACCTCCTCGCTGGAGTCGTTTATCAAAAAAGCATCCGCGGCCCTTCCGTTTGTCGATATGGACAGACTGCTCGCGCTGCTCAACGAATGGGTGTCCGATTCCTATACGCTGATACAGAACATAACGCCCTATATCACCGCATTCTTTGCCGCTCTGATCGATCAGCTTAAAAATGCATTTCTCGGTATCGTGATTTCGGTTTACTTCCTGTTTTCCAAAGAAAAGATCACGGCGCAGCTCAAAAAGACGATGTATGCTTTCCTGCCGCAAAAAAACGGGGACGGGGTCGTCTCGTTTCTGCGCTTCACGGACAACACTTTCGGCGGATTTATCATAGGGAAACTCCTCGATTCGCTGATCATCGGCATCCTTACGTTTATCGTGCTTGCGATTTTTAAAATGCCCTATTACCAGATGGTCAGCGTCATCATAGGCGTGACCAATGTCATCCCGTTTTTCGGACCTTTTATAGGAGCCATACCGGCTTCGTTCATTATTTTTATCGCGAACCCCGTCAAGGCGCTGTGGTTCGTCGCCATCATCATCGTCATACAGCAGGTTGACGGCAACATCATCGGCCCGAAAATTCTCGGACAGACCACAGGCCTCAGTTCGCTGGGGGTCATCGTAGCCATTACCGTGATGAGCGGTCTACTCGGAGTCGCCGGCATGTTCATCGGCGTTCCGCTGTTTGCTCTGCTCTATATGGGATTTGAACGCATCATAAACCGGAAAATCGGGGAAAAAAAAGCTGCGGAGCGGGATGACGGGGGAGGCGGTCCGTCATGAAACCGGATTTCAGCAGCCGCTACAACACCGTTGCCGTCTATATTCTGATCGTGCTTCTGTTTACCGTCCTCTGCGTTTTTACGGGATATTATTTTCCGGATATCATCGACGGCGCGAAACTGGTCGTTTCCGTATTCAAGCCGGTCATTTATGGGCTGGTGATGGCGTTTCTGTTCAGCCCCGTGCTGCTCTTTTTCGAAAAGAGGGTATTCGCTTTCTGCGAAAGGAAAAAGTCCCGTCCGAAACTGCGTACTTTTCTTTCCCTGACGGCGACCTATCTGATCGTGGCGGCTGCGGCGTTTCTGTTTTTCATCATCATCATACCGCAGGCGGCGGCGAGTTACAAAGACCTCGAAAACAAGCTTTCGGGTTATGTGGCCGCGGCTCAGAACTGGATCGAAAATACCATGGCAGGCCTTCCCGAAATCAATATCGGGCTGGGCAGCACGTCCGTTCCGGTCCCGGAACCGGTTTTCGTGAAAAATATGGACGGAACTGTCCCCAATGTCATCGTTTCCCGGATAAACGGAACGCAGAGTGCCGAGATGTCAGCGGCTGTCCGCAGTGTCCGTCAGGATTCGCTTCGCTACAGCGCGGCGGAGATCATCAGCGGTTTTATATCGGATTCATACAAACTCTTCTCCGACCTCACGCCCTATGTTCTGGACGCCCTGATGAAGCTTTTGACGGAGACCAAGAATATCGTCCTGGGCGTGATCATTTCCGTCTACTATCTGTATGACCGCAAAACGATTGCCGCCCGTCTGCAGGTTATTTCGGAAACGCTGCTCCCCGACGGACTGCGCGGCGCACTCGGTGAATTTATTTCGCTTGTAAACCTGAGTTTTATGCAGTTTGTCAACGGAAAAGTGATCGACGCCGCGATCATCGGCTTTCTGTGCTTTATCCTCATGAGTGTTTTCGGAATGCCGTATGCCCCTCTCATAGGACTGCTTGTCGGCGTGACCGGCATCATACCCTATATCGGGCTCTTTCTCGGCGCGGTCCCCGGAGCTTTTATCATTTTTGTCGCGGACCCGCCGATGACATTCTGGTTTATTCTGCTCATCGTCGCGCTGCAGCAGGCCAATCTGTATTTCATCGAACCCCATGTTCTGCACAGCCAGATCAGACTCGACGCCGTCTGGATTATCATATCGGTCGTGATGACGGGCGAGATCTTCGGCATAGCGGGGCTGTTTGCGGGAGTGCCCGTATTTGCCGTCTTCTATGTCCTGATCAAACGCCGCGCCGAACAGATGCTCGTAAAAAAAGGGCTTCCGCCCGAGACGTCCGCGTGGACGGGCCGGTCGGAACCCTGAATGCCTGTTTATCGGCTGCGCCTGCTTTTTATGGTCAGCGCCGCAAACAGGCAGAACGCTGCCGCGAGCAGGACGGCTGCGGCTGTCAGGCCGTCCCTGCTTTGGATCAGTTCATACGCGCCGGCGGGATCAGCCTGCGCGGCTGCGAAAAAACTTTCCGACGCGATCTTTTCGGTTTCCGTAAAGGCGCGTATCGCAAGAGACCCGGCGGCGGCCGCAAAGAAAACGGTCAAAACTGTCAGGATCCGGCGGCGGTGTTCAGCTGCCGCCTTTTTTATTTCTTCATCCGACAGCAGGAGCACGGCGGCTGTGGAATGGACGGCGGCGAGAGCGAAGATGACCGCGGAGGACGCTTTGGAATAGAGGGAAAACGCGCTTCGGACCGGCTGTTCCTTAACGAGCAGAAGCTCGCGGCCCGTTCTGTTTCCGGCTTTGTCTTCGGCTGTCAGCTTCAGGCGGACCCGGGCGGCAGCGGGTGTTTTAATGCTGAAGCTGCCGTCCCCCGCTTCCGCGCTTTTGCCGTCCGCCTGCAGCAGGCTGCCTTTTTCGGTCACGCCCGTTATGATGTAATACGGGCCCTCTTCTTTTATTTCTGTGATCTCAAGAAAGGGCGGCAGCGTGTCAGGCAGGGGCAGAAACAGCTTCCCGCCGGAAACGGTGCCGTTTATGTCGGCCGACAGATAACTGTCGGATATCAGATGCGAAAGGGCGTCCGAAAGGGAGCTGCTTTTTCCGCTTCGCGTCAGTTCAAGACGGTCCGGATAGAGGGTGACCGTGACTCCGTCGAGGCGGACGCTTCCTGCCGCCGCGTCGCAGACGAAGACGAACGGCCCGCCGCCGGCCGAAACGGCTCCGGTGCGGGGCCTGACGGTCAGCGCTCCGCCGTAAAGCGGAGAGGATTCGTCAAAAAGGACAAAGGCCGATTCGAACGAAAGCGATAGAACGCCGTCTTTTTCGCTTATCGAAACGTCCCCGTCAAAATGCAGCCGTCCGCCGAGAACGGTGAGTCCCCCGAGTTCTTCCGAACAGGAGGAAAAAACGTATTCGCCGTAAGCGGTTTCGGTCATTCCGTGCGTCACGTATAATTTTCGCGCGGAGGTGCCGGAGAGAACGCCGTCGGAGATCACCGGGACATATTCACCGCTTTCGGTATCGGCGGGAAGCGTGACCGTTCCGTCCGTCACGGGCAGCATATATTTCCTGCGGCCTTCGAGCAGAACAAACGCTTCGCCGTCCGCCGGCCGGCCGGTCACACCGAACGTTATCTCCCGTCCGTCTGAATAGACAAGTCCGTATTCAAGGCCGGATTCGCTGCCCGACGGCGGGCATTGCGCGTATTCCCCGAAAAGCGCCCCTCGCTCCGCCGCATAACCACCCGCAAAGGCGTCAAAGCCGGGGTCGGGATAGGATCCGATATCCTGTGCTTCCGGGACAAACGAAAAGGCTCTCCCGAGTGCGGCCGCTGTTCCGGCGGTGTGGCCGAGTCTGAATTCGAGACGCGCGAGCGTGATGAAGGCTTTCTTTGTGTCACCGCACAGGGCTGCGGCATTCCTCAGCCTCCTGCAGAATTCCGCAGCAGCCGGGTCATCCCTTTCGGGTCCGAGGACCGGCCCGAGATCCGGCCGGGCGCGGATGACGCGGTCATATGCCCGGGAGTCCGCGGAGACAAATCCGTCCGGCATCGAAGCGCTTTTATCGGACCCGAGATACGTCAGGCATGCCTCAAGCAGTTCGTCGGGGGACATCTCTGCTCCTCCGGAGATGCCCGAAAGGCCTGCAAACAAAAAAGCCGCGGCTGTCACGCAGAAGAACGCGGACAGGAGCGCGGCCGAAAGCCGCCGTTTTCTGATAAAAAAAACGGCGGACAGAATCACGGCGGGAAGAAATCCGAAAAACAGCGCGGCGGAAGGATTCATGGCGGTCTACCGGCCTGCGGCTGCGATTTTTAACCTGCGGTCCGTTTGTGGAGCCGCTCCGCAGTCGTATAAAAAAACGTAGCGCAGATTTTTAAAATATTCAAGATCCGAAAGGTCGGTCATTGCATACCCCTCGTAGGCGTCCCGTTCGGTCTCGTAGCGCAGGAGCACATCGTTAAACGTGTCAGATTCGCCTCTTGTCAGCATATTGACTCCCGTATAGCGGCTTCCGAAGACGCAGAGGTCGTATATGCCGTCAAGGCTGCCGGCCTGCACCGGTCCTTCGGGCAGGGAAAGCGCTTCGCGGATGATCTTTTCGAGAACGGCGCTCTTCCATACGACCGTCTGATTTCCGGGCACGGTCTGTTCCGGCGCCGTTACCGATAGTTCGGGTCCGTCCGTCTCGAGCCGCAGCGCCGCTTCCGCCCCGGATAAGGCAAAAGGACGGAGATAGACCTCCGCACCGCTTTCGCCTGTCAAGGCTTTGGCGTCGGCGTAGCCCAGCGCGGCCGCGTAGGCGGGGGCGTATTTTTCGGGAAAGCGTCCGATATCGCCGGTATCGCTCAGGTCGTATTTTTCAAGCACCGCAAGAAATCCGGCGGCTGCGGCCGGTCCGTTTCCGGCCGCGAGATATCCCTCCCCGCGCGCGAGAGAGGATCCGATGTCCGGATGAAGGATTGAATAAACGGCCGAAAATACAGAGGCGGCGGCGATGAGCGCGACCGCCGCCGCAGTCAGGCGGATTTCTCTGACAGTCATGAAAGCCTCCTTGATGGCCTGACGGGAAGGGAGCTTCAGTCCGCCAGCGTTCCCATCGGGTCCCACGGCTTGAGGACCGCGGGTTCCCCGTCCGCCAGAGCCGCTTTGGCGCCGAGATATTTTTTATGGATGACAGCCTGATACACAAACATGTCGAACCAGCTGTCGCTCATGAAGTAGTATCCGCCGTTGGGGTCGTCCTTGCCCCAGCTGTTTTCGATCTTCCACCGGCGCGGAATGTCCCCGTCGAGGTGCACGCCCGTGATGACCATGGCATGGTTCATCGCGCTGTTGAGATAATCGAGCTGTTCCGCTTTGGTCAGCGTGGTGTCAAGACCGGTCACGGCGTCGTATTCGTAAAGGGCGGGATCCCAAAGGTTCTTCGAGCGTTCTCCGAACTTGCCGCAGTCGCTGCCGAACCACACGGTTTCGCCGTCCTTCAGCTGGGAAAGGACCAGGTTTTTGAATTCGGCCATCTCCAGATTGAGATATTTAACGGGGGGCGCGCCGGCCACGTTGCCCAGCCGCTCCACGGTATACAGCCTGTCAAAGGGCTTGTCCGCCGTCGGTCCGTTGATAATCGAAATATAATCGCCGAGTATATTTCCGATGTATTTTTCTTTGAAGGAAAGGGGCGTCAGATCCTTTTCGATGAAATAGTTGCCGTCCTTGTCCTTGCCTTCAAACGCGAAGGTCTTCGGGGGAACGCCGAAACAGCGGACGAGGAATCCGTAAACGGCGCACATCATTTTCTCTTTCGCCGCCTGCAGTTCTTCTTTCGCCGCACCGCCGGCTGCCATACGGCGCAGAACGGAGGCGTTGTGCCTGAGGTTGACGTTAAGCTGGCCGTTCATAGGCCCTGTTGCCGATGACTGCGCGGTTTCCTGATAAACGTCTTTGGGCACAATGCCGTATTTTTCGATGATATTGACGAACATATCCCACTGCCCGCCGTCCTGCACGCCCGTGCTCAGGATAAAAGCGACCGTGCGGTCGTCGATATCCCGGTCCGCCGTGTCGATGACCGACTCAAGATAGAAATTGCTGCGTTCGAATTTATCCCAGAAAGCGAGCCAGCTCTGCGAAAGCTCGAAAAATTCGAGATTCTTTTCCTTGGCGATGCGTTCCCGCAGGACATTGGTCGCGGCAAAAAGCCAGCAGCGCCCGCTGCTCTTCTGGTTGGTGGAGGCCATAGTTTTGATGTCGACGGAAAAAAGGAAATTCTGATTCGCAAGCGCCTCCCCGCAGAAGGCAAGGTCCGGCAGACTCAGTTTAAAAAGCGCGTTGGTCACAAGCCGTGACTTGGGGTCAGCGGCATACGCTTCGCCCCAGCGTTCGATATCCGATAATTCTATGTTGTTCATTCCCGTATTCCCTTCGGTTATTTTAAAAACATTATAACTCTTTTGCGGACCGATGGCAATGCTTTTCACAAAGATTCTGTTTACAAATATATGAACCTGTGATATTATAGACTAAACAGTCTTGTTTCTGCCGGCGCAGAGCCGGATCTTGCGGGAGGAAACCAAATGAAAACTATGAAACGGATCATTCTGGCCGTGGCCGTCCTGCTGCTGCTCGGAACGGCTTTCAGCGTCTGCGCCTACGGGGAGACGGAAAACGGGGTGGTCGTCGACGACGCGGCCGGAGGCGAAACAGACGCGGAAGGAAAGCCCTATCTGACCGTTCTGGGTTACCGCGGCTATAGATCGAACGTCGAGATCCCCGCGGTCGTCGACGGTCAGACGGTCCGGTATCTGTCGAAGTCCGCGTTTTCGGGCAACAAGAGCATCACGAAAGTGGTGATTCCCGATACCGTCACGGATATCGGCGACGAGGTTTTCGCCGGCTGCATCAATCTCAGGACCGTCGTCCTGCCGGCATCGCTTGAAAAGATCAACCTCTCGGCTTTTTCGGGCTGTACGCTGCTGTCCGAAATCATACTGCCCGATACGCTGAAGGTCATAGACGACTTCGCCTTTGAATACTGCGCGATGCTCAAAACACTGAAAATACCCGCTTCCGTCACGCAGATCGGCCATTATGCGTTTATGTCCTGTGAAAATTTAATACTCGACTGCTCCGAAAACGCCTATGCCCTCGCCTATGCAGCTGAAAACAACGTCGTGACCGATCTCTCGGATTCCCCCGATTCGCCCCTGAAAACGGCGGCTGTCATTACCCTGTCCCTCGGCTGTGCGGTCATCGCGGGCAGTCTTCTGATCAGATTTCTCAGAAACCGTAAAAATAAAAAAAATCAATGAAACCGGCTGAGGCAAAGGACGAAAGACGCGCAGCCCTCCGCTTATCTGTACGGCGGGGAACTGCGCGTCCGGTTTATTCCCGTGACCTGTTTTGATCTTCGTCCGTAAAACCGTAAAGTTCTCCGATACCGACGGTCCTGTTTTCGGCCATGGATCTGTTGGCCGCGATGCCTATTCCGATGGACATGGCTCCGGCCCTCGTGCTTGCAAGCTGATGAAGCGGGTCATCCCCGGCACCCCGGAAGATCGCAGCCCTCATCAGCGGGTCCGACCCTCCGTGACCGCCGGAATACGCGGCTATCAGAAGGCCGGCGTTTCTGGTCGTATTGGTGTTTTTCGAACTTTCCGGCTTCCTGTACGTGATCTCTTCGTTCAGTCTGTTATAAATACGGACGGTCTGTTCCGGCTTTCCCGAAAACGCTCCGGTGCCGCTTAAATTAGTCACTTCCATACGGCCGTTTTTGCCGTTGAGCACCATTTTGAAGCCTTCGTAAGGTGAATGGGCGGTCAGCGAATAGCTGGCGACCGTTCCTCCGGCGTATTTTATGCCGACGCTTACGCTGTCCTCTATGTCGATTTCATCGGAAAACACGCATCTGTCTCTGAAATAGCCGTCCTCGTCCTCGCATCCGAGATAAAGTTTTTTGTAGATTTCTTCGCTTTCGATATCGAAATAGAACTCGCATGTTTTTTTATGGGGACACGTCAGGCATCGGACCGACCGCTCTTCCCGGGTCGGGCCGTAAAATCGTCTCGTACCGAAAGCGCTGACCGTGACGGGGTCGTCATCGAGAAACCAGTTCAGCAGGTCGAAGTGATGGGTCGCCTTATGTATCAGAAGCGATCCGGAATTTTTACGCTGACGGTGCCATCTCCTGAAATAATCGGCGCCGTGGCTTGTGTCAAGCATCCATTCATAGTGAACGCTTAAGACGGGGCCTATGATGTTCTCCGACAGCAGCTCTTTGATCCTGACAAAAAACGGACTGAACCGGCAGTTGAACGTCACCGTTATTTTCCGGCCGCTTCTTTTCTCGGCTTCCAGAATAGCCTTCAGCTTCACGTCATCCGTCGTCAGAGGTTTTTCGGTGATCACGTCGCATCCCGCATCCAGGGATTTGATGATATACAGGTCATGCGTGCAGTCGACGGTCGTCACGATCACGACATCGGGCCTTACTTCGGCAAGCATTTTGTCAAAATCATCAAAAGCCGGTATATCGGTCTTTGTCATCGCGCCGACAAGCGCCGCGCGCTTGGGATTGATGTCGTATACTCCGCAAAGAACGGCGCAGTCGCTCAGTTCATTCACCAACGGAATCGCATAGGAACTGATGCCCCTGTGACCCGTTCCCGCTATAACGCATTTCTTCAATTCAGCCACCTCATTCATTCTTTTTTACTATTCTGACACAGAACAGACTTCCTGTCAAGATATAATTCTTACAGGGACCTGCGCTGCGGGCTGCCGTAGAAAACAAGCGTTCCGGACAAAAAAAGCTCCGGTGACGGATCGCGATCCTCTTTCCGAAGCTTTTTTCTGTTGTAAATTCCGGGTCCGGCCGGAACCCTTGTGACCGGGTTCAGTGTACCCCACACATTGCGTTTTTGACTGTTCAGTTCGCGCCGGGCTTTTTTCGCGAGCTTTTCCGCCGGTATGAATTTTTTCATGTATGCATCACCTCGTAAGTACAGTATAGCATAAAAATGCAAATAAATCAATGTTTTTCGGAATGTGACCGCTTCATTCCGTCCCGTGCGGCGGTTGACATATGCCTGATTTTATGCTATAAATGTCATAAAGGACGCCGGATAAGCGGGAAGGTTCCGGAAGAAGGAAAGATTGATCATGATAACGATAAAAAAAATCATGCTGCTGCTTCTGATAGGGAGTTTTGTCTTCATCCTGCCGGGCTGCGGAGGCGCGGCGGATCCCGCCGTGCCCGATGAGACCGCGGCGGAGACAGAACCGGAAACAGAACCGGAGACAACGGATTACCTACGGGTATACGGCGATCTGTTCAAAGCGAAGAAAGCTTTGCTCGCCATGACGGACCTTCCCTTCGCACGGTCCTGTTATACGGCGGAATCCCTGAAGGATTTCGAAAATACCGCCGGCGCGATAAACGGCGCGGCGGGAGATATCAATGAGGAAAACATCGGTCCTTACATCAACGAGATGGAACAGGCGGTATCTTCCCTCGAACTGAAGAGTTCCGGTTTCCCCGTCGTATACATAACCGCGGGGGAGGAAATAAACGGCAGCTACAGCCCCGCTGCGGCAGCCGTTCTCGGCAAAGACGGGCAGACGGAAGTCTTCGACCCGGATGCGGAAATAAGGGTGCGCGGCAACAGCACGTCAGGCGCCCCCAAAAAACCGTTTAATATTATGTTCTCCCGGAAACAGGCCCTCCTCGGGATGGATCCGGGGAAAAAGTGGGTGCTGCTCGCGAACGCCCTGGATAAGACCCTGATGCGGAACAAGCTTGTTTTTGATTTCTGCGCCGGCCTTGAAATGGATTTTGTCCCCGAGGCGGAATACTGCGAGGTTTGGCTCAACGGAACTTTTCTGGGTTCCTATCTGCTGACCGAAGCCGTGACGGACGGCCGTGACCGCGTGGATATAGATACCGGCAAAAACGAATTTCTGATGGAACTCGAAAGCGACAGGACGGAAGAGAACGTGACGTATATAAAATCCCCGTCGGGAGTGCGCCTGAAGATAAAAAAGCCGGACGAAATGAGCGGAGATCAAAAGCAGTATCTGGAGAAGCTGCTTTCGGACATAGAATCGAGTCTGGAGAACGGTTCGGACGAAGAGCTGAGTCAGGCGGTCGATCTGGACAGCTTTGCGGATTTTTATGTTTTCATGGAGCTTTTCAAAGACATCGACGCGTATTTCAGCTCGACGTTTTTTTATATAAAAGACGATATCCTTTACGCAGGACCGCCGTGGGACCTGGACCTGATTTCCGGCAATGTCTCCGATGCCGTCGACGAGGTCAAATACAAGACATACTGCAATACGGAAGGTTACGGCACGGGTTCTTCGGACAGCACGGAAGGGATCTGGATGGAGTTCGGCTGGTTTAAAATGCTGCTCGGACGGGAGAGTTTCAGGAGGAAAGTCATCGGGCGCTTTGAACAGCTTCAGCCGGCCATCGTGAATCTGTATGAGGACAACGAACCGGGGACAAACAGGATAGACGCCCTTCTGACGGAATATGCAGGGACATTTGCGGACAACTACGCGTCCGCGGGATGGTCGATGACCGAAACTTACAGCCCGTATGAACGGAAGCCCGACGGAAGTTTTGAGGAAAACGTCGGATTCCTGCGTTCATGGCTGCGAGCCCGCAACGAATGGCTGAAGAATTACTTCGGGATTTCATCGTAAAAAGTTGTTCGGACCCTTGACAATCAAACTTATTTATGCTAAACTATAAAAGCGCCGAAAAAGCGGCGTCCGCTGCATGCGCCCATAGCTCAGTGGATAGAGTGTCCGGCTACGAACCGGCAGGTCGAGGGTTCGAATCCCCCTGGGCGCGCCAGTAAGATACCCCCGGAAGCGAAAGCTTCCGGGGGCCTTTTTACGTCAGCCTGTCAGAATCTGAAGTATATAAACGGGTTATAGGAACCCAGCGCGAGCTGCACGGTGCATAAGAACAGCAGGGCGATCAGGCCGAAGTCGTAGGCGTATCCCGCGGGCGCTCCGAAAGAAGCCTTCTCTTTCAGAAGGCGGGCAACGGGAGTGCTGAAGAGAACAGCGGCGGCCAGAACGATGAAGAACACGCTGTTCACATCCGCGCGCTGAAGGAGCGTTACGGCGTTGATGGCGCCGGTGCCTGTCAGCCCGTAGGAGCCGAACATCGCCTTCGTATATCCGACGATCTCCGGCAGGCTGTCCTGCGTGAAGATCACCCAGCCGTATACGATGAAAAACAGCGAATAGACATGGCAGAGAATTTTTGTTTTTTCGAGATATTTCAGCAGTATGAATTTTTCAAGCACCAGAAGGACGCCGAAATAGAGGCCCCACAGGACGAAATTCCATGCGGCTCCGTGCCACAGCCCCGTCAGGAACCATACGACAAAGATGTTCCGCACCCATTTGAGCAGTGAAACACGGCTGCCGCCCAGCGGTATGTAGACGTAGTCGCGGAAGAAGGTCGACATGGATATGTGCCAGCGCCGCCAGAAATCGGTGATTGACGCCGCTATATACGGATAGTTGAAGTTCTCGAGGTACCGGAAGCCGATCATGCGTCCCATGCCGATGGCCATATCGGAATAGCCGCTGAAATCGAAGAAGATCTGGAACGTATAGGCGATGACCGCCGTCCATGCGCCGAGTGCGCCCAGCTCCGGCGCCGATGACGCGAACAGCGAGTCGGCCGTAACAGCCATCGTGTTTGCGATCAGCACTTTTTTCGCGAGCCCCGTGATAAATCGGCGCGCGCCGGCGGCAAAGTCGTCGGGCGTCTCGGTCCTTTCGGTCAGTTCTTTGTTGATCGTGACGTAGCGGACGACAGGTCCTGCGATCAGCTGGGGGAACATGACGACGTAGGCGGCGAAACTGATGAAATCCTTCTGCGCCTTCACTTCGCCGCGGTACACGTCGATCGAATACGACATGGTCTGGAAGGTATAGAACGATATCCCTATCGGAAGCGCGATCTGAACCGCGGGAAGCGCCCAGCCGGTCAGGCTGCCAAGCGACGCCACGGCAAAGCCCAGGTATTTGAAGACAAGGAGATACAGCAGGTTTCCGCACAGGGAAACGAAAAGCCAGAGCTTTTTCATTTTCGGCCGGTCCGTGTCCGCGTATTTTTCGATCATCTGCCCGCAGACAAAATCCAGAACGGAGGAATAGACCATCAGCAGGATATAGACGGGTTCCCCCCACGCGTAGAACACGATCGAAAACACAAAAAGCACGAAATTTTTGCCGCGTATGCCGGCAAAACGGCCGGCTGCGTAATAAAACAGAAAAAACAGCGGAAGAAAAGCGAATACGAACGTCAGGCTCGAGAATACCACAAGGCCACCTCTTTACCGTTTTTGTTTGACAGGAACCGGAGACCGTCCGTTATTTTATGTCGATCCGCTCGATCGAATCCCCGTAATAGTTGAAAACCAGGCGGGTGCTCATTTCGAGGACAATGACATCGGTGATCCCGTTCTCTTCGATATAATCGTTGTAGCTGATCTCGGGAGGGGTGTTGCTGTCGATATAGCGGACAAAGGTCTTGTCAAAATAGGACGCGATGACCTCAAGAAGGGGAGGCGAATACGAGTCGCCGATGAAAAGCAGGTTCCTGCCCGTTTTGTTCGCGGGGTATTCGATGTAATTCGGTATGCGATAAAACTGGATGTAGTGGCTGTACCCTTTTTCGGTATTGTACTTGCCGTCCATATATATCGCAAGATTCTGCTCGAGCGTTTTATCCGAGCCGTACGGGACGTCGTAGTTGATCTTCAGCGTGTGTTCCGGGAGTGAAAAATCGGCCACGGCATACATGTCGCTGATTTTATAGCTGCTGACCGCCAGCGCGTTCGAACCGTAATAGCTGATTTCGCCGAATGTATGCACTTTCGCTTTGCGGACATCCCCCAGGTCCGGATAGTTGTTCTGCAGCATTCCGATCAGGGAATGGTAGGCCTCGAGGTATCCGAAGACGTTCCAGTGATGGTCCGTTTTGAAATATTTTTTGACCTTGTCTTCGATTTTATCGATCTTCACCCAGCCCGTCTGTATTCTTTTATCAAGGCTGCCGAAAAAAGTCTCGAAGAGCTCGTTTTTGGATTCGGCCGGGAATATTTCTGCGGCAAGCTTCGTATCCTCGATGCAGGTCGATGCGAACACGTACCAGTTGACGTCGTCGCGTTCGGTCGCAAGCGCGTTCAGCGTCGCGATCTGTCTCTGCATGGCCGGGCGCAGCGCGTCGTTGTCCTCGGCCGGAATACGGCAGTAGAATTCGAGCAGCTCCCCGCTTTCGGCTGTCGCGTTCACCAGGTAATACCTGTGCCTGTTGTCGCCCTGCAGATAGGAGGCTTCGTATCCGGGGTCATAGGGGGCTTCTGTTTCCGGCACGGTCTCCGGCTCCGTTTCGGTCAGTGTTTCCGGCTCTGTTCCCGGCTCGGGAACCGTTTCCGGAGCTGTTTCCGGGATCGTTTCCGTCACTGCTCCGGTTTCCTTCACCGGTTTTGATGCCGGCTGATTCTGCAGGAAAAGCTCGTTTCCCACCGCGGTCAGAACGGATGTCACCGGTTTATTGACCGAAAAGGTGACGGCTTTCGCCGCCGTCGTGATATCGACGTAGAACGGTATGTAGTTGATGTATGTCTCGTTGAGCAGCCTTTTTCCCTCTTCGATGCCGCTCAGAAAAGAAGAGAGGAAAGCGTCCTCCTCATACACTTTTTCGGCTTCGATGATATTGCCGACATTCTCCGATTCGATCAGCCCGTATCCGGTCAGAAGCCGCTTCACCGGCGCTCCTGCCATGATAAAGAGAAGGACGGCGCAAAAAGCGCCTATAAAAAGCTTGTTCCGCAAATATTCCACCCCATTCCGTACGGCACTTTCCGGCTGCTCCGAAAATACAGCCGTAAAAAAACACCGATGTGCCATTGTATCATGTATATGCCGCTCTGTCAAGGAACAGGCGAAGCCGAAGTCGTAAAATCCGTCCAATCCCTTTAAAAACCGCACGCCGGCAGAATATATTTTAGACAGGATTGACAACAGCCGTGATTTGTATTATAATAAAAGTGTTAAAGGAAGGATAAATTCACATGACCGGGGCGCCGGCCGAGAGCGTCCCGATCGTTTCAAAAGGAGGAGAAAGGGATGTTTAAAAAAATTATCGTCGCGTCGGAATTGTCCAGGATCTCATCCGACATGATCGGCTGTATTGCCCGGCTGAAGGAACTGGGCGCGGAAGAATGCCTTCTCCTGCATTGCCTGGCTCCCGAGGAGAACGACCGCAGGATCACCTCTTTTTTTGCCGAAATTTACCGTGAAAACCTCAATGCGCAGCGGGATATCCTGCTCAGGGAGGGTTTCAAAGTGGAGACCCGGATGGCTGCGGGCAGTATAAACGAAGAGATCACGCGGATCGCCGAAAGCGAAGACTTTTCTTTGATCGTGATAGGTCCGAACGAGTATAGTCTGACCGAAAACCTGTTTCTGAGCAATACGGAGCAGATCAACGTTCATCATCCGGGCAAACCGGTTCTGATCATCAACATGCCCCGGAAAAAAGCGGGGACGCCCGGTGAAGACTCAACCTGCGGAATCAAGGACCATATCCTGTTTCCGACCGATTTTTCGGCAAACGCCGCGCTGGCTTTCGAATTCGTAAAGAAGCTGGCGGCATACGGCGCGAAAAAAATCACCGTCGCCCATGTTCAGGACGAGTCGCGTATTTTTCCGCACCTGGCGCACCGCATGCCGGAATTCAACGAAACCGACAGGAACAGGCTGCTCAGATTAAAAGACGAACTGGACTCCGCCGGCAGCGCGGACGTCTATGTGGAGTTGCTCAGGGGTTCCCCGAAAGCCGAACTGCTCGGTCTGATTTACAGCCGGAACATACCGCTTGTCGTCATGGGCAGTCAGGGCCGGGGCTTTGTCAAAGATCTTTTCCTCGGCAGCGTCAGCCACAGCATCATCCGCAATTCCTCGGCGTCCGTCCTGCTGATACCGGCGGACCGGTGAGATCCGCCCTTCGGGCGGGATAAATCGCCTGCGGCGGATAAATCGCTGCGCGGATAAATCCGCCCTTCGGGCGGGAGAAATCGCTTCGCGGTGAAATCGCCTGCGGGCGGTGAAAAATAAAAAAATTTCGTCCGCCCGCAGGCGGATTTCACCCGCCCGCAGGCGGATTTCACCCGCCCGCAGGCGGATTTCACCCATGCTTACGTATGGATTTCACCCTGACGAAGTCGGGATTTCACCCGTGCGCAAGCACGGATTTCTCCCGCCCGCAGGCGGATCTCTCCGTTCGTCAGCACGGATCTACGGAGGCTGTATGGCGGATAAGAGGCTGGCTGATGCTTCTATGGAATTTGCGGTCGCTGTTTTGCATTTCTGCGACGGAATAAAGGGACATTGTTCACTAATAAATCAGCTCGAACGAAGCGCAACTTCGATCGGCGCCAATATCCGCGAAGCGAAATATGCTCAGAGCAGGCCGGACTTCATATCGAAGCTGCAGATAGCCCTGAAAGAATGTTACGAAACGGAATACTGGCTGGAACTGATCCAAAAGGCCGAGTTGTCTGAAGAAAAAGTTTTATCGGAAATGATGCATGACTGCGGTTCTATCCGTCGTATGCTTATCTCATCCGTAAATACGGCAAAAGAAACCGGCAGGTAAATCCGCCCTTCGGGCGGGATAAATCGCCTGCGGGCGATGAAAAAAATCTCCCATGCGTCAGCATGGATTTCTCCCGCCCGCAGGCGAATTTCTCCCATGCGTCAGCATGGATTTCTCCCGCCCGCAGGCGGATTTCACCCCGACGAAGTCGGGATTTCTCCCATGCGTCAGCATGGATTTCTCCCGCCCGCAGGCGGATTTCACCCCGACGAAGTCGGGATTTCTCCCATGCGTCAGCATGGATTTCTCCCGCCCGTAGGCGGATTTCACCCCGACAAAGTCGGGATTTCTCCCATGCGCAAGCATGGATTTCACCCCGACGAAGTCGGGATTTCTCCCATGCGTCAGCATGGATTTCACCCGCCCGCAGGCGGATCTTTGGAGGTTTTATGGTGAAAAGACTATTGTGTGCGCTGCTCGCTCTGCTGACCGCGGCGGGGATTTTTGCGGCCTGTTCCGCTCCGGCGGAGGAAGCGGCAGGGGAGACGGCCGCGGCGGAATCCGATGCTCCGGTTACCGGAGAAACAAAACCCGTGCCGAATGTCCCGGACGGTCTTGTTTTTGACGGGCGCGTCTTTAACCTCCTTTCGTCGCAGGAGTATTACTGCCTGAACTTTACGGAAGAGATGAGCGGGGATGTCCTGAACGACGCCGTTTATTCGACAAGGCGCAATATCGAGGAAAGGCTGGACGTAACGGTCACCGAGACGCCTTCGCCTTTCTGGGAGATGACAAACACCGTAAACAAGCTGGTCAAGTCGGGCGACGGCACCTATGACGCCGTTTCGCATATGGACAGATACCTGCTGGACCTTACGATGGAGGGAAACTTTCTGGCATACGACACGCTGGAATACGTCGACCTGGACGCCGTTTACTGGATACCGGCGATGACCGGCGCCGTGTCGGTGGCCGGACGGCATTTCATGGCGGTCAATTCCTATAACCTCCGGGCTTATTATCTCGTCATGTGCCTGCTTATGAATAAAAACCTCGCCGAGAGCTTAAACATCGGGATGCCCTACGACATCGTGCGGGACGGCGGCTGGACGCGCGAACTGACGGAAACCTATGCGGCAGCCGCCGCATCCGACCTCAACGGCGACGGAGCGATGGACAAAGAGGACCGCTGGGGCTTTCACTGGGAGATCCACTGGGGTGCCGTCAATACGGCGCTGATCGCGGGCCATACAAACCTGATCGAAAAGGACGCCGACGGCCTGCTCTATAACTCGGCTCCCTCAAACGAACGGGCGGCGGACATCATCGCTTCGGTCTACGCGATGATGCATGAAAAGGATTATGTGTTTGTCTCCCGCCTGGCGGGTGAGATGGACATCATGGCTGAGAACACGAAGATCTTCAACGAAGGCCGGTCGCTCTTCATGGAGTCCTACCTCAATGTGACCGGGGACCTGCGCGCCATGGAAGACAACTATTCGGTCCTGCCCGTGCCGAAATACGACGAAGCGCAGGAAGATTATTTCGCAAGGGGCTACGGCGCGAACTACAGCATGGTGTTTGTCACCTGCCTTGACCCGTCCTTCGCGGGCGCCGTGCTCGAATCGCTTTCCTGCGAAGCCTGGAATATGATCCTTCCCGCTTATATACAGGACACGCTGCAGGGCAAATACACGAGAGATGCCGAAAGCGAAGAGATGGTAAGCCTGTTGCTCGGGGCGCGCGACTACAGCATCGCCGAAACTTTTGTGTTCCTGAGCTACGGCGACGGCGCATTTCTCGAGCTGATGTCGGAAAAGTCGCTGACCACCGCTTCCTGGCTCGCGGAGACCGAACCCGAAGTCCAAAAAAAGATCGACGCGATCAATCTCTATTTCGGGAACAGCTGATACCGCAAAATCCGCCGGACGGCTTTCCGCTGTCCGGTTTATTCTCGCCATAAATCATACTTTTCCTATATGATAAAATATAGTTCATAAAATATTGCTAAAACGGACAAAATAATGCAAGACAACAGCCTCCTCACGTGCTATAATAGGAATATAAAAAAGAAAGAAGGGACATCGGCATCATGGATATCAAAGTTTATTTCGGAACCGTCGACGGACAGATGACCGCAGACTTTCTTAAGTAAATGATGATTAATAGACATAGTAAAAAAATATGGTATAATGTAGGTAA
>CAZVPD010000072.1:0-13902 GCA_964628455.1 uncultured Lachnospiraceae bacterium
CTTTTTTTTAATGTTTCTTTCCATAATAACATTAAACAGAAGCATAATTATCAATATTATGAGTGTTACGACAGAGAACAGTGCCGCATAAGATATTTCGCTTTTCAGCCTCATGCCTGCAATGGTTGAAGCGAAGACTGCCAGAAACGACAGGACAAGCGATCGGAATTTCCACATGATCTTTCACCATTCCCTAAATTATGATTTAAAAAGGTATCGGCACAGCAAAATAACGAAATATTTTTCAGGATTATTTTATAATATCTTATAAAATAAATACCGGTATCTTCCGGTTTCGGATTCGTTTCTGTCATCTGTTATACCGGAATATTTGCAGATTACAGCTGATTCTGCCGTTTTAACAAAATACCGGTCTTCAGTATATCAGAGTTATAACTACCGGTCAATGTGGTCATAACATTAAAAACAGCATTATTTACAGGAATATTTTTATTTTTACTATAAAAAGAACTGTAAAAAAGCGATTTACTATGATATAATATGAAAAAAACAGAATGATTGCGGCGGCTGTATAAAAAAATGAGATATTCCTATGACCTGATCCGCCTGACCGACCTGCCTGCATCCTGCCCGAAAATGTTCAGCCTCATACTGCTCGAAGCGTCTTCGCTGCAGCTGGATCTGAACGGTATCCGCTGTTATCTCGACGGAAAGTATTTTATCTGCCTGAATGAAAACGACTCGGTTAAGGTCCTTTCGGGTGAATTCGGCTGCACCGGTCTGATGTATGACCCATATTTTATCAACGTCAATCTCAGCACCGAAATAATCGGCTCGCAGATCTATCCGTCGATGCGCGATGCGCACAATTACCCCGATTTTATGCTTTTCATTGAGCGCAATGACCGTTATTTCGGGATCATTTCACTCTCTCCGGAAGAATTCAACGCCTCAAAGCTCTTTCTGGGACGCATATCGGATTTTATCGAAAACAATCCGAACGACGTTATGTGGTCATGCCGCTCGCGCTCGCAGCTGTTTTCACTGCTCAGCATCGCACATAATTCCTATTTCGGCGAAAGAAGCGGCGAAGGAAATGAAATCATCCGTTTTATCAAGGATCATCCCGATCAAAACCTTACGCTGGCGTCGCTGTGCAGACAATTTTCGACCAACCGCACGACCCTTTCGGAAACGATAAAAAATCTGACCGGTATGCCGCCCATGACGTATGTTCTCGAGAACCGCCTCAGCGAAAGCCGGTTCGACCTGCTGTTTACGGAAATACCGGTTGCGGAGATCGCCTTGAAATTCGGTTTTCATGATCCCAATTACTACATCCGCGCCTTTAAAAAACGCTATGAAAAACCGCCGCTGCAATACCGGCTTGACGGGCGCGCCGCCCGGCCCAGACGGTAAGGATCGTTACGGCTGCCATACGGACCGGCCGGTAAAAAAATGGCATTGCGGCACGTTAAAAAGAACACCGCTTCTCCCGAGTATAGGACGGTATGCCGTATCATTGACAGGCGTAAGACAGACTGACACCGCAGCGGTCGAATCCGCATGGAAAGCCGTCGACGCCGCGGCGTACAACTATCTCTGGACGGCGGTGCTGTGGTGACCGGCACCGAAAGCAATGACCGCAGATAACGTTTACAACTGATTTAAAAAACAAAAAACCGCCTTAAAATGCCGGATCCCCGGTATTTTAAGGCGGTTCTATTCACAACAGAAACTTTTGCAAACTGCATGGAATTGAGCGCTTCCCTGATTTTTTCCGGTGGCAGTCACTGTTTATCGTCATATCGGATTATAACAGCATCTCCGGCATAAGCGACAGGAAGCACATCGAAAAGTGATCTTTAATCCCGGTCGGTGTCCAATGAAAGACAGGACGGACCTGAAGCGTGCTTTACATGATGCGAAAATTTTCACCTGTCTTCCGCAGAGAATCGGCTCGGTTTTATTTCAGCATACATATTGACACGTGATGCAGCCGGATATATAATAAAATTATACCAAATAAAAGAATAAAGTGGGGATATTTATTATGAAAATAAACCGTTTTTTAAGTATCCTTTTCCTCATTGTAATATGCTCGGGAGTCATACCCATCCATGCCGCAGAAGACGGCAGCGACATATCGGTCATATTTTCAAATGATATGCATTCGCGTTTTGATACGGAAACCGTCAATACCGGCGGCGATACCATTCAAAAAGGCGGATTTGCAAAGCTGAAGACCGTTGCCGACGGCATTGTTTCGGAATACCCGGATACGTTTATTTTCGATTCAGGTGATTTTGCCATGGGCTCACCGTATCAGACGATATTTTCGACCGATGCTCCGGAACTCCGCCTGATGGGACTGATCGGTTATGACGCGACAACACTCGGAAATCACGAGTTTGACTACCGCGGACCGGGACTTGCCGGTATGCTGACGGCTGCGGCAGAAAGCGGCGACAAACTGCCTCTGATACTTACAGCGAGTATAGACTGGGAATGAACGCTTGCCGAACCGGCGCTTGCGGAAAACGCGGCGCTTGTCAGGACAGCACTTGAACTGTATCCATACAACGACAACTATACGATCATTGAAAAAGGCGGGATAAAAATCGCCGTGTTCGGTATTTTCGGAAAAGAATCGGACAGCTGGGCTCCGGAAAGCGGACTTTATTTTCTTGATCCGACAGAAACCGCGAAAAAGGTTGTTGAAACAATAAAAACTGACGGCCAGGCGGATCTGATCGTATGTTTATCACACAGCGGAACAAAAATGAATCCCAAAGAATCCGAAGACGAACTTCTTGCAAAAGCCGTTCCCGAAATTGATCTGATCATCAGCGGACACACCCACACCAAACTGGATGAACCGATCATCAGCGGAAATACCGTCATTGTTTCAAGCGGAGAGTATACACAATATCTCGGACATCTGATATTAACAAAAAACGGAGACAGTTATACGCCGAAAGATTATAAACTGATCCCGCTTGACGGTTCGGTTGCGGACGATGCCGAAATGCTGCAGGAAATCGAAAAATATAAAGCACTGGTCAACGAGAAGTATATGAAGCAGTTCGGTTATGAACTGGATGAAGTCCTGGCAGTAAGCGATTACACCTTTACTCCGATCGAAGATTTCGCTGACGTTCAGGGTGAAGATACTCTGGGTAATCTTATTTCGGACTCGTATATATATGCCGTAAAAAAGGCCGAAGGCGACGCATATGAGAAGATCGACGCGGCTGTCTGCCCGTTTGGTGTGGTTCGGGGTTCGTTCGGAGAAGGAGAGATCACCGCTGCCGACGCATACAATGTCAGTTCACTGGGTATCGGTGCCGACGGCATACCCGGATATCCGCTTGTCAGCCTGTATCTGACCGGCGCGGAGCTGAAGACCATGACCGAAGTGGATATATCTGTATCTGACATCATGCAGCCGGCACGGTTATATATCAGCGGTCTTACCTATACATATAACCCTAACCGGCTTTTCCTCAACCGGGTGACCGATGTGAAGCTGGTTACCGAAAACGATACGGAGGAGATCGATGACAAAGCGCTTTACCGTGTTGTCGGAGGACTTTACTCATGTCAGATGCTCGGAACCGTGGAAAGCAAATCATTCGGTCTCCTCTCCGTCGTCCCGAAAGATAAGAACGGAGAACCGATCACCGATTTCGAGCAGCATATTATTTACACCGGCGGAATTGAATTAAAGGAATGGGTAGCTCTCGCCGATTATCTGCAGTCTTTTGATCAGGTAGAGGGCATAGCCAGGATTCCGTCCTATTATTCCAAACTGCAGGGAAGAAAGGTAGAATCGGACAGCAAAAACATCGCCGACCTGTTACGAAATCCGAACAAGATATTTTTCATTGCACTTGCGGTCGTGTTGTTTATCCTGTTTATCATAACAATCATCATCGTTCTGACGGTAAAAGCGGTGCGCAGAAGCAGGAAGAAAGCGCTCACGGAAAAAAAATAACCAAAAAAATGCCGGGTTTCCGGCATTTTTTTATAATCGGCAGGAAGTATAGCTATTCCGTCTCTGCGCAAGCCGTGCCCGGTTCATTTTATTTTTAACTCGCTCAGGTATGCGGAAACGCGGTTCTGGATGATTTTTGCTGTCTCCTCAGCAGATTTTGCGCCTTCAAAGAACGGCAGGACCTCCTCATTGAGAATATCTTTGATTTTCCCGTCATACCTTACGATACTGCTTTGGCTCAGAGAACCGATATATTCTATTACGGCGTCCACGTCTTCCTGTGTAAGGGAGACCTGCACTATCTGTGCTTCATAATCGGCGATTATAGTTTCGGGATCTGTAAAAAAATCATCCGGTGAACTTCCATTACTGTAAAAGTTATAGATTTGGTTTATGTCCTGCTTCGCCATATTATCAAATGATGCTTTCAAACCGGGAAATCCATGATAATACTCCATACCGGGTGATTCAAGATAGTAATCAGTTTCTTCGCTAATACTGGACTTAAACAAAGCATAAACACAAAATTCGATAAAATTCCACGCGCCGTCTTTTACGGGAGATTTTGAGGAAATGGCATAACCGGACAATGCTGAAATCTCGGCACCGAAACCGATGAAGCTGATATCCTCATCTCCGAGAATAAGTTTAATACGTGAATAGTCCTTTAAAGAAGTAAGATCGGCTGAAGCAAGCATTACCTTATCTTCACGGTATATTTCAAACGGATCCTGACCGGGGTCAATCGGGGAGATATTTATTTCATCGGGAAGCGTATTCAGATATCGGAGCAGTTCGATAAAAGCATCCTTCTCAAATGAACATGTACCTGCTTCATAGTCGATGAATTCGCTGATGCCTGCGGTCATCAGCGTATGGAGCATCGATAACTTTGACATATTTTTAAACAGGGAAACATCCTGCGGAAGATTATTTGCAAACGTCAGCATTTCATCCAGCGTCCAGTCTGACTCGCTGCCGATGTTTGCCGTTTTGCCTGCCGGCGTGTGAACGGAAAAGTCAGTGACCATCTGATACAGCTTCCCGTCGCGCTCAAACGGTTTCATTACGCATTCCATCAAATCCTTGCGTGAAAGATCCGGGCTTTCATCCATATATTCGTATAAATCCACGAACATCCCCTCGGCTTCATAGTTTTCCGCCGGCAGCTGATCCTGCCGGAAAAGCAGCATATCGGGCATATTTCCCTCGGCAATTTCTTTTTTGAGGATGTTCACCCCCGCTTCGTCATCCTGAAAGGTATTATAAGCGGAATAATCTTTCAGCATAACGCGGTAATCACTGCTCTGACGGTTAAATCCCACAATATAGGAATAAAGATCCTTATCGGAGTTAAGGCACGCGAGATCGATCAAAAACTTCGGCTTCACCTTATCATCCGGCATATGGGTCAGAAATGCGATCTGATGCAGACCGTCAATATAACCCAGATATACGGCAAACTGATCGGGACTGATTACAACCAAAGATTGTATGCTGTCGGGATTCATATCGGAATTGAGCCAGTTGACAAGAAGCACGGGTTCGGTTTCGGATAGGTTTACTCCGTAAAGCCCGGTATCGTTTTTGATGTATAAATCATAGCCGTCGCCCATATAAATCTTTGAATGGATGAGATCTGATCCGGTGTCCGGAATCTCGAGTTTTTCGCCTAAGGCTTTCTTTTGAATATCCACGTACCGAATCTCGATTTCCGTTTCGGCGCTGCCGGTTTCATTGTATGTTACAAACACGCGATTGTCGGAACCCATGATTATATCACTGCTGCCGGTTTCACTGTATGTTACAAACACGCGCCCGTCGGAACCCGTTATTATATCACTTAAAAATCCCGTAAACGGAATATCAAACAGTTTTTTACCGTCGGGCGACAGGCATACCAGTACCGATGAACCCGGTATCTGATAACCCAGATAAATATTGCCCTCTCCATCCAAAGCGGTTAATGACATGCTGTAATAAAAGTTGAACGGATATTTTGTGTCGGTGCCGGTACCGGTGCCGGAATCCGGTAACATCGGCTCGGGGTCTATTGTAAACACCACGCTGCCGTCCGGAGCTGTTTTAATCAATTGGCAAGAATTAGTCTGGGTACTTTGATCATACGAGAAAGCCATGAAGACAAGGCTGCCGTCCGGGGACCGCAGAAAGTTAAAGCCAGACGTTTCATCAATCGGCACGCTTTGAGGATTCAAACCATTTGTATCAAACGAATACCAAACGTCCCGGGATATATTAAAATCTGTACACAGCATATAAAGTCTGCCGTCGGAATAATACATTCTGCCGCCGAAAATATGCTCTGGCGGCAGATTCAGTAAATCGCTGCGGTAGACGTTCGTGACGCGCCGGGCGACTTGGGGTTCGATTTCGGGTGCGGTTTCCTCCGTAACAGATCGGGTAACCTCGGATGCGATTTCTTCTTCTTTTTTGCAGCCAAACAGCGCTGCTGTGTTCAGCAGCGTGACTGCGCATACTATCAGCGCTATGAATTTTACCGCTGTTTTTCTTTTCGTCATGATCATATGCCGCCCTTTCATCGTTTGATTTTCCATCCCATAATCGAAAATCCGGGACAGAAATGATTGCATATGCAATGTCTTATTTCTGCCGATGTGATAGGACGGCAGCGGAAGACGACAGAATAACACCTGATTATCCGCTATATTTTCATAAATCGTTTTTATCGCTTCCTGGATCGTTGTCCCGTTTTTTGCTGTTAAAATCGGACGGAATTCACATTTTCATTGCATCACAAAAAATCTATAAGTCAACAGATATCCGGCATGAAAACAACATTTTTTACACATTTTTTATTTTTCCGAAAAAGAGTTGTAAAAAAGCTATTTTATATGATATAATATTGAAAAACAGCATGGCTGCAGCGGCACTATAAAAACGAGAGATGAATAGGACCCGATACGCCTGTCCCGCCTGCTTCCTGACTGAAGCGTCTTCACTGCCGAGTATCGCACATAATTTCTATTTCGGCGAAAGAAACGGTGAGGGAAACCAAGAGAAAAAACGGAGAGACAAGACATGAATCTGAACGAATCCGAAATCAGGCTCTTTTACAAACTGTGGTACAGCCTGGTATGGGGCGTAAACGAAAAGCATAAAGTGATACCGCGCTTCAAAAAGCCGGTTTACGGCACGCGAGTTGCCACCGGCAGGGAGGAATTCATAAAGATCCGCGACGCGATGTGGGCCAGTCCCGAATGGATCGACGAGTTTCTCAAAAACCACGACAACGGCGAATTCACCGAACAGGAACGAAGCATCCTGACCGGATGGCGCAGATATTTCGTCAGGGGAAAATTCATCGTCGTGAAGCATACGGCGAAATACTCCGTCCTGATGACGCCCGAATCCGGGGAAACCCTTCTTTACGGCGTCTGCGGGATAAGCGACCCGATCAGAGACACATTCGACATTCCCGTCCCGTTTCTCGGGGATTTTGTCCTGCTGCCGTTTGAAGGCAGAATCATCTACGACAGTCTTGTATCCACCTACAGCATGTCTTTCGGTCCGGGCATGCGGTCTTCGATCAAAGAATGGTATGACGAATCGTATAAAAAATACGGCATCATCGAAACGCTGAACGGCGAAGAGCCGGTCGTCCGCAGGAAGGCCGAAAAACCGCCGAAGAAAACGTCCGGAGCAAAACCGGCACCCGAAGGGGAAGCAGCAGTACCCGATAACATGAAGGTGCCGCAAACGATGGCGGCAAGATACGCCGCCGTCGCGGAGATCCTGTCCCGATTTTCCGATGAGAATCTGAACGGGAAATACAAAGAAATTTTTTTCTCCGCCCTGGCGAAGCTGTGCCGGAAACGGCCGTCCCCTCTTGTAAAAGGCTGGGCGCGGACATGGGCCTGCGGTATCGTCCTCGCGACCGGTTCGAACAGACTTCTTTTCGGCGAATCGGACTCGGCACGCATCCTGGCGACCGAAACGGACGCATGGTTCGGCATATCCGCGAAAAACGCGGATAAAAAGGCTTATGAAGCTGCGTTTGCCCTCGGGATCCGTTACGAAGGTCACGGAGATCCTCCCGAAGCGAAGGCCGGGAACCCGGACGACAAACAATAAATGCACAAACCGCCCGAAGCGCCGCATCTGCGGCAGCTCCGGGCGGTTTTTTTCGTATATACAGGTGTCCCTCATCAGGCGGCCTTGTAAAGAATGCGCAGCCGGCGGATGAGGTGTTATTGCTGTCTGCGGGAAAGGTGTTCTCCTCATCACCCGCCTGCGGCGGGAGCTTCCCCGCCGGGGAAGCCTCAAAAGAACGCGCAGCATTCCCTGCGCAGCCGGCGGATGGAGTGTCGGCTTGCAGCGTTATTTCTTTTCCTCGCCGCCGTATTCGATCACCAGGCCGGGGTCGTGCTTTTTCTGCATCCGGTGGCGCGCCTTGCGGTTGGCGACGCTGTCGAATACGATCGAGAAATCATAGTTCTCCGGATACAGCTCTTCGGCGGGGGTCAGGAGCTTCAGCCGCTTGTGGTTGACGGTCTGCTTTTCGCCTTTGATCTGAACGCCCAGATTGCCCTTTTCGTCGGCCGTCCTGTAGACGAACCCGATCTCTTTTTTCGGGTAGACCGTCACGCTGTCGCCGATATGAAAGCTTTCGCTCCTCAGCGGGGTTTTGCGCGGCTCTTCTTTTCTGATCACGCCCGACCCGGCCGGAGCGCTGCTCTCGTCCGCTTCGTAAACTGTTTCCCGGATCTCCGCGGACCGCCTTCCGCCGTACGCCGCTTTCCGGGCGAGGGTGAGCAGATGCGCGGGAAACCCCAGCCTCTGCGCGATATACAGGGCGCAGCTCTCACCCGCCTCGCCGATCTCGAGCCTGTAAAGGGGCATCAGGCTTTCGCGGTCGAACGTCATGCGGGCGTTCTGCAGATTGTCTGTGTTTTTGACGTATTCCTTCACCTCGGGATAATGGGTGGTCGCGAGAAAAAGGCAGTTCTTTCGCCTTAACTCCTCCAGAACGGCGATCGCCAGCCCCATGCCTTCCGCGGGGTCCGTCCCCGACCCGAGTTCATCGAGCAGGACAAGGCTTTCGGACGTCACGCTCCCGAGGATCGCGACGATGTTCGTGATATGCGACGAAAAGGTCGACAGGTTTTCCGTGATGCTCTGTCCGTCCCCGATGTCGCACAGGATATTTCCGTGCATGCACAGTTCGCTGCCCCCGTCCGCGGGGATATGAAGTCCGCTCTGCGCCATCATCGAGAGCAGGCCGACCGTTTTCAGCGCGACCGTTTTGCCGCCCGTGTTGGGGCCCGTGATGACTACGCCTCTCAGGTCCCCGCCTGTTTCGAAATCAAGCGGGACACAGCTCTCCTGCTTCAGAAGCGGGTGCCTTCCCCGCACGATTTTGATCCGGCGCTCCGTGCCGACGGGCACGGGCACCGCCTGCTGCGTGACCGACAGCTTCGCTTTGGCAAACGCGATGTCCAGCGTTTCCATGCAGTCCATGTTGTTTTTCAGCGCGCCGGCCTCATCAGCGACAAGCGATGTCAGCGTGTATAATATCCTCAGTATTTCGTTTTCCTCGCCGATGCGCAGGGTCGAGAGCTCATCCTGCAGCTTTCCGACCGCTTCCGGCTCGATAAACAGCGTGCTTCCGGAGCCCGACATGTCGACCACCGTGCCGGGCACCTGACTTCTGTATTCTTTTTTGACAGACAGTACGGTCCTGCCCCTGCGGACGGTCACGTATGCGTCCGCGAAAATTTCTTTTCTGCCGCGGAGCATGCCCTCGAGCTTTTCGCGGACGGCTTCCTCCGCCCTCGCGATCTTTCTGCGGACCTCGTGCAGGGCGGGGGAGGCCCTGTCATCCACCGCGTTGTTCCGGACCGAGCGCTCGATCTCCCCGTACAGCGCGTCCGTCTCCAGAAACGAATCGCCGAGAAGGGCAAGGTCTTCGGTTCCGGCCGATTTTTTCAGATAGCGCTTCATGCGCACACAGGCCGAGATAAATCCGGCGATGTCCGTGAGCTGGACGGGACTCAGCACCATGCCTATGCCGGTCAGGTCCAGCAGTTTATCGAGGTCCTTCATCAGCGAAAGCGGGGGCGTCCCGCACCGTTCCAGGATCCTCTTCGCTTCGGTCGTTTCCTTCATCTTCGCTTTGCACTGCGCCTCGCCGAGAAACGGCTTCAGCGACAGAAGCTTTTCTTTTGCCCTCTCCGAAACCGCCTGGAGGGCCAGGTCTTTCAGTATAACGTTAAATTCCAGCGCTTCGCCGGCATCTGTTCTCATTTTATTTCTTATTCCTCCGGATCATAAAAAAACTCACGGAAAAAACCGCCTTGTGCGCCCGTAAGATCCGGGCACAGGCAGAATACTCCCGTGAGATGTGAACAATCAGCGGCTGCAGGTCTGCGGGCCGGATCGCCGTGAAGTATTCCGTAAGGCATCCGGGCATAACCGAAAAAGCAGGTGTAACCCCGCGATTTACAGGCATCCCGTTCCGGCTTTTCAGCCGGAGACCACCGTTACGGAAACAATCAGCAAACCGACCATCCTCTCGCTTTTCAGATATTTTATTATACCGCGGACCTTTAAAAAAGTCAACGGGGCGGCGGGTATTTTACCCGAAATTCTTCGCAAAGGTCTCGTTGATGCGCCTGACGTCCTCAAGCGCGGCAGACTCGTATTTTTTATACCGCGAGGTGAAATCCGTGTCGGATTCGTAGACCAGATACAGGATCTCGTCGTTGTATTTGCCGATCTGGTAATACCAGCCGAGGTCGTAAACGCGGGTGCTCAGGATGATGTCGAGCATCGCCGTGCTTTCGTCATCCCTGAAGTATTTACCGATCAGCGTCTTTTCGTAATAGGCCGAGATGACCGTGTCCGGCGATTCCGCCGCGAGCGCTTCGAGGATGACGCCGCTGCATTCGGGCGATTCGAGGACAGCAGGGACACAGAGGAACTGCGAGTGCCAGGAACCGATCCCGTGGCCGTAGACTTCCTGCGCCTCGTCGTACTTCGGCACGGGCAGTATGCCGAAATCGGTCTCCATATTCCGGAAATAGGACGTCAGATCGAGCAGCTGCATGAAGAACAGCGCCCGGTCGCCGCTGAACATGGCGACGGGGTCCGTGATGTCGTAGCTGACACGCTGGTAATTGTAGCAGGTCTGCTTGTCGTAAATATAGTCCGTATATTTTCCGATGATATCGATCACTTTTTCGCTGTACAGGGTCAGCCCGATCTCGCCGTCGCTGTTGACCGAAGCGCATTTTTCCAGGGTGCCGTTCACGACGCCCATGATCGTGTCGTCCCAGATGATGGACCCGAAACGGTCGTTTTTGTCGGATTTACCGTCCCCGTTGAGATCCGAGGAGACCGCTTTGCCCATGCCGGTCATAAAATCAAACGTCCACTTCCCGCCGGTCACCGCCTGATAGGGGTCGGGCAGGCCGAAGTCGGCCGTCAGCTTCTTGTTGAACAGGATGCAGTAGGTGGCGTCGTTGTCGGAGGTGCTGATGTCCCCCGTCGTGAAATACATCCTGCCCTTGATCGTCATGTCGTCGCCCGCTTTCGCGTCCCACCAGGGGTTCTGTAAATTCAGATGGGGCAGCGCGTTCATGTCATACAGATATCCGTCGCACGCCAGGTTGCAGATGTCATAACCGCCGATCATGCCGGCGTCGTACGCGTTGTCGGCCGCCAGGACGGATTTTGAGATCAGGGTGTATCCGCTCCCCGCGCCTTTGGTGCTGCCGAATTCCTCGACAGGCCCGATCACGACGCCGAAGCGCTCCCCGACCGTCTGATTGCGCAGCCAGCGGGCGTCGTTCAGCACTTCGCCGTTCTGCTCCTCGGCCAGAAAATCATTTTTCCGCCAGTTGTTCTCGGTGTTTCCCGTGATCAGTATTTTAAACTCATAGCCGCCGAAAGAGAGTTCGGGCAGGTCGGGGGCCGGAACGGATGTCTCGGGGACGGCCGAAGTCCCGGAGGAGGTCTCCGCGGCGCCGCTTTCCGGCGCAGAGCAGCCGGCGGCGCCGGCGACCGTGAGTACGGCATACAGGACGGCGAAAAAAATCTTATAAACTTTCATCCCTGATCCTCCGTCAGAAAATATATTTTTTCAGGATTTCGCCGTATTCCTTTACCGGAGGGATCCCGTGCAGCCGGAAGTATTCCTCCCCGATGAAAGAGCCGAACGTCTTGATGTTCCGGATGCCGAGGTCCGTGTAGTACCGCACATCCGCTTCGGCCACGTCCGGGTAAAAAGGCACTTTGACCGGAGGCATGCGGTATCCCGAATACAGCGCGTTGTCCAGCCAGTATTCGAGGACGTGCGCCTCGCCGGGGTCGAAGACGCCGAGAAGCTTCGGAAGCAGGCCGGTGTAGACTTTGCCCGACGGGTTGTCCGGCGCGCCGATGGGCTTGGCGTGGTCCCTCGTCATCGGCGCGAACTCGAGGAAAAGGCCTTCGCCCGGAGCGGCCGACGGGAGCTCGAGCGTGTCGCTGTAGGACAGAAACGACAGTTTCGCGTTCGGGTCATAGGCCCTGAGCCCCCGGAGCACGGCGGCGTCGATCCGCAGGATCTGGTCCGACCGGTTCAGCCCGCGGCACTTTTCGCAGCCGCAGGCACCCCCGGCCGCGTCGTCGGGCCACAGGAAATACCGGTCCGACGTCTGGCGCAGCATCCCGGCCAGGCGGCAGGCGTTCTCCGAGATGACCTCGAGCGCTCCGGACGCGGACGGGCAGCAGTTGAGGCCGGGATCGCGCGCGCCCCGGGCGTCCTCCCTGAAATAGTCGGGATGCTCCCCGAAAAGGGCGCGCGGCAGCAGCCATTCCAGCGCGTGCAGTTCGTATTCGACCGTGATCCCCGCTTTTTCGAGGCGGCCGATCAGGTCCCTCCCCTGCGGGGCCGACAGGCCGCGCAGCAGGCTGTCCACGCTTCCGGTCCCGGGCACGGCGATCTTGTGGACGCCGAGGTTTGTTAGTTCCGCTTCCTTCATCAGGCCGATCCAGTATTCCGACAGGTCTTCATATAAAATAACAATGCCCCTGCTTTTGTTCATCAACGCTGTCACCTCATCGTTTTTTTGTCCTATATGTTTTGCTTTTTTTCTGCCGGGAAACAGAAGTCAGCCGCTTCCGTGTAATACTTCCGCACCGCTTTTTCTTTGGAGGCGTCGCCGGAGGGAAATCCGCATTATTTTCTCCATGATCGGTCTGCACGAAAGCGTAACCGCTTCATGTCAGAAATTACTCCCCGCTTTTTTTGCTTTATTATAACACATACAGGGGAGGGATTCAACCATATCCTGATTTTTCGGAATATTATCACTTACAGGCATAAAGGAACTGCAGCAAAAATAAGATTTTGCTGCAGTCTGTGTTTAGCTTTCCGAAAAGAAAAGCTGTTTATTCACAAATTATAAAAGAATCACGGCTGTTCTATTACGCAATAAATAAATCCGCTCCGGCATATTGCAGGAAAGCTATGATTACTTAATCGTGAAAGAGAAGGCTGCGAGGTTCGGGAAATATGGACGGTCCAGTTCAAGCTCGCTTTGAGCGCTTGAAATTCCGTTGACATAGCGCGCAGCCACACAGTCCCAGCCGCCGGTAAATTCCGTGATAAATGCCGCAGTGCCGTCTCCGTCCTCATCCCAACAGCCTGTGACGAGCGATTTGCTGCCGTTTATCGCGGCGAGCTGCCTGAAGGAATCGGCCGCGGCGTTTTCATCGCTGCCGACGAGTCGGTAATAGCTGTCATCACCGCTGCCGGCCAGTTCATAATAGCCCGCGTCATACAGCAGATCCGAAGCTTTTCCGCACGGGAATTCCTTCGCGTTATAATAGGCCGGGATGATGCCCTGGGTTTCGCCGTTTATCGTAAATTGGATATAATGGCCGCCCTGCAGCTCAAGCGAATCGCCGAAAAGATAGCCGAG
>CAZVPD010000072.1:13924-17615 GCA_964628455.1 uncultured Lachnospiraceae bacterium
TGAATACGAGATACTCAGTGCCGTTTTCGCCGGTTTTCATACCCTTTTCTTCAAGCTCGAACAGTCCGTAGCTCAGATCGGCCGTGACCGGTTCGCCGTTATACAGGACGGTTCCCTTTTCGCCTTTGGAATCGCCGTATTCCGGTATACCGGCAGGCGCGGTTCCCGCTTCCGAAACGCCCTGCGCCATGCTGCCGGAACCGATGTCGCCGTATTGATACTCCTGATATTCCGAGGTGCACCCGGCGGGCAGCATCTCATTGACCGGAGTTATGCCCATATAAGTGACGCTGACAAGATTGGGAAGCGCAGCCAGCGCGGACGCGTCAAAATATCCTCCGAGCAGCGAAAAACCGGTGTATAAATCCGCCGTTTCGAAAAAGCCCGAAATCAATTCGTTTTCTCTCGGGGAAGCGTTCGGGTCGTATAAATAACAGCCTTCGGGATAGTCGGCAGCGTCGGGGAACGACAGGAGCATTTCGGCGCGTTCGGCTTCATCGAGGGCGGGATCATAGTAATTTTTCAAACAATAGAAGGCTTTTATAATTTTTAATATCTCATCCGCAGAATGGTTTTCATAACCATTTTCGAGGTAATAGCCGTTGGCTGCGTCAAGATAATTCTCTTCGAAACGGCGGGGCTCGATCTTTTCGGGAAAAGCTGCTATTTCCCTGCCGTTTACGATATAATCTGCGATCATGACGGCGTCTTTTGCGCCGGTCACGCTTGTGCTGCCGGTATCCGCGGTTGACATGGAATTCCCGGCACCCGTTATCGAGTTGATGTCGCTGGCGCGGATCACGAGTGTTTCGATTCCCCCGATCATTTCGGAGGTGACGGCATCACTGCCGGACAGCCCGTAATAGCCGCGTATTGCCTCGTCGAGGAAAATGTTTCCGGAGCTGCCGTTTACCGGCATACTGCCTGACGCCGCCGGGCTGCCGGTTACCGGCATGCCGCAGGAGGACATGACGACCATATTGACGGTCAGTGCGGCGAGTACAAACAGCACCGCTGCGATAACCGAGAATCTGCTTGTTTTGGTGAATTTCATATTTCTGTATCTCCTTTCGAGAAAACGTTTGCCGGGATTTCCGCTCAGGAACAGTCCGCTGCCCAGTTTGTTTGCAGGCGCGGGCTGCGGAGAATTGCAGAGGCGCTCGGCAATGTCAAGTATGGTGAACATATAGGAATCGCTGTGCTGCCGTCCGAGTGTTTTGAGCACAAAATTGTCGCAGGCAAGCTCGCAGTCCTCGGCGACGGCACGGTAAACGAGATACGAAAGCGGATTAAACCAGTGCAGCGAGGTTATAATCAGCGCACACAGCTTGAAAAGCAGGTCATACCGGCCGGCGTGGCACAACTCGTGCATGAAGATGAATCGCAGCCGGTCATCGCTGTAATACCGGCACTCATCACCCATGTAGATTTCGGGGTAAAACAGTCCGGCGACACAGGGTGAACAGGAAAATCCTTCCCGGACGATGCGGATACGGATGTTCTGCCGGATGCCCAGGCGTTCCCTGCACTCGCTGAAGATGCCGGCGATGTGTCCGTCCGTATAAGGCCGGGAATGATCGCGCATGAGCTTTTTTGCCGCGAGGTAGGCGTTAAGAGACTTTGTCGCCAAAAATCCCGAGATTCCGGCCCAGACGCAGAGCAGCAGGATGCAGACGGCTGTAAAGGCAACATCCGGCCCGCCGTCACGGTCCGGTCCGTCTCCGTCAACGGTGCTGCCGTCGCTGACCGCGACTGCGGTTAAGTTTTCGCCGTATAGTCTGCGTGCAAGATCAATGTCGCGCTGCGCGTCGGTGATGCTGCCGCCGGTTGCATCGCCGGGCACATACAGCGCTTCAGTCCGTGCGGATACGCCTTCGGATCCGGAGTCCGTTCCGAAGGATATCACCGCGCGGCCTGAATAGAAGGGTACAAGGGCGCAAAGAAGCACCGCCGCCCATATGATGCACATGATATTTTCCCGTCCGCGCAGCAAACGGCGGCGAAGGAGCAATGCTCCGCCCGATCCCAGTGTAAACAGCAGGGTCAGAAGCAGGATATTGACCAGAAGACCGGCGGCCGTCATTTTGAAGTATCCTTGTCCGTACCCATGCGTGAGATCAGGATACGGAGCTCGTCGATATCGCCGCGGGAGAGCTTTTCGCTGCCGAGGAGCGCGGAAATAAGGTTTTTGGTATCGTTTTTATAGACGGTCTCCAGGAAATTGCCTGCCGCGTTCTGCCGGTATTCCTCTTCGCTGACAAGGGGGATGCAGCAGTTGGCGCGGCCGGCCTTCTCGGTTCGGACAAAGCCTTTTGCGGCGAGTCGATTGATCAGTGTGAGGATTGTGGTGAGTTTGAGATGCCCGATTTGTCCGGGTGCGAACACGAGCATAGCCCCGGCGGTGACGCCGGTGCAGTCGCCGCCTTTTTCGCGCTCCATATCCCAGATAATCTGCATGACCTGAAGCTCCGAATCAGGGAGGATAGCGATCCTGCCTTTTTTCTTCATGATGCAAAACCAGCCTTTCACAGTTATATGTACATATAAAGTTCCGAATGTCATGACCTGTTTCTATTATACACACAGCTTCTACATTTGTCAAGCGTTTTGCAAAAAAATATTTTACAGATGTAGAATAAAACTTTTTAAAAATTGCCTAAAAAAAAAAGAGCTGCCCCGAAAACCATCGAAAGTTTTCAGGGCACCCGCTTTTATTTATATTTATATTTCGACGTCCCCGCCGAAAAGCTCTTCGTGCACGGCATCGAGCGAAAAGACCGACGCGGGCGCGCCCGTGCGTTTGATCCATTTACCGTCGGTGAAATCGGGCACGGCGACGGGCATGCTGCCCATGGAAACCGACTGCTCGGACAGGCAGGAGACAGC
Organism: uncultured Lachnospiraceae bacterium; assembly: GCA_964628455.1. GTDB lineage: Bacteria > Bacillota > Clostridia > Oscillospirales > CAG-272 > JAQVWU01. Next base: position 16,811 of record CAZVPD010000072.1, read on the forward strand.
CATCATCGTTGCCGTGTCGTAAACGTCGATCGGGGGCGCGGTCCTGTTGCGAACCGCTTCGAAGAAGCCGCGCATGACGAGATAGTCCATGCCGCCGTGCCCGCCGCGGACGTTTTTGCGGAACTGCTTCCAGAGGGGATGCTCGAACTCCTCCATATAGCTTTCCATTTTTTCCCACTGATGCTCGGGAGAACGCCCTTCGATGTAAATCGAAGCGTTATCCTCCATCCAGAGGCCTTTGGTGCCCTGAACCCGGCCGCCGCGCGAATAGGGGCGCGGGAGTGTCGTGTCGTGCGTCAGCACGACCGTCTCGCCGTGCGCGCATTTGATCACGGTCGTGACGATGTCCCCGAGCGCGAAGTCGGTCTTCGCGAGTGGATAGTCGGGACCGATCTTTTCGTTGATATAGGCGTGCAGCCCCCTTGACTTCGAAGCCGTGGAGGTCAGGGTCAGCATCCGGTTCCCGCGGTTGATGTTCAGATAATTCTGAATGGGTCCGAGCGCGTGCGTCGGATACAGCTCGCCGTTGCGGTGGACGTAGTGCCACGTGCGCTCGTGTTCGGTCTCCATGCCCCTGGCAAGCCCGCGCAGGTCGTGCTCGTATCCGCCCTGCACATGGACAAGTTCGCCGAAAAGGCCCTTTTTGATCATGTTAAGCACGGTGAGTTCCTCGCGCCCGTAGCAGCAGTTTTCGAGGATGCCGCAATGCGACCCCGTACGCTCGTGCGCGCGGACAAGCTGCCAGCATTCGTCGATGCTCGAAGCCGGTCCGACCTCGAACGCCGCGTATTTGCCCGCGTTCATG
>CAZVPD010000073.1:0-17548 GCA_964628455.1 uncultured Lachnospiraceae bacterium
GGCATGGGCTACTGCGGCTGCGAAACCATCGCTAAACTCAAGGAAACCGGCCGTTTTATCAGGATCACCGGCGCAGGACTGCGCGAATCCCATCCGCACGACATCAACATAACCAAAGAAGCTCCCAACTACAGCGTACAGGTCCTATAATTTATATTATAACGGCACATGACGGATCATCTTCAGCAAGGAGAAACCGATGTTAAAAACAGACAAAAATATCATTATAACTCTCGACGACTTTAGCCTGACCGAAAAGGAACGCGACAGACTGATCACAGTCGCCGGAACAGACAATTCGGACGAAATTTGCGGAATGCTCGATTCCGCCGCAGCGGCAGCCCGTCCGTTCGCGCTTTACGCCGTGCTTCCCATCGATGAAAAGACCGAAAACGGCGTCGTGATCAACGGGGTAACCATAAAATCCCCGCTCATGCGAACGAATTTCGACCGTGTAAACCGGGTGTTTCCCTATATCGTGACCTGCGGCCCCGCGCTTGAGGACTGGTCGAAGACTTACAGCGACGACCCTCTGGGCGAATATTTCGCGGATGAGATAAAAAAACTGTATCTCGGAAAAATGATATTCAGAATGAACGAGTATATCCGAAGCGAATACGGCATAAAATCCCACTTCCCGACCATGAATCCGGGTTCGATCAAAGAATGGCCGCTTTCGGGTCAGCGCGAACTGTTTGAGATCTTCGGCCGCGGCTATATACTGGAGCATATCGGAGTCCGGCTGACCGACTCGATGCTGATGCTTCCCTCCAAAACAGTCAGCGGCATAGGATTCGAAAGCGAAAAGCAGTATCACAACTGCACGCGCTGTCCGCTGACCAATTGTCCCAACCGCCGCGCCGAACAGGAGATCGCCGTATGATAAAAAAACTTCTGCCGATGCTTTGCGTCATCATGACGTTTTCCCTGTTTTCATGCGGACAGGGCGTGACATTCAGGAAACCCGCTCCGGTCGAAGGAGCGACGAACTACGTAACCATTGAAATGACCGACGGAAAAACCATCGTCATCGAATTATACCCCGACATTGCGCCGGTTACGGTCGCCAATTTCCAGAAACTCGCGGCTTCGGGATTTTACGACGGACTTATTTTTCACCGCGTCATCAAGGATTTTATGATCCAGTGCGGAGATCCCACCGGCACCGGCACCGGCGGGTCGGAGGAGACCATCACAGGCGAATTCGCGGCAAACGGTATTGAAAACAACCTTTCCCACACGCGCGGCACCGTATCCATGGGGCGAAAAAGCAGCGGTTACGATACGGCTTCCTCCCACTTTTTCATCTGTCACGGCGACGCCTCCAAACTCGACGGCAGTTATGCCGCTTTCGGTAAAGTCATCGAAGGCATGGACACGGTCGACGCCATAGCGACAACACCCACAGACGACAACGACAAACCCCTGAATGATCAGACCATCAAAAAAATCACTTTCACGGAACGGTAACGCAAAAAAACTATCCGACAATCATAGATAAGCAGGACGGAAAGCCCTTTAAAAAAGCTTTCCGTCCTGCTTTATTTGTTTTTTTATCGCTCTTCCCTGTAGTAATTCACTCCGCAGGCAGCGGGCTGAGCGCTGATCCTGCAGCGGGGCACCGATGAAATCACCAGAACGACCGCCGTGATCACGAACGGCAGCATGACGTAGAACGCGTTCGGGATGTCCGAAAGGAAGGACAAGGCAGGAAACGCGGCGGCAAAATCGTTTGCACGGACCTGGAAAACAGAGAATCCGCCGAATACAAGAGAACCGAAAACCGCTTTTAAAGGGCTCCAACGCGCGAAGATGACCAGCGCTACCGAGATCCATCCCTGTCCGCTGATACAGCCGTTGTTCCAGACGCCGTTGCCGTTGATGAGCGCAATATAAGCGCCGCCCAAACCGCATATACCGCCGCCCAGAATGCAGTTCACGTATTTCACCAGATTCACATTGATCCCGGAAGCGTCGGCCGCGGCCGGATTTTCGCCGACGGCACGCATCTTCAGCCCCGGAAGGGTATAATTCAGATAGACCCAGCAGATAAGCGCAGCCGCAAGAGAAAGGTATACGAGTATATTATGGGAAAACAGCACCTTGCCCGCATACGGGATCTCCGAGAGAACGGGGACGGGTATTTCGGCCAGTTCCGCCGAAAATGCCGCCGACAATTTGGGTGTTCCCCCCTCGGTGCCCTTGATCAGCATTTCGCCGAAAAATGAAGCAAGCCCGGTTCCGAATATGGTAAGGGTCAGTCCCGTGACGTTCTGGTTCGCCTGCATGGTGACGGTAAAAAAAGCGAAAATAAGCGCTCCGAAAGCCCCTGCCGCAAAAGCGGCGAAGAGCGCGGCAGGCAGGCTGTCCGTTACGAATCCGGCAAAGAATCCCGCGAAAGCGCCCATATACATCATGCCTTCGACGCCCAGATTCAGGCTGCCGGACTTCTCCGTTATGATTTCACCCGTTGTTCCGAACAGCAGCGGCGTGCCCGCTTTTATCGCCGCGAACAGGAAGTTGATGATCGTATTCACGGCAACATACCTTCTTTCATCCTCTTTTTCGGAACGAGTTTATAGCGTACAAAGAAATCCGCGCCCAGGATCACAAACAGGATGACTCCCTGCAAAATATCGGAGACGGAAGAGGAAACGCCGAACGTGCTTTCCGCAACGCCGCATCCTTTTTCGAGCATGCCGAACAAAGCCGAAACCGCCGCTATTCCGAACGGATTGAGTTTTGCCAGCCAGGCAACGATGATGGCGGTAAATCCCACCCCCGATGCGATGCCCATACTGAGCGTATGGCTGGTCGCGTCACCCGCGGCCTGCAGCATTCCGGCCAGACCCGCAACGGCGGCAGACAAAAACATCGTGCGCATGATGATCTTTGCGTTGTTCATACCCGCATAACGGGCAGTATCCGTACTGTCGCCCACAACGGCAATTTCATAACCCTGTTTGGTATATTTCAGATAGATATAGATGACCACGACAAGACCCAGAGCGATCATCCAGCTTACGTCGAGTCCGCCGATTTTGTCTATCCAGGCATTCTCGGGATATTTCGCTATTTTTGGGAACCCGCCTGCGGCGGGATCCCTCCACGGACCGTCCCTCAGATATTGTATGATATACAGGGCGATATAATTCAACATCAGCGTCAGAAGCGTTTCATTGGTCCCGTAACGGCACCTGAAGAACGCAGCCGTCATCCCCCAGACACCCCCGAACAAAATACCGGCCGCAGCCATCAGCAGAATGGTCAGTCCGTGCGGGAGTGAAGGACCGAAATTCAAAGCGATAAACGAAGCTCCTATCGCCCCCATGATAAACTGCCCTTCCGCGCCTATATTCCAGAATTTCATTTTAAACGCAAGCGCCACGCCGAGGGAGGTGATCAACAGCGGTATGATGATCCGCACCAGTGAAATTGCGGACAGCGCGGACCTGAAGCAGCCGGAAATCACGACCGCATAGAAAGAGAAGGGATTCACACCCATCAAAGTCATAAACAGGCCTCCGGCCGTCAGCGCAGTCAGTACCGCCGTCGTATAATACAGCAGTGATTTCCGAAACGGGAGTTCTGCACGCCTGACCATCCTGAAAAGAGGTTCGGAGACGGTTTTTCTTTGAACAGCCGCATTCATACGGACGCCTCGCTCTTCACAACGCTTTGGACGCCGGTCATAAGCAGCCCGATCTGTTCTTTCGCGGCTTCGGCAGCGTTCAGTATACCCGTCACTCTTCCGCGGCATAACACCATAATACGGTCACACAGTTCAAGCATGACGTCAAGGTCCTCACCGATGAACAAGATTCCGGAGCCCGATTTTTTCTGCCTGTTTATGAGATTATAGATCGTATACGACGAATTGATATCCAGCCCGCGAACCGGATAAGCCGTTATCAGGACCCGGGGATTCGCTTCGATTTCTCTTCCGAGCAAAACTTTCTGCACATTCCCACCCGAAAGACGGCGTACGGGCATCGATACGGACGGCGTGCTGATTTCAAGCTGCCTGATCACTTTGCGCGCCATCGCAGAAGCGAATTTCCGGTCGACAAAAACACTCCCGAACGGTTTGCGGTAACTTTTCAGCATCATGTTGTCGGTAATATCCAGTGAAGCGGCAAGACCCATCCCAAGCCTGTCTTCCGGAATGAAACTCATCGAAATGCCCAGCTTTATGATATCAAGCGGAGTCCTGCCCCCGATATTTTCATTCTTATACAAGATCGCGCCTTTATGGATCTTCTGCAGGCCCGCGATCGCTTCGCACAACTCCTTCTGACCGCTGCCGGCAATTCCCGCCACGCCGAGTATCTCCCCCTCGTCAAGGTCAAAGGAAACGTCATCCAGCGCTTCGACGCCGTCTCCGTCCGTCACCGAAAGATGATGCACATGAAGAAGGTTGGCGCCTCGGGGTACCGCGGGGCGTTCGATCGACAATTCGACCTTTCTTCCGACCATCCGTTCGGTCAGCGATTCCGCCGTCGCTCCGGACGTTTTCACCGTGTCGATGCTCTTTCCGCGCCTCAGGATGGTCACGCTGTCGCTTATTTCAAGCACTTCATTCAGCTTATGCGTGATGATGATGACGGCGCATCCTTTGTTTTTCATACTTCGCAGAATCGAAAACAAACGGACGGTCTCCTGCGGAGTAAGGACCGCGGTGGGTTCGTCCAGTATCAGAATATCCGCGCCGTAGTACAGGACTTTGAGTATCTCAAGCGTCTGTTTTTCCCCCACCGACATATCGCAGACGCGGCGTGTCATATCGACGTTCATCCCGTATAGTTCCGATATTTTCACGGCGCGCGCATATCTTTTTTTTGTCAGAAAAAACCGTTCGCCGGCGGCGCTGTTTTTTATTCCGACAGAGGCGCCCATGATGATGTTATCGGCCGCCGTCATAACCTCCACCAGTTTAAAATGCTGATGGATCATACCGATACCCAGACGTTTTGCATCCTCCGGCGAGTTGATATACGCTTCTTTTCCGTCGATACGGATACTGCCGCTGTCGGGACGGTATATCCCCGAAAGCATATTCATAAGCGTGGTTTTCCCCGAACCGTTTTCTCCCAGCAAAGCGAGGATCTCGCCTTTCCGGACCGACAGGTCGATGCCGTCGTTGGCGATAACCTCACCGAAAACTTTTGTTATACCGCGCAGTTCGATTGCATGTGCAGTCATTGTATCACCGTCCCTTTCCTCAGGGCGAGATTATTTGGCTTTATTTAAAAAAAAGCGGAGACAACTTCCTTAAACGCTGAAACAAACAGTGTTCGGGAGAAGGTATCTCCGCGCATTATCAGAATAACAGGATCGGGTCCGGGAGGTTACGCCTCTATAACGTTGGCATAATACCAGTTGATCCCGCCTGTAATAACGCTGTCTTCCAGACAGGCTCCGCCCGCGTCGACAATGATGTTCCCTTTATTGTCGGTCAGAGCTTCATCGATCAGGGAAACATCCGTACCGTCGACTTTGATCTGCTTGCCGTCGAACACGCCGAACGAGCCGTCCTTGATGAGCGCTTTTACGGAATCCACAATAGCCTGCGTCCCTTCGGCACAATTTGCCGACAGAGGGGATATATCGACAAATCCTTCGGACAGACCGCCGAAATAATTGCCGAATTCCGCCCATTTGCCGTCCACGACAGCCTGGGCAGCCGCCGTATAATAGACACCCCAGTTCCAGATCGGAGCGGTGAGATGCGCGGCAGGCGCCGCAGGCGTCATATCGGAGTTGTATCCGCAGCCCCAGACGCCTCTTTTTTCGGCGGCAAGCTGAGGAGCGGTCGTGTCGCAGTGCTGGGCGATCACATCACAGCCGAGATCGAGCAGCGCTTCCGCAGCCTGATTTTCAAGGTCGACGCTGAACCATGTGTTGGTCACCTTGACATATACTTTTGCATCGGGGTTCACGGCGGCGACGCCTTTGGCAAACGCGTCAAGCCCGCCTGTAACTTCCGAGTTGGTGATATCCATGGCAGCGACAAAGCCGATCAGATCCGACTGTGTTTTTAAGCCCGCGGCTATTCCGGCAAGATAACGGGCCTGGTAGATACGCCCGAAATAATTGTTGAAATTTGTCTCATTGGACATATAACCGGATCCGTGGGAGAAAATCACATCGGGATGGGTTTCGGCGAGTTCCGCCATCGTCTCCATATAACCCCAGCTCGTACCGAAAATAATCTTGGCACCCGCTTCGATGCATTCTTCCATGGCTGTTTTGGTGGCAGCGGCATCGGTATCGGCTATATTCACCTTGCGTATGATCTGGCTGTCCGACAGTCCCAGATTTTTTTGCATGGCGACAATACCCTGATCATGTGCATAGGAATAACCCGCGCCGTCCGACGGGTTGCCGATATGGATCACGCCGACTTTAAAATCCTCGGGAACAGCGGTCCCGCAGCCTGACAACAGCGCAAATGAAGCGGCCATGATCAGCACAAGAAGCAATGCGGTGATTTTTTTCATAAAGTAACTTCCTCCGTTATATATGTTTTTATTATAAACACGGCAGCAGCCATGAGAATAACCGATTCCCGGATCATCGTCTGAACAGAACCGTCCTGTCGTCCATGCTGTCGATCACAGCCAGCGACTCAACGCGCACCCCCATGGAGCGAATCATGTCGCCGCCCCCCTGAAATCCCTTTTCAATCACGATCCCGGCGCCGGCCACGACAGCGCCGGCATCCCGGACCAGCCTGATGAGTCCCAGGAGCGCGTTGCCCTTGGCCAGAAAATCGTCGATCAGCAGCACGCTGTCCTCCGGATGAAGAAATTCTTTTGATATGACAATATCATATACGCGGTCATGCGTGAACGATTCCACTCTTCCCGTATAAACGTCCCCCGCGATGTTTTTCGTGTGCGTTTTTTTGGCGAACAGAGCCGGAACATTGAAATACTGGGCGGCTATACAGGCAATGCCTATTCCCGATGCTTCTATCGTCAGAAGCTTCGTGATTTTTATTCCGTCAAACAGGCGTCTGAATTCACGTCCCGCTTCATTCAGCAGCACCACGTCGATCTGATGGTTCAGAAAACTGTCGACTTTCAATATATTGCCGGGAAATACTTTCCCGTCCCGGAGTATCCGATCTTCCAGCAGCTTCATAATCCATGCCGAAGCGGGAAATCGCTCCGTATCCTTTTCTTTTTATAATCAGCCGAACAAGGGAAAAACTTAAAACTATTATACAATATAAAACGGGCTTTTTCAAGAGCTATTTCTTAAAATATGAAGAAAACGCGAAATAATAAAATACACGTCCGCAGCGCGGGCCGGTTCCGTTTGACTTGACACAACAGGCAAGTTGTGCTATGATAATTAAATTAAAATAAAAACCCGGAGAACATATGATATACGGAAATATACTCGAAGCAACGGGACACACACCGCTGATACGCCTGAATAAAATGGTCACGGACCGGATGGCTCAGGTCCTTGTAAAATTCGAAGGACTGAACGTGGGGGGATCGATAAAAACCAGAACGGCGCTTAATATGATCGAAGCGGGGGAAAAAGAAGGCCTGATAAGATCCGACACCATCATCGTCGAACCCACGAGCGGAAATCAGGGTATAGGACTGGCACTTATCGGAGCCGTCAGGGGATACAGAACCGTCATCATCATGCCGGATTCGGTGAGTGAAGAAAGACGCAAACTGATCACACATTACGGAGCTGAGGTGCTGCTGGTCCACGACTGCGGAAACATCGGGGACTGCATCGAAAACTGCCTGAAATCAGCCCTTGACATGGCCGCAAACGACCCGCGGGTCTTCGTCCCCCAGCAGTTTTCCAATCCCGCGAATCCGCGCGTGCATACCGAAAAGACGGCGGTCGAGATCTTCGACGACACGGGTGATCTGATCATCGACGGTTTTACTTCGGGCGTCGGCACCGGAGGCACACTTTCGGGCATAGGCAGAATGCTCCGCTCAAGAAACCCCGGAGTCGTTATCTGGGCAGTCGAACCCGAACATGCGGCCATCCTTGCCGGGGGCAATATCGGCACCCATCTGCAGATGGGGATCGGGGACGGGCTGATACCCGACAATCTCGACACGGACATATACGACGACATATGCGTCATCACAGACTGCGATGCCATCCGGACGGCACAGGACCTTGCGAGAACGGAAGGGCTTATGTGCGGCATTTCCGGAGGCACCAACGTAGCCGCCGCCCTGCGCCTGGCTGAAATACTCGGTCCGGGAAAAACGGTGGTCACGATCCTTCCCGACACCGCGGAACGTTATTTCTCCACACCTCTTTTTTGCGATTGCCGAAGCACCGGACAATGACATCCGATCCGTAATCTGACTGTTTGTCCGCCGGCCGGCCCGGTCCGTATATATTTGTAAACAATTACACATGGACGGAACGCATACGGATCCGGAGAGTCTTATCGCATAAATAAAAAAACGAGGTGATCGCCATAAAATCCGGCAGCAAAAAAAACCTGTTCGTCAAACTCATCGCGGGAGCCTGCTCTCTTGCATTGATTCTCGCTTTTTTTTATACATGGTTCGTTTACAGTTCGATCCCGCTGATCGCTTACTGGCGGACCATATGGATCGAAACGGCAATGACCACGGGAAGTCACGGCTGGCTCGCAACGGCATTTATTCCGGGTGATATTATTGAAGGCGTGATCGACAACAGCACGGGCAACATCGATGTCGTAGGCGGGAAGGAATACCTCGATACAAAAAAGCCCCCCGCAGAAACCGATTCATCCGGAGCCATCCTGGTTGAAAACGAAGGTATCCCCGCCGAAACACAGAAAAACGAACCCGAACGCGAAGATCCCCCGGACGACATCCTCGGACAGGCGGCGCTGAAAAAAGGTCAGAACGATTATGCGGGGAATAAAATCCTGATCAACGACATAAAGCAGGGCCTGACGGTGTCCGAAATTACCGGACCGGGATATAAAGGAATGATCATGCTGATCGACGACCCTTCGCGTGTCTATCTCGGCGTCACCCCGTATCCGGGGACCGAAGGACTGCGCATCAAGCCGATGCTCGAACAATACGGCGCCGTAGCCGGCATCAACGCATCGGGTTTCAGCGACCACAACGGAACCGGTACAGGAGGGCAGGTCGTAGGCCTGTCCTGTTCCAGGGGGAAGATCCGGGGTGATTACATAAACTATTACGGCAGCGTTGTCCTGACCGAAAACAACAGGCTGGTTGTCGGCAACATATCCGTATGGAACGATTACAATATCCGCGACGGCATCCAGTTCGGTCCGGTGCTGATCGCGGACGGTAAAAAGCAGGTGACGGGATCCGCCGGTTACGGACTTCAGCCAAGGACGGCGATAGGACAGCGCGAAGACGGGGTCATCGCTTTTCTGGTCATTGACGGCCGCGATGTAACGCACAGCATCGGATGTACCGTAGGCGATATGGCAGATATTCTGACCGCATACGGCATTATAAACGCGGCCTGCTGCGACGGCGGATCGAGTACGGTTCTCGCATATGAAGGCGAGATTCTGAACCGCAACAGCGCGTCCAATCCCTCCATCGGGCGCAGGCTGCCGAACGCTTTTCTGGTCGAACGGAAATAACGGACCGCCGTCCGCGTCAAAAACCGGTGTCATCGGTTGACATCGGTTTTTTTGTGTGTTATAATTAACACTGTTCAATTTACTTAAGATCACAGACCGGAAAGATAGGAAAGGGAATAAAACCATGAACCATGTATCGGATATTTTCCCGTCACTCGCGGGATACAATACGGACCCCCGCACAAGACGGTATCTTGCCCCCAGACGCGTCCTGTGGACATGCGGCAATGTCGTCAATGCCGAAGCCCTTCTTGAAGAAAAAAGCTCGCAGATAACGCTCGGAAGAGGCAATGCCTGCGTCCTCGAAAACAAACAGGGGCAGCCAAAAGCCTCGCTGCTGCTGGATTACGGCATCGAGATCAACGGGTCGGCCCGCCTGATGATATGGGGTGTGACCGGCAAAGGCAACCGCGCCGACCTGCGCATCCGGTTCGGCGAATCGGCGACGGAGGCGATGACCGACCTGGGGATCAAAAACACCACAAACGACCATGCCAACCGGGATATGAAAATCAACGTCGGATTTTTATCGGCCAATGAAACCAATGAGACCGGCTTCCGTTTTATCCGCATCGACCTTCTTGATGAGGATGCCCGGGTCGAATTCAAATCGGTCGAAGGCGTTTTCATTTTCAGAGACATCGAATACAAAGGCAGCTTCGAGTGCGACGATGTCCTGCTGAATAAAATCTGGGCCACCGCAGCCTATACGGCTCATCTGAACATGCAGGAATATCTATGGGACGGAATCAAGCGCGACCGTCTCGTGTGGATCGGGGATATGCAGACCGAAGTCATGACGATAGCGTCGGTCTTCGGCTACAACGACGTGGTGCCCAAATCTCTTGATCTGGTCCGTGATGAAACGCCCTCGGGCAGCTGGATGAACGGGATCTCCTCCTATTCGATCTGGTGGCTTTTCCTGCATTACGACTGGTATATGTCTTTCGGTGATTTCGGCTATTTATGCGAGCAAAAAGAGTATATGATTTCGCTCCTCCATACTTTATGCGGCCTTGTAAACGACGACGGCTCCGAAAACATGCCGGAAGCCCGTTTTATCGACTGGCCCAATCAGGCCAATAAGCAGGCAACCCGCGCAGGTCTGCACGCCATGCTCAAACTGGCGATGGATAAAGGCAGATTCTTCGCCGACCTTTTCGGCGACGGCGAAACGTCGGACAGATGCAGCAGAGCGGCCGAAAAACTGAGCACCTGTCGTCCGGACCCGAACGGCTCGAAACAGGCAGGCGCCTTTCTCGTGTGCGCAGGTCTGGCGGACCCGGAAAAAATGAATGCCGACCTGCTTTCTGTCGGAGGCGCAAAAGGATTTTCCACTTTTCTCGGATATTACACGCTGACCGCCATGGCCATGGCGGGGGATTACACGGGAGCCCTTGACGCCCTCCGCGAATACTGGGGAGGAATGCTGAAGCTGGGCGCCACAACTTTCTGGGAGGATTTCAACCCGGAATGGACCGAAAACGCATCCGGTATCGACGAACTCATCCCCGAAGGCATGGAGGATATTCACGGTGACCGGGGCGCCTACTGCTATGTGAAATTCCGTCACAGCCTGTGCCACGGCTGGGCTTCGGGACCCGTTCCCTTTTTGACCCGCTATATACTCGGCATCCAAGTCACGGAGCCCGAAAGCCGGAAATTCAGGATAGAACCGCATCTCGGCAACCTGAATTACGTTCGCGGGACCTATCCCACACCCTTCGGCCTTCTTGAGGTCTTTGCCGCCAGACAATCCGACGGCAGCATAAAGCTTGAGGTAAAAGCCCCGCCGGAAGTCGAAATAGTCAGAGGATAAAACATGGGCGAATATCATTCACGCGGGCGGATATCATTAACACGGGCGGATATCATTCACGCGGGCGGATATCATTCACGCGGGCGGATATTATTCGCCCGTTTATCCTTGATAAAGCGTTTTAAAATAAAAAAAACGCATATTATATAAATATGCGTTGGAGCTGGTGGTGGGGATTGAACCCACGACCTGTTGATTACGAATCAACTGCTCTACCACTGAGCCACACCAGCGTTGTCTATGTCTTTCATAATACCGGCTGAACACAACCTGCATGTTCCGATGCCGTAATGCCGGAATTTACGCTGCAACGTGAGTATTATAGCACAGTCGTTCTTTTTTGTCAATACTTTTTTGCATCACGAGGTGATCCTGCAATGAAACTGACCGACGTAAAAACCATCAGGCAGCTTATGGAAGAAAACGGCATCGCATTTCAAAAAAAGTTCGGTCAGAATTTTCTGATCAGCGAGGCTGTCCCGAAGAAGATCGCGTCCTATGTTTCCGGCAATGTGCTCGAAATCGGTCCGGGCATCGGTGTCCTGACGCGCGAACTGTCCCTCCGGTGCACAAAAGTAGCCGCCGTGGAAATCGACAGCGGGCTTATCCCCGTTCTGGATAAAACTCTGGCCGGTCTGACCAATATAACCGTTATCAACGCCGACATTTTGAAATGCGACCTCCCCGCTTTGATCTCCGTGCATTTCGACGGCGGACCGGTATCGGTCTGCGCCAACCTGCCTTATAATATCACGACCCCCATCCTCATGATGCTGCTCGGAAGCGGCATCCGCTTTTCATCGGTAACCGTCATGGTGCAGAAAGAAGCCTGCGACCGCTTTTGCGCCGCGGCCGGTTCCGCCGAATACGGCGCCGTGACCGTCATCGCTTCTTATTATGCAAAAGCGGAGCGTCTGTTTAAAGTTTCAGCCGGAAATTTCCTGCCCAGACCCAAAGTCGATTCGGCCGTCATGCGCTTTACTCCCCATGAAAAACCGCCGGCTGCAGTCAGTGACGTTGATTTCATGCTGCGCACGATACGCGCCGCTTTCGGTCAGAGAAGGAAAACGCTGGTCAACGCGCTGTTTGCGGCCTACCCGCAACCCGGTAAAATTCTGATTGAAAAGGCGGTCGTATCCTGCGGTTTCAGGCCGGATATACGCGGAGAATGTTTATCTGTCGCGGATTTTGCAAGTTTGTCCGACGCATTATTCATTTTATCAAAAAATAATCGAATTATTTTGCCCGGATAACCGACATTTAACACTCTGTCCATTGACATTCCATCCGATCTGATATATAATAAAGTCATATTTTTTATTTTTTTGCGATGGGAGAAAATCAAATGACCAACAATAAATACGTCAGCGAATGGATCCGCGAGATGGCCGAGTTGACCTGTCCGGACAGAATCGTCTGGATCGACGGTTCGGAGGAACAGACAGAACTGCTTCATCGGGAAGCGATGGCGACGGGCGAACTCTTTAAGCTCAACGAGGAACTGCTCCCGAACTGTTATCTGCACCGCACGGCAGTCAACGATGTGGCGCGCGTGGAAGACAGGACCTTTATCTGCACTTCGAAAAAAGAAGACGCGGGCAGCATCAACAACTGGATGGCGCCTGCCGACTGTTATGAAAAACTCGGCAAGCTGTTCCGCGGCTGCATGAAGGGACAGACCATGTATGTCCTTCCCTACTCGATGGGCATCGTCGGTTCGGAATTCGCCAAAATCGGCATCGAGCTGACCGACTCTATATATGTTGTATGCAATATGCTGATCATGACACGTGCCGGAAAAGAAGTCATCGATGCGCTGCCCGATGACGACAACACTTTTATCAAAGGCCTCCACGCCCGTGCGGATCTGGATCTTGAAAACCGCTTTATCTGCCATTTCCCCGAAGACCGGACCATCTGGTCGGTCAACTCCGGCTACGGCGGAAACGTCCTCCTCGGAAAGAAATGCTTTGCGCTGCGCATAGCTTCCTACCTCGGCCGGAAAGAAGGATGGATGGCCGAACACATGCTGATCCTCGGGATCGAATTCCCCGACGGCAGAATCAAATATATCTCTGCGGCCTTTCCTTCCGCGTGCGGCAAGACCAATCTCGCCATGCTGATCCCTCCGGAAATTCTGGCGGCAAAAGGCTACAAGGTATGGTGCGTCGGCGACGATATCGCATGGCTGCGTGTCGGACATGACGGCAGGCTGTGGGCAATCAATCCGGAATTCGGATTTTTCGGAGTCGCCCCCGGCACCAACGAAAATTCCAATCCCAACGCGCTCGCAACGACGAAACGCGACACGATCTTCACCAACGTGGTCCATGACTTCGAGCACAACACCGTCTGGTGGGAAGGCCTTGACAATAACCCGCCGGTCCATGCCCTCGACTGGACCGGGAAAAAGTGGGACTATACCAAATACAATAAAAAAGACACCTCGACCTACGGCGCAAATCCCAATTCCCGATTCACCGCCAAAGCGGAAAACTGCCCCTGCATCTCATCCGAATTCAACAACCCCAACGGCGTTCCGATCTCCGCCATCATTTTCGGCGGCCGGCGCGCGAAAACAGCCCCCCTCGTATACCAGTCGACAAGCTGGGTCAACGGCGTTTTTGTCGGGTCGATCATGGCTTCCGAGACAACGGCCGCTCAGGCGGGAGCTGTCGGCGTGGTCCGGCGCGATCCCATGGCGATGCTGCCGTTCACCGGTTACGACATGGGAGACTATTTCTCTCACTGGATCGGGATGGGCAAAAGAATACAGCACCCCCCGAAGATATTCAATGTCAACTGGTTCAGACTCGACGACAGCGGACATTTTATCTGGCCGGGCTTCGGAGACAACCTTCGTGTTCTTCTCTGGATCCTCGCACGCTGCGAAGATGAGATCGGCGCCGTCACCACACCGATCGGTTATGTCCCGAATCCCGAAGACATCAATATCGACGGACTCGGCGGAATCACGACGGAAACCGTGAGTGAACTGCTGCATGTCGACCGTGAACTCTGGCTTCAGGACGCGGCGGATATCGAAAAATTCTACGCAAAGATCGGCTCCCGCGTCCCTTCCGAACTGCACGCCGAACTCGCGGCCCTCAAGGAAAGACTTCAGTAATATTTTACAGGATCCGCCGCCGGACAACCGGGAGCGGATCTTTTTTCCGCTTTGCTGCGCCGAAGCCAAACAGCTTATTATAAACGGGACCTAAAGGGGGCTGCACAAAACAGATTTTTGACCGGCACTCTTCAAGCGGAGCACAGCAGTAAAGACCACACCGTAGGATAAACCTTCCGTGCGGTCTCTGCTTTATCCAAGCCTTAAAAATGTATCAGGCGGGCCGCTCATGAATTCAATCCTGCGGCAGAATATTCCGTCTGATGCCGATTTTTTGACTGACGTTCATTTAAGTAAGATCGTATCTGACATCAAGAGCAGAACAGGCGGTTTCTTATTATTCCACATCCTGGAGCGCGTCATAACCTTCTTCGCCGGTTCTGATCTTTATGACATTTTCAACGTCATATATGAAGATTTTACCATCGCCGACATTACCCGTATACAGTGCTTTCTTAACCGTGTTGACCACGGTTTCCACGGGTATCTTGCAAACAACGATATCGACCTGAACCTTCGGAAGCAGCCTTGTTTTTACCGGTAAACCGCGGTAATATTCCGTATGACCTTTTTGCATTCCATAGCCAAGTATATTGGTGACTGTCAGGCCGGTGATACCGATATTATCCAGGTTGGCCTCAAGTTGTGTGAACTTATCCTGATTCGTAATAATGGTGACTTTTGTCATCTTTGTTCCCGGACGTGCTTTATTCACGACAGGGATTGCAGCATCGGGAGATACCTTGCCCTGAGCCGGCTGCGGTGCTTCGGTATAAACTGCCGACACCGCTTTGCCATCACGGTCGATACTTGCATCTATAATGGAAGATATGATAGCAAAATCGGGATAAGCGGAGTTTCCGTGTTCACCGGAATCAAGACCCTGAATTTCCTCCTCAAGACTTACACGCATACCCATCGTTTTCTTAAGAACAAACCACACAAGAGCAGATGAAGCAAATACAAAAGCGCCGACCGAAAGAATACCGATCATTTCTTTTCCCAGCAACGACAGACCGCCGCCGAAGAATAAGCCGTTGACTTCGGATAAGCCGGTTACGCCTTCCTCAGCGAAAAGCCCCACGCATATTGTACCGAAAGTACCGCAAACCAAATGTACGGAGGTAGCACCGACAGGGTCATCGATCTTTGCCTTATCGAATAAGAGTACGGCAAAAACAACGATAACACCTGCTGCAGCACCAATGATCAGTGAACTTGCAACGCTGACATAAGCACAGCTGCCGGTGATGCCTACAAGACCTGCCAGACATCCGTTGATGGTCATGCCGAGATCCGGTTTACCGATGAAGAGCCATGCCGTGACAGTCGATGTGAGTACAGCTGCAATAGCGGCTGTATTCGTGGTTACCAGGATATGGACCACATCAGCCGGATTCCGGAAGCTCATTGTAGAACCGGGATTGAAGCCGAACCATCCCAACCACAATATGAAGAGACCGATCACCGCCAGTGACATGCTGTGGCCCGGGATCGCTTTCGGCTTTCCATGTTTATCGTACTTCCCGAAGCGAGGTCCGAGTATCATGGCACCGGCCAAAGCTGCCCAGCCGCCGACCGAGTGAACGACCGTATCACCCGCAAAATCAAGGAAACCCAAATCGGAAAGCCAGCCGCCGCCCCATATCCAGTGACCGACGACCGGATAAATAAAAAGAGTCAGAACGAATGAGAAAACGATAAAAGATACATATTTAATACGTTCCGCAACTGCACCCGATACAATGGTTGCCGCCGTACCGCAGAAAACCAGCTGAAAAAAGAATTTCCCCCAGAACGGGACATTCGATGTCAAAGTATCCTTATAGAAGCCGAGATTGGTATTGTCTAAAATAAAAAGATTCTGCGTACCGACAAACGGATTGTCTCCGCCGAACATGAGTCCCCATCCAAGCAGCAAAAAGCCGAGTGAGGAAACTGCAAAAACAATGAAGTTCTTCGACAGGATATTAACCGCATTTTTCGATCTGGCCATACCCGATTCGACCGCTGCGAAACCGAGGTTCATAAAGAACACGAGTATGGATGCGAGCACGACCCAAAAGGTGTCAACTATCATCGCGATGTCCATGAAATAATCCCCCTGAATAAATAATATTAAATAAAGGGCGTGTATTTTACCGAATCATCAGTAAAACACACGCCCTTGTGCGCAGAATATTTTATTTGAACCGGCAGCTTACGTCACGCTTTGCCCGTTATTCCTGCGATTTTTCTGCCGACACGCGAAACAGCGCATAAAGGACCCTGTTTCCGAAAAGATCCGGCATCTCTTTCGGCAAAATCTTAAGAGATATCTCCCGGAAAAGTATGAGGGCGCTGCCGGCTACAGCCAACAGCGCCCTTGCTATCGGATAAATCATACCACAAACATTCATATTTGTCAACAGGAAATCGAATTCTACCGGTCGATTTTATTGACCAACCATGCCGATATTTTTCCGGGCTGAAAGTCCCTGAGACGAACCCTCAAAGTCCCGTGTTTTTTTATTAGCCGGTGATCCCCGAACGTTCGATGCCCTGTATCAGATATCTCTGCGCAAACAGGTATATGATAATCAGAGGTGTGAGTATCATGAGTCCGCAGGTGTTTCGTATCGCCGACTCATACATATTCTGACCGGCATACTGCGTATCAAGGGATTTCGGGATCCCCACAACATCGGGCATGAGCGTCGCGCCGGTCAGATCGACCGTGTGCGTGTCCGGCGCTTGAAAATACGCGCGCGCCAGCGCCTCGGGGCCGGCCAGCACAATGCGCCCGTCCGTCACTACGACGGCCTGCGCTTCGCTTTCCGTCATGGTCAAAATGTCGCCGTTTAAAAAAATGGTCGTCATGAGGCCGCTCCCTTCGCAAAAAACCGAGAAGCGAAAAACTGTCGCTTCCCGGTTATCATTCCACTTTGGCGCGCGAATATCCTTTTTCGGCCGTGTCCGCGCGAATATCCATTTTTACAGAAGCTGG
>CAZVPD010000074.1:0-17534 GCA_964628455.1 uncultured Lachnospiraceae bacterium
CCAAGTGTTTTAAATGCTTTTCGCGCTTTTCTGCCTTTTTCAGTATACTCTAATTTATTCTTGCATATCGGGCAATGAAATGTTATAATAAGCGACATAATAAGTTCAAAGGAAAACGATATGAAAAACCACAGCCAGGTCGAAACGGGGACCGGCCCGGAAATGTCCGGAATACCGGAACTCCTGCTTGCCACTACAACGGGGGATCTTGAATCTTACACCGGCTCAGTGGGCGAATGTGTCGAGGCGACAGCGTCCGCGGGATTCAGATACCTGGACCTTAATCTCTATTCCATGGCGTTACCCGGCTCCGTCCTTCTGGAAGACGGCATGTTTCGCTTTGCCGAAGAAGCCGGAGAAGCAGCACAAAAAACCGGAACATCCTTTATACAGTCTCATGCACCCGACGTAAACTGCTTTGACGGCGGCGAAAAACTCGAGACAGGGAGAATTGCAGCCGTAAATTCCGTTGAAGTCTGCGGAATACTGGGGATTAAAAAGCTTGTCGTCCATTCCGGACACGCGCCCGGCGTGTCGAAATCCGATTATTTTCGAATAAACCGCGAATTTTTTCTCCCCCTCCTGACAAAAGCCGAGAAATACGGCATGAAGATCTGCATCGAAAACAGCGCGGAGGGCAATATGGGCAGCCGTTATTTCTTTTTTGATGCTGCGGATATGAATGAATTCATCGGTTTTACAGGTCACCCGCTTCTGGCTGCCTGCTGGGACACCGGACACGCCAATATGCGGCATATGGATCAGGGAGCCGCTATACGCGAACTGGGACCCAATCTTGCCGCGCTGCATATTCAGGACAATTTCGGCAAAACCGACGACCATATCGCTCCCTATCAGGGAACGACCGACTTTATCCCGATCCTCTCCGCTCTCCGCGAGGTCCGTTACAGCGGAGCGTTCGCATTCGAGGCAAACAATATCATTTCTCTTCCTCTCGGCTGGCCCAACAGCCGGCCTGCAATGCGGCCGTCCAAAGCGCTGCGGATCGAAGCCGAAAAACTTCTCTTCTCCATCGGACTCGACCTGATGCATGAATACGAAAGACTTTAAATAAAACAAGGAGCAATGCGCTTATGAAAATCCGGATTATTTCGATACTGCTCGCAACCGCCGTTTTCGCTTCCGTTATAATGAGCTGTTCCGATGCGGCAGCCGATATCCCGGCAGAAACAACGGCTTCCGTCAGCCGGACCGATACAGAGGCTCAAACCCTGCGGGAAGACTACAGGGATAATGTCCCGGACGGTCTTGATTTCGAGGGCGCCAATATCAAGATCCACGGACGCGGCGACGGGGACGCCATCCTCGAACTGGCGGCCGAACAGACCGGAGACATTATCGAGGATGCCATTTATAAACGCAACTTCATGGTTGAAGAACGCCTTAATGTTAAAATCGAAGCATTCACACCCTACGGGTGGCAGGCCTACGGAACTGCACTGACACAGATCCGTTCTTCCGTCCAGGCAGGAGATGATGAATTTCAGATCATTGCGGGATATTCCGCTCCTGTTCCCGTATTGTCCACCGAAAAGCTGCTGCTCAACCTGCGCGCCGTACCCTATATCGAAACCAGTCAGCCGTGGTGGGCGCAGAGCATTGTCAATGATCTTACAGTCAAAGGAAACCTCTATTTTCTCTGCGGAGACATCGCGCTGACGATGCTCGCATCGTCGTATTCAATGGCAGTCAACTTCAATATCGCCGAAAAATACAACATCGGCGGGATCTACGATACAATCCTTGACGGAAAATGGACGATTGATAAGCTGTATGAGCTTTCCTCTCTCGTATATGAAGACGTTAACGGGGACGGAAAAAAGAACGAGGGGGACGTCGCAGGCCTGCTTATAGGCAGCGAACTGTACAACGACGCGGACTCCTTCATGCAGGGTTCAAAGATCACCATGACGGAGCGTAATGACGAGGATCTGCCCTATTTGAGCGCAGATACACAAAAAATCACGGCTTTGACCGAAAAAGTTTACCGGCTTTTCTATGAAAATCCCGGTGCGATCGTCGATACAAAAATTGCGGCGTATGAGATTTTCCCCAATGACACGGCACTTTTTTCGCCGTCCTATCTGTATTTTTACTACGACTATTATAAGAACATGGACTCCGACTACGGTATACTGCCCTATCCGAAATTCGACGAGGCGCAGGATATCTATTCGACCCGGGTTCAGGACGGCGTTTCCATATGGGGAATCCCGGTCACCGTACAGAATCAGGACTGCGTCGGCGCGGTTATGGAAGCCATGGCGGCGCAAAGCTACCGTACGGTAACCCCGACCTATTTTGAAATAGCGCTTAAAGTCAAATACAGCCGCGACGAGGACTCCGTCAGGATGCTCGATCTGATCCGCGAAGGCGTCATGTTCAATTTTGAAATCATATACAACGGGCAGATCGGCGGTCCATGGAACGTCATGCGTGATCTTATGATCAAAAAGTCGAGTGATTTTGCCTCCTACTGGGCAAAAAACGAACAGAATTATCAAAAAAACCTGGAAAAGCTTGTTGCCGATTTCAGCTGACCGGCAGCATCGGTATTTTCATAAAAAACAAAACAGCCTTTGAAAACGTAATGTTTTCAAAGGCTTATTTGGCTCCCCCTGTTGGGCTCGAACCAACGACCCTGCGGTTAACAGCCGCATACAAAGCATTTAAAAATAATGCTTTTCTTAATACCTGACCCCGATTTGACCCCTACCATGAAAATTTATTGAGTTTTTCGACCGCTTCGGCGGTTTTTTTATCGCGTAAATGGGTATAAATTTCACGGATTGTTTTCTGATCTGCGTGCCCTGTTTGTGACATCGCGGTCTTCTCGTCGATACCTGCCTCGAACAGCATAGTGACATATGCGTGACGTAATTGGTGCGGAGTTATATCAGGCTTTGACAGAATAACCTTTGTTTTATTACTGTTTGTTTTGTCAATATCTTCTTTTTCTTCGGTGCGGACTATACTGTTGTTTTTACAATAACGTTCCCATGTTCGCCGGAGTTTTGTATTCGTCCATGGTTTTGATCCTCCGAATACATAATCATCCTCTTTGCCGATTATCGGCCGTAGAACGGATATAACTCGATCGGTCATGATTATTTGCCGCATACCAGCATCCGTTTTTGTACCGGTCCGTATCACCGCTTCATTGCTGTGATACTCGATAATCTTATTGATATTAATTTTCCGATTTAAAAAATCAATATCTTTCCACTGCAACGCCAGTGCTTCACAACGCCGGCACCCCGTCCATAATAAAAGAAACGGCAGCAGTCCGTCTCCGGAACCGTTTCCGGAATCTATGATTTTAATATAATCATCGGATGGCAATTCACGTTTTTCCGATGTGAGGTTACGCGGAATCGGAACTTCTCGTGCCGCGTTTGTCTCTGTGTCTCCGTGCAATATCGCATATACAAATATCATACTGATAACGTTTTTATGCGTTAAAATTGATTTTTTACCATATCCCTTTGCAGCTGTCGCGATTAAAAACTCGCTTATGTCGGAAGCGGTAATATCTTTAATCAACCAACCCTCGAAATAATCAATGACGCGCTTTACTGCCGGTTTATAATACAGCTGTGTATTGTATGCGATCTTTTTATTATGTTCGGTATCCCAATCACGCGCGATTTCGTTAAAAAGTCGTCCTTTCGGCTTCTCGGCTGTATATTCTCTCAGCTTCTTTTTTACTTCAGCCGGCGACGATCCGTAAACATATTTACGTTTACCATCAATGGTGAGTGATTCTCTGTATCGGCCGTCAGCACGTTTTTTCATTCTAATAATACCTGTTATTCAATATGTGTGAAAATATTGTAATATTGACTCGCCAATAACCGCTCCGAGCAATTCATTTCCTTTCATGTTTAGATGGTATGCATTACTGTATTTATCTGTGTTATTTTTATAATCAGTTGCTATTTCGCTAAAGGGGATTAGCCTATATTTGTATTGTGTTTCAGACAAAGTCATTTGCAAGGAGTGTCTGTAATCAGAAATAACATCTACTTTACCATTATCAAAAAGATACCTATATAAACCATGCTTTAGCGCAGGTAGAAATGCTTCTTTTTCTTCAATACCGAATTCAGGGACTTCGAGGATCATAGGATATTTATTATATGCATTAATAGCAGAAATAATATATAGCATATGTTGTACAAAGCTGTCTTTTCCGACATGGCGTATAGTATCATTGACACCAGCGATAATAACAAAATAATCAGTATCTACTTTTAATAGATTATCAGATATGAGTTTATAACATAATTGCCGACTTGTTGCTCCCGGATAGGAATAACATATAACATCCATACCAATACCGAATAATAGGAGTTTTCTTTTGATAGCCGAACTGAGATTAAGCGTAACCCAGCTGTCACCGATAATGGCTATTTTGTCCGGATAAACATTTATATGCATATTTATTCCTTAAAATGTTTTGTCAATTCCCAATATTCGGTGTTGTCTTCTTTAATAACCTATTCAGCTTGTACTTCGGTACAGGCTTTTTTATTTAAAAACGGCTTTTCCCGCGGAGCTCCACTACTTTTCCGATAATATCAACCGGCAGTTGTTCAACCTGATCATTCGTAAAAAACATCGGGGTAAAACTGGGATTATTTGAATTTAATGATATTCCGTTTGTGTGTTTTATTACACGTTTGCAGGTCACTTCATCGCCGTTAACACGGACCGCTGCGACTTCACCGCTCTCAACGTTTGGTTGCAACCGAACGATGATAACATCACCGTCATACATTCGCGGTTCCATGCTTTGGCCTTTAATGCGCAATCCGATATGTTTTCCGTCGCGCGCCATTTCTTCCTCTATTTCTTCATAATCAATAATATCTTCAACAGCGAGTAATGGCAAACCTGCAGATATCGATCCGTAGACCGGGATTTTTACACCCTTTATTTGACGCGGTTCCTTGCCGAGAAGGTAATCGGTTGATACATCAAAATATTCGGCTATTTGTGGGATTATTTTTAAATAGGAAGTGATTCTACCACTTTGCCAGTCACCGAGTGTAGAACTGCCAAGATTTAACGCTTTTAGAAACTTTGTCTTGGCACCGCGTTGATCACCGATGAGTTCTATTATCTTTTTTAGCACATCGTCCAATTGTTACACCTCTTCTTTGTGTATTTCGCTATTTCTCGTAAATCGAGAGATAATAATTAAATTTCTCTTGACATATTCGTATAACGAGAGTATAATGTGTTCGTAAACTCGTATTATACGAATCATTCGAGGGACAAGTCAATATATCCACCCATATCCTCTGCATGAGAGCACAATACATATTTCCCTGTTATAAAATCATATGTTCGTGAACCATTATATATTATATACAAAATTTTGTCAATAGAAAGAGGTGAAAATAATGTTCATCTATACGGAAGAAAGTGCAACTCCGAGACTTACCCCATGGGGTCTTGAAGTCAGACGCAGACTGCTTGAAAGAAATAACATGAAACAGATGGATCTGATCAGAGAACTTGAAAAGAAGAACGGTATTACCATTGTCCGGTCTACTCTTACCATGCTGCTCCAGGGACGCGGTACAAGCAATCACCGTGATACTATCCATGCTATCAATGAAATACTCGGGATACCGGAAGCAGTGTGATCTCTATACTATATTATACCCGGAAAGAAAGGAAAACAACAGTATGAAAGAAGACCGAAATATTTATAAATCCGCACGTATGTCTGCCGGTTTAACACAGGAACGCGCAGCCGAACTACTGGATATCTCCGTAGAGAGTTTAAGGGCATATGAAACCGGAATACGCATCCCCCCGACAGATAAGCTTGTGCTCATGAGTGAAATATACAACAGTATAAACTGGCTGCCATATCAGCATATGAAAGCAAACAGCGAGATGGGTAAGATATTACCTGATGCAGAACCGAAAGGATTACCAACCGCAACATTGTCATTGCTTAAAAAAATGCATGATGTTCACTCAATGGAGAATGTAATCATTGATATCACATCGGCTGGATATGTTGACGATAGTCAAAGGGCAATATTCGATAAATTCATGAAGGAAGTCAGAGCGCTTTCCGGAGCTGCGATTACGTTTTTGTTTGCAGAGAAAGGGGAGAAATAATATGCCGCGAGAAAATCCGTTCTTCCGAACTCAACTTGAGCAGTTGATAACAACATATCCCGACCGGCATTTTTGGCATACGAATGATATATGCACTTATGAAAAAATAACCCGTGCCACCGTAAACGCACGCTACGGCAATCCGGGACCTGCGGGATTCACGACAGCCGTTTATGCACAGCTACTTGCGGCACGTCAATGGAAAACACTCGGATCAGAAGCAAAAAACGCTATCCGGGAGACAGCCGGATGAGGAAAGGAATCATACATGGAAGATATGACTGCTTTTAAAGATAAAGTAATTGTTGATCTGCAGAAGCGCGTCCGTGCGCTTGAAGCCGCAAATCTCCGGCACGTAAAAGACAACATCTACATCAAAAAAGTATTATGCATTGCTCTTCGCCGCATGAGAGGAACACCGTTGGTTGTATCCGAGGAGGAACTTTCGGAAGCCGGAACGGAATTCTCGCTTGACGAAAACCTTGCCGGAGATCACCTGATCTGGGCGAAAGGATCAAAGGTATGAATCCCGGTGACCGCGTCAGAACCAAAGAAGATCACGAATACGGGACAATCATACAAGTCTACGGACACCATGTTACGATATGGCTTGATACTTTCAAAGACTACATATTTAACACGTTTTATGACAATGAAATTGAAATAATTGAACCGCGCTATTCCGAACAGTATGGGGAGCGTGACCAATGAGAATTAAGATTACTAAGTTTACCGGGAGATACCATAACATAAAAAAAGAAGCGGCTGCTCTGAATGCTACCGGGCTAACGAATAGCGATATCAGAACAACCACAACCAACCAATAACATATTATCATAACAACATATATCTGTCAATATAGGAGATTAATAATATGCGTATTATAAATTTAAAACTTGAAAATTTTCAAGGGATTAAATTTTTCGAACTTAAACTGGACGGCCAAAATGCAGATATCTTTGGGCAAAATGCCTCCGGTAAGACAACGATCCGCAACGCTCATTGCTGGCTTTTTCTCAACAGAGCCGGAGACGGCATCAAAAACTATACTCCTAAAACAAACGACGGTGAGGGCGGTTACGTTCACAATCTTGAGCATTCCGCAGAGGAAACCGTTCAGCATGACGACAGCAGGCTCGTAACCTATAAAAAAGTTTATCATGAAGTTTGCCGCAAGAAAAATGGGACTGTCAAGGAAACGTTTGAAGGTAACAAAATTGATTACTTCATCAACAATGTACCGACACCCGAAACCGAATACCTTGCTGCCATGGCATCCATCACCGGTGATGTTGATAAATTAAAAGTATTGACGATACCCGAATATTTTCCTTCGGAACTCCCATGGGAAAAGCGCAGGAAGATCCTCCTTTCGCTTTGCGGTGATATCACAGATGAGGACGTTATAAACAATACAAAAGAATTGGCGGAACTCAACGGGTATCTCCTGATCCCCGGAACAGCCGATCAGAAATACACGATCGACGATTACCGCAAAATTGTAAAAGCGGAAAAAGCCAAAATCAATAAACGCATTGATGAAATTCCTTCACTGATAAACGAAGCGGGAAGAGCGATACCAAACACAAGCGGTTACAGCCGAGAAAATGTTAACGCCGAACTTCTCATATTGAAAGAGCGCAGCAAAACGCTTAATCGCGAAAAAGCCGAAAGCCAGGCGCCGGGCACGGCGATTCAAGCGGCAAGAGCAGAACGGCAGAACGCCGAAGCAGCACTCAATGACGCAAAAAGTAAATTCATTCAGGATATAAACATCAAAAATGCCGCTACAGTAAGCAGGATAAATGAACTCGTTGAATCTGCTGCAGCAGTAACGCGCGATATAACAACTCACGAAGCCAAGATTACAAATGCGAAAGAGAAAGCAAAGCAGCTTGAAGAAAAAAGAACGAAGCTCATTGACCGTTACAACGCAAAAAGTAAAGAAGTCTGGAATCCCGAAAACGAAACCTGCCCGACCTGTAAGCGCGTTCTTCCGGCAGATGAAGTAAACAAGCTCCGCGAAGAGTTTAATCTCCGTAAATCGAAGGACCTTGAAGCAATCAATATGCAGGGAAAAGCCGAGTGCTCCAAAGACATGATAACCGAGCAAAAGAATATCGTTTCCAATTCGCAGACGATAGCAGACAGTTTACGTACCAAGCATCAGGCTATATGCGCACAGATCGATGCCGAACGTGCAAAAATCATCAAGGTGACCTATGAAGAAACCCCCGAATATCAGACCATGCACGACACCGTGATGGCTTTAAAACAAGCAGAAACCGAAGCGGTAAACGGTGTAAACTCCGTCAGCGACGATTTCAAAGTAAGATACGACAATGTAACCGCTTCGATAAGTGACTGCGAAAAGAAATTGTTTGCTCTTGACGTCCGCAAAACACAGCTTGCACGAATGGAAGAACTTGCAGCCGAACAGAAACAACTCGGTGCGGAAGATGAAAAGATCAAGAAAGGGCTCTACCTTTGCGATATGTTCATTCGTGAAAAAGTAAATATGCTGACCGACAACATCAACAGTTACTTTGAAAACGTGAGATTCCGTCTATTTATCGAGCAGGTCAACGGAGGATTGCAGGAAGACTGTGAGGTGATGATCCCGTCGCCGGATGGAAATCTTGTACCGTATTCAACAGCAAACGGCGGAGCAAAAATCATCGCCGGTATCGAAATCATCAAAGTGTTGTCCGATTATTGGGATATGAATGTTCCGCTTTTCGTGGATAACGCAGAAAGCATTACAAGCGAATTCAACACCGTCAGTCAGATGATACGCCTGATCGCTTCGAAAAGTGATACAGAGCTCAGAGTGGAAGTATACGGCGAAGAAAGCATCGATTTAGTAAAACCTTTGATCGCTTCGTAATAAAACTTATATAAAATCAGGAGGAAATTACAATGGCACAAAACGCTGTTACGGTCGCAAAAGTCGACCAATTCAAGGGGATTCTCAATAATCAAACTATCCGAGCACAACTTAAGAACTCTCTCAAGGAAAACGCAGGTGCGTTTATGTCAAGCATGATCGATCTTTACGCTTCTGACACGTATTTGCAGAATTGCGACCCCGAAAAAGTCGCGCTCGAATGTATCAAGGCAGCGGCCTTAAAACTTCCCATATCGAAAGCTCTCGGCTTCGCTTACGTGGTCCCTTACGATGGAAAACCAACGTTTACAATCGGGTACAAAGGTTTAATTCAGCTTGCTATGCGTACCGGTCAGTATCGCACAATCAACGCCGATGTTGTATATGAAGGTGAATATGTCGGCGGAGACAAATTGACCGGAGAGATAGATTTATCCGGTGAGAAAACAAGCGATAAGATAATCGGTTATTTCTGCTACATCGAACTTATTAACGGTTTTTCAAAAACCCTTTATATGACGAAAGAACAAGTCGAAACATGGGCGAAGAGATACAGTCCGAGCGCTAAAAAAGGAACGTTTTCGCCTTGGGTTTCGGAATTTGATAAAATGGCACAGAAAACCGTTATCCGCCGTTTAATATCTACCTACGGCGCCATGTCGATGGAAATGCAAAATGTTGTCGACGAAGATCTCGACAACGAAGCGAAAGTCAACCGCGAAATCGCTTCCAACGCGAATATCATTGAAATCGACGCAGCGGAATTAAAGAAGATACCGTCCGTTCCTTCCGAACATCCCGAAAACACACAGCAGAATGAAGAAAATGAAGTTCCTCCGGCGGGATTTTAAATGAATATCAGTATTCTTGCGTCAGGCAGCAGCGGAAACGCTTATATCCTGTCGGATGGGATATCTACCTTGCTGCTTGACGCCGGAATATCGTTCCGCAGGATACAGGAAGGTTGTCAGTTCCATACGAACGATATTGCCGGATGCCTGATCTCACACGAACATAAAGATCATTCAAAAGCTGCGCAGGAACTTATAAGACGCGGAATCGCCGTGTATGCCTCTCAAGGAACAGTTACGGCATGCGGATTGTCCGGATACCATGTACACGTTGTAAAAGAACTCAACCTGTTTGAAGTTGCATCCTTCAATATTCTTCCCTTTGATACCGAACATGACGCAGCTGAGCCCCTGGGATTTCTGATAGCATCAACGGTTACCGGCGATACGCTCTTGTATTTTACCGATACATATTACCTGAGATATAAGTTTTCCGGTATAACGCACATCATGGCCGAAGCAAACTACAGCATTGATATCCTGCGTGAAAATATTGCAATCATTGACGGCATGGGAACGCGCAAGAACCGTATACTTGAAAGCCACATGAGCATAGAGCACCTGGTTGATATGCTTAAAGCAAATGATTTATCGAAACTGCAGCAGATCTATTTAATTCATATGAGCAGCGATAACGGTGATCCCGAATCTTTCAAAGAAACCATACAACGCTTAACCGGCGCGGAAGTATATACAACATAGAGGACGTGAAGCAATGGCATGGATAGAGTTGCACCAAACACTGCCTACAAATAAAAAAACCATGCGTCTTGAAAGTCTGTTAAAAGCTAAGACACCGCAAGTCATAGGGCATTTATGTATGTTATGGTTATGGGCTATCGATAACGCACAGGACGGGAATCTTAAGGATTTTCTGCCTGCCGAAATTGCAAAAGTTGCCGGTTGGGATAAAAGTCCCGAAATTTTTATTGATGCCCTTCGGATGTCCGGTTTTGTTGATCGTGATATGCGTATCCACGACTGGGACGAATACATAGGTAAACTCATAGAAAAACGTAAAACCGATGCGGAAAGGAAAAGGACTTCCCGTGGACGCACTACAAATAATTCCGGGATGTCCGCAGGACATCCTACGGACATCCAACAGACATCTGCAGAAAATCCGTGTGACGGCGCAGGTAACCGTACCGCACCGTACCCAACCGTACCTAACCGTACCAATAATACTCCTACGTCAGTAAATATAGATATTCATGGAGACGCGGACGTGACGGACGATAAGGACTTAAAAGCCGTTTCCGAATTTTACACAAAATCTTGCGGGAAGCTCCTTTCGTCTGCCTTAATTGCCGACATACAGCAGTTTCTGAAAGCCGGAGCCGATACCAGTTTGATTGATTACGCGCTGGGAGTAAGTCTGAATAAAAATAACGTTGCGTCCTATTTTCGCGGTGTCATGCATAATAAGATCGCAAGCGGTATTTTGACTTATCAGCAGCTTATCGAAGTTGAGAATGCCGGAAAGCTAACGGCAAAAGCCGGCATAGAAGTAATTGGTAATCCATTTCTGCAAATGCTGAAGGATGAGGGAGAATCATGAACAAATTAAAACCAATTGAAACTATATACCGAGGGTATAAATTCAGATCCCGGTTGGAAGCGAGATGGGCAATATTTTTCGATGAAATCGGGATCGCATACGAATATGAAAAGGAAGGATACGATTTAGGGGATAAAGGATTGTATTTGCCTGACTTTTGGATAAGCAAGTGGAACAAATTCGCAGAAATAAGACCATCAAACAGATATGAATACGACGATAAGTGCGAAGCGTTAGCAAAGAAAACCGGACTGAGCGTGTTGCATATAAGCGGAAATCCCTACCTGACTATAGGGAAATATGGGGAGTTAGAACAAAGCGAATATAAAATTACGCTATATTCCGCATCATACGGGCCATTGTATGGAAACCCGATGATATTTACAAGATGCCGAAGATGCAACGGGATAGACTTGCTGCCAATAGACGAGAAAAATAGTTGTTTCTGCTGGGTGCAACTTGGGTGCGATTCCGAATGCGACACAGATAAATACCCAACGCTAATAGATTCAAACATAAACAACGCATATATAAAAGCCCGTCAAGCACGATTTGAACACGGCGAAAAAGGATGACCATACGGAGCAGAAAGGCGGCGTATAATGACACGGACTGACATAATTAAAATCATGGCAATACTGAAAGCTGCATATCCTGCATTTTATAGTAAAATGAGCCGCGAAGAATTATACGGTGTTGTGGAACTGTGGTGTGATGAGTTTGCCAATGAACCGTATGAAATGGTTGCCGTCGCCGTTAAAAGTCTGATTAAAACACATTCCGGTTACCCGCCCGATATTGCCGCAGTTAATACCGAATTGAAAAATATAGTCGCAGCAGCCACAGGTGACCCAACCGATGAAGAGCTCTGGTATATTTACAAACGAGCTGTTCAAGGCAGCGGTTATTGCGAAAACGAGACTTTCGACAAACTGCCGCCGATCCTGCAGCGTTATTGCGGGTCAGCGAGAACACTATACGAACACGCGATGATGTCCATGGAAACGTTTAACAGTGTCCTTCACGGACAATTTTTAAAGCAGCTTCCAATTATGCGCCAGCGGCAGGAGTATCGTGATAACCTACCCGAAGGAACTCGGCAGCTGATCGAGGGAATCGTCCGGCAGAAGACGCTGCCGCCCGCGGAACAGAAACCGACGCCGCAGGAGTTAAACAATAAGCGAAATGAAATCGTCGCTCAGCTTGCCGCACCGCTGCCGAAGTCGGAATATGTGCCTTTGAGCATCGAAGAAAAAGAAAAGCGCAAGCAAGACATATTATGCAGGCTTGCGGTAAATGATTGAAAGGAAAATATAATGCCGATGAAAAACACCTGGATCAACACCACTGATAGACTCCCCGAACCCGGAGATATAAAATATCTTGTTTGCTGCCGCACGGCAAAGGGGCTAAGAAGCATTAACATGGCATGGTTCGACGGTCATACCTGGCACGGTATGGGCAGCATGGCAAATGTAACACACTGGATGATCCTGCCGGATCTGCCTGATGACAGATTATGAAAACAAAGCAGTTATTTAAGCCAAAAGTAATAGCCAGCGAAAGCCAGGAACAACAGGCGTTGTTTCGGTGGAGGGAGTTTAACCTCGGATCGATGCCGGAACTGGAACTATTGTATAAAATCACAAACGAAGGCAAGCGCAGCGTGTCGGAAGGCGCGAGGTATAAGCGCGAAGGAATGAAAGCCGGGATGCCTGATATACATCTGCCTGTCGCCCGAGGAGGTTATCATTGTCTGTATATTGAACTAAAAGTCGGAGATAACAAGCCGTCAGAACGTCAAAAGGCGTGTATCGAAAGCCTTCGCAAACAAGATAACTGCGTCTGCATCTGTTATGGTTGGGTTGAAGCAGCAGCGATAATAAAGAATTATTTGAAGTGCAGCGGGACATAAGATGAAATGCTCCTAAGGAAGGTGGTTTTGATGACAGAATTAGGGCTTAAAGTATTGGCAGAACTGCGTGAAGGTTCTTCGGATCGGCTGATCGTCGATAAGTTATGCAAGAAATATCACATCTGTTTCGAAGATTTTATGCTGGTATTCGCCCAGACAGACGAATACAATTATTTTTTACAAGAACAGCGTAATATAGCGTTAAACCGCTTTAAACTTAAAACACAACAACCTAAAAGAAATAATGGTGCAGATATTCTGCCGCAAAATGCTCGGTGGGGTCCTGAGAACCGGCAACAGGTTATAGATTTATACAACGACGGTTACAGCGTATCACGTATAGCAATCAAACTCGGGCGCAGCGTAAGTGATGTGTATAGACAGATCAGCTATCTGCGTGACACCGGATATACTATCCGTGCAAAACATATCCCGGGTAAGAAAAAGGCGTCAGTGTCATGACGGAAAAGTATCATTCGTGTTTCAAGGTGCCCAAGCACGAACAAGGACTGATCTATTATTCGTGCCTTAATCATAAAATTTTGCCACCGAAAAAGGAAATATACATCATAAACCTGTGCATAAAAATCGGGGATGAATATGCCGATGCTCTTTGTGAAGCGGTGATGACTGAAGAAGGACTGCAATGTATAGCAATGAAGCATTATATGAGTGTATCATCGCTGTGGAGGCTGGTAAAGCGATTCTATGAAGCGTTTGATGTGAAAATGTTTGAAGATTATAATGGATTGAGAGAGAAGCAGGAATAAATAGATCCTTCTTTTTATCTCTTAAAATATAAAGTTTTCTGTCATATTAAATAATACAGTAAAATGCAATATATAATGAATAAAAATGTATAAAATTTTAAAAAATATGACAAAACAGCTTGACAATAAAACAAATAAAGATATAATTAGGTAAATAGCAATAAATAAGATTTTTACTAGATAATATAAACGACACTCTTATTAGATTATCATTTTATTTTGTGGTAGTGTCAAAAATTTATGAAAAAACATGAGGAGAGTTAATTGTGAAATTTAAAAAACTTTTATGTGGTGCATTTGCAATGCTTTTTATCGCTGCTTGTTTTAATCTTTCAGCTTTTTCGGCCACGTTACGTCCGCCGAATGCACCGCCTCCACCGCCTCCAAAGCTTTCAAAAGAAATATCAGGCTATGAATATATTGATAAGTTAATCAAAATAGCAAGGGAAGAAAAAGCAACTTTTAAAAAAGCAGCGGATGGTTCTACAAAATATGCTAAAGGTAACGGTTCCTGGTGTGCCCATTTTGTATCATGGTGTGCAAAAGAAGCTGGTATAACTGAAACGATAATAGCGAAACAATCCAACGCAGATGGTTCCTGGTATGCAAAAAATGCAACATTAACTTATTTTTTTAAAACTTGGTTATCAACTACTGGACAAAAGAATATTGAAAAATATGGCAAATTTTCAAACCGTACAGACTATAAACCGGAAAAAGGCGACCTGATTTATTTTAAATGGAGCAATGCTAATAAAGATACTACATTTAGTCATGTTGGCCTTGTATTGTCTAGTGACGACAAGTATGTAT
Organism: uncultured Lachnospiraceae bacterium; assembly: GCA_964628455.1. Classification (GTDB taxonomy): domain Bacteria; phylum Bacillota; class Clostridia; order Oscillospirales; family CAG-272; genus JAQVWU01. The sequence continues at coordinate 14,960 of CAZVPD010000074.1, forward strand.
ATACAATTGAAGGAAATTCGGATAAGGGTACAATTAAAGAAAATTTTTATTCTAAAGATAATAAGACAATTGTTGCATATGCAAAGCCAAAATACTCCAGCATCGAACCTTTAATTAATACTTATAAAACCGGTACATATTTTGTTTATGATAGTGGATTAAATCTGCATACCGGTCCGGAAACATCATTTAAAAAACTCAAAACAAAAATCGAAATATACAGTAAGATAGTTATTACCAAAATCAATGGCATATGGGGTCAGACAAAATATAATGGAGTTTCAGGTTGGGTAAACATGGAGTTACTGACCAATTATCCTGAATATGTTTAAATTAAAGCGATCCCTTATGATCAAAAAAGCTAACAATAAAATGAGCAATCCAAAAATAGGAAAACAAGAGGGTTATCCTCCGTTGCTGATTTTAAAGCAATGGAGAATATAAACTAAAAATCCAAAAAAGTGTAAAAGAAGTAATGCCATAAAAAGAATACTTGGTTTATTATTGTGTGTTTGTATGCTGATCGGCATTCTGCCGTTTACCGGCGTATCCGCGGCTTCGCCGGAAGAACACTTCGGTTTTTATACTGCGTCCCGGAACTATAACTTCGTATAACGATCCCAGCGGAGATGTCGAAATTCCAGCTTCAATTGATGGGATTGCTGTTACAAATATTAGAGAATATTATGTAAACGCATCTGTTATGGAAACCGATAATTATACTGCAGCGACATCTAATACCGCAAAGCTGACTATCGTCAAAATAAAATAAAATCATGGTAGAACTTATAGAAACTTGATTGTTTAAAATTCCAAGACGTGCATAACCGCACGTCTTTTTTTGTTGCCATTTAGTAAAAGTTGAAAGTGGTGAGGTAGATAACCGTGTTATGATGAACTTATATATAAATAATACTGGAGGGGGAGGTATGTCAGGAATATTAACAGCCAAACAGGAAGCTTTTATAAATGAGTATTTGATCGATCTAAATGCGACTCAGGCTGCAAAAAGAGCCGGTTACAGCAATAAGACGGCGAATGTGCAGGGAGCACAAAACTTAATAAAACTTAGTGCTTATATCGATAAAGCAAAAGCTGAACGCGCCTTACGTGCAGGGATCGATGCGGATAGAATTGCGCTTGAGCTGGCGCATATAGCTAACGACGATATAAAAAATTATCTTTCCTTCCGTACCGAAAAAATCGTTGCAGGTCACGATAAAGAAACCGGAGAGCCGATCATCGAATACCAGACAATCCTGGAAATGAAAGACAGCGATACGATCGATACCCGGAACATTCAGGAAATTTCCATCGGAACAAAAGGCGAATTTAAGTTTAAGTTATACAGCAAGTCAGACGCACTTGTCAACCTGGGTAAGCACGTTGGGATGTTTACGGAAAAATCCGAGGTTAATATGACAGTAGCATCTATTGAGGATTACCTCAAAACAATTAAAGACGATGATTAATCTTCTTGATTCCAAAAAGTATATCGAAACATTCTTAAAGATACAAACCAAAAACGGAATAATAACACCTTTCGTGTTTAATCCGGCGCAGACAAAGCTGTATGAAATCATACAAAAACAACGCAAAGCAAAAAAGCCGGTACGCGTTATCATATTAAAAGCAAGACAGTTGGGTTTCTCAACGCTGACCGAGGGGCTTATATTTCATCAGTCGGTGACGCGAGATGGTGTGAAGGGGTATGTTGTGGCTCACACCGATGAATCGACATCCAATCTTTTTAACATGACAAAAATCTATTATGATAATTTACCCGAGCAGGTCAGGCCGATGAAAAAAGCTTCCAATGCGCAGGAATTGTTGTTTGAAAATCCGACACGGGATTCGGCAGAGAAGAACCAAAGGCCCGGACTCAGATCGAAAATACGATGTGCTACCGCAGGCGGGAAAAGTATCGGCCGTTCTTCCACGCTCACCAACGTGCACCTGTCGGAATACGCGTTCTGGCCGGGGGACAAGGAAGCGACGCTGCTCGGGATCCTGCAGGCGGTGCCGAACCTGCCGGGCACGATGGTGATCATCGAAAGCACAGCCAACGGCTTCGACGCGTTCAAGTCGAGGTGGGACGCGGCTGTGCGGGGGGAGAGCGACTTTATTCCGGTGTTCTTCGCCTGGTACGAGAACCCCGAATACAGGGCTCCGGTCCCCGCGGACACGGTGTGGACGGCCGAGGAGCTTGATCTGAAAGAGAGATATGCGCTCGACGACGGGCAGCTCGCCTGGCGCCGGTGGTGCATACGCAACAACTGCTCCGGCAGCGGGGACCTGTTCCGGCAGGAATACCCCTCCTGCGCGGACGAAGCCTTCCTGACGACCGGGTCCGCCGTGTTCGACAACGAGGCGATCATACGGCAGAGGGAGAAGGCGCCGATGCCGCTGAAGCGGGGGGAATTTACGTACGACTACGACGGTTTGTCTGTCACGAACATACGCTTCGCCGAGAGAGAGAACGGGATCGTGTCGGTCTACGAGGAGCCTGTGAAATACCGGCCGTACGTCATCGGCGGGGACACGGCGGGCGAGGGGTCCGACTTCTTCACCGGAC
>CAZVPD010000075.1:0-17521 GCA_964628455.1 uncultured Lachnospiraceae bacterium
CAGGCGGCTCAAGCGCGGATCGGCGACGTTCTTGCGGGGATCACCTATATCACGCAGGTTCTGATGAGCATCATGATGATGAGTATGCTCTTTATGATGATTTCGCGCGCGAAGGCGTCGTCCGTCCGGATCAGGGAAGTGCTGGAAACGGCACCCGCGATCGTTTCGGGAAATTCGGATGCCGTCGTCACCGCCGGAGCGATCTCCCTGCGTGATGTTTCCTTTGCTTATCCGGATTCAAGCGGGGAACCGGTCCTCGATCATATCGATCTCGATATCATGCCGGGCGAGCATGTGGCTGTCCTCGGTTCGACGGGCGCGGGAAAAACATCGCTGGTCAGCCTGATCCCCCGCTTTTACGACGTGACGTCGGGCAGCGTGCTTGTGGACGGAACAGATGTGAGGGATTATGACCTCGATCGTTTGCGCGCCGGGATCAGTTTCGTCCTTCAGGAGACCCTTCTGTTTACGGGCACGATCCTGGAAAACATAAAATGGGGCAAACCGGACGCGTCGGACGACGGGGCCGCGGATGCCGCCAAATGGGCTCAGGCGGACGATTTTATCACCGGTTTTACGGAGGGCTATGCGACGGAACTGGGGCAGGGAGGTTTGACTTTATCCGGCGGTCAGAAGCAGCGGGTATCCATTGCCCGTGCCCTGATCAAAAAGCCGAAGATCCTGATCCTCGACGACAGCACATCCGCTCTCGATACGGGTACCGAAGCGAGGCTGCAAAGGGCGATCAGGGAAAATTTTAAAGGGACGACCTGCCTGACCATCGCCCAGCGCATATCCTCCGTGATGTATGCGGACCGTATCGTCGTCCTCGACGGCGGCAGGATAGCCGATATAGGCACGCACGGGCAGCTTTTACAGTCCAGCGCGGTCTACAGGGATATTTATGACTCGCAGTCCGGGCAGGGAGGTGTCGTAGCATGAACAGAAACACGCAGAATACCGTACAGAGACCCGGAGGTCCGGGCGGTCCCGCCGGAAGACCCGGAGGGCCGATGGGCGGGATGATGCACGTCGAAAAGCCGAAAGAAACGAAAAAGACGGTCCTGCGTCTGCTTCGCTATCTGGGAAAAGAATGGAAAATGCTTGCCGGCGTTTTTGTGATGGTGATTATTTCCTCGGTCCTGATGCTCGGTTCTCCGGTACTGCAGAAAAAGACGCTTGATATCATTCAGCAGGGGGGCGGAAGCGGGACGGGCATCGATTTCGGAGCGCTGACAGGTTCTTTTATACTGATGGGGGTGCTTTTCCTTTCTTCCTCGCTGATATCCCTTGCGCAGGGGCTGCTTGCGGCCGCGCTGTCCCTGAAAACGGTAAAGCGCATGAGGAACGATCTGTTCGCCGTGATGCAGACTCTTCCGGTCCGCTTTTTCGATACCCATACGCACGGCGAACTGATGAGCCGTATGACCAATGACGTGGACAACATATCGAATACCTTTTCTCAGAGCATATCGTCGCTGGTCTCGGGGGTCATTACAGTCGCGGGTTCCCTTTTCATGATGTTCTATTACAGCCCGCTGATGGCGCTTGTTTCCCTTTCGGTCACGCCCCTGGGCTTTCTGATCACAAAGAAAATAATAAAGATCACGCGCAGACACTTCGGGCTGCAGCAGACCGCCCTCGGTGAGCTCAACGGCCACATCGAGGAAATGACAGCCGGACAAAAAACCGTGGCTGCTTACGGACACCAAAAGGAAGCGGCTGCACGGTTTGACAAAATAAATGCCGGACTGAAGGAGCACGGGATAAAAGCGCAGATTTATTCCGGCGTCGTCGGACCTCTGATGAATGTCCTCTCAAACCTTGGTTACGGGCTGGTCGCCATAACGGGAGGACTGCTCTTTCTCTACGGCGGCAAGATCACAAATCCCGCGGCTGTGTTTTTTACGGGCAGCATAACGATAGGAACGATACAGGCGTTTATCACCCTGTCACGCCAGTTTAACCGTCCTGTGAACGAGATCATGAATCAGCTCAATTCGATCCAGTCCGCCGTCGCAGGAGCGGAAAGGGTTTTTGACATTATGGACCGGGCACCGGAGGAGGACAGCGGCAGCGTGGTCCTCGGTCCCGATGACACAAAGGGAAGCGTGGTGTTCAGCCATGTGAATTTCGGATATAAACCGGGCGAACCTGTTCTCAGAGATTTCACTCTGGATATAAAGAGCGGACAGAAGATAGCGCTGGTAGGACCTACGGGCGCCGGGAAAACGACGGTGGTCAATCTGCTGACCCGTTTTTACGATGCGGACAGCGGTGAGATCCTGCTCGACGGAATTCATATCAATGAAATAAAGAAGGACGACCTGCGTTCTCTGATAGGCATCGTCCTGCAGGACACGGTCCTGTTCACCGGAACCGTGCGCGACAACATCCGTTACGGCCGGCCGGAAGCCTCGGACGAAGAGGTGGAAAACGCGGCAAAAATCTCCAACTCCGACACGTTCATAACAAAGCTTCCTCAGGGCTATGACACGGAACTTTCCGAGTCCGGGTCCAACCTTTCGCAGGGACAGCGTCAGCTGCTTGCCATAGCAAGGGCAGTCCTGGCCGACCCGAAGATCCTCGTCCTCGACGAAGCGACCTCATCGGTCGACACGCGCACGGAGATGCACATCCAGCAGGCTATGATCTCTCTCATGAAAAACAGGACAAGCTTCATCATAGCTCACAGGCTTTCCACCATCAGGGACGCGGATATGATCCTTGTGATCGACGAAGGACGCATAGCCGAAGCGGGAAGCCACGCGCAGCTGCTGGATAAAGGCGGACTGTATGCCCGGCTGTATAAAAATCAATACACCCGCCCGGAAGAAGCGGTCTGAAGAACCGCTGCTCTGGTATGCCGCAGCAGGGGGATGCCGTAAAAAGGCGGATACCCGGAATAATCGCATTTGACCGCAGTAAAAAACCGTCCGTAAGGGCGGTTTTTTACTTGACGGCAGTCCGATAAGCCGGAGATCAGCCTTTCAGACATTTTCTGTCGACCGTGATGCGGGCAAGTTTCAGGTCGATCAGCCCGTTCATCACCCAGTCCCTGTCATACTGGCAAGCCCAGTAGGTTAAGAACAGTTCGCTGTCCGAAATCCATGTCCCTCCCGGATTCGAAAAAGCGAAGGACGGGTCTGTCTCGATGTCATGCACCGACCCGAAGGTCCGCGCGCCGTCATAGGTGACGGCAACGGTAAGCGGCGAGCGTTTTCCGTAGTGCGACCTGAAATGCATATCATATTCCGAGTGGTTCCAGACCACCAGCATGGCTTTGCTTCCGGGTATGCCGATGATATACGGGCATGATTCGGGCGCGGAAAGTCCCGTCGTCTGCGGTTTTGACCAGGTCAGCCCGCCGTCCGCGGATTGGGCACGAAAGACAGACCCGAGCTGGCAGCGCATGACCATCACGAGCGGGCCGTCTGCGCTCTCGCAGACAAACGGCTCCATGGCTCCGCGCATGGGCAGGCTGATCCGGTGAGGGGATACCTGCCAGTTCCGGCCGTCGTCGTCGGAATACATCACGCCGGCAGCGATATGCTCGGAAGGCGTCCACAGGGTCCCTTCGGCAAAGCAGACGGGAAGCAGCATGCGGCCGGACCGAAGGCGGAGGACGCAGCTGTTGCTTACGGTGATCCCTTTATTTTCGGTGATGGGCTCCGGCGGCGAAAAAGTCTGTCCCCCGTCGGATGAGCGGATCATATAAATGGAGGAGAGCTGTTCCTGTCCCGCCGTAAGCCGGGTGTAGATCATGTAGATCAGGGCAATATCGCCGTTTAAAAGCCGGATGAAATTGGGGCTGTAGGCGTTGACCGCGCCCTCCGGGCATCGGACCAGAACGCGTTCGTCCCGCCAGGAAATGCCCCTGTCTTTTGACCGGATGAGGGAGATGACGCCGGGCGCCTGATCCCCCGATCCGAAAGCGCTTTTTTCAAAACGCTGCCAGGCCAGCAGCAGTTCACCGTTTCCGCAGGTGATCACGCTGGCCTCCGAATGGCGGGGATTCGATTCGTCCGCTTTCCGGACGGTCGAAATATGAATGTCCTTATAGAGCATAAAATCAACCTCTGCATCTGATTTTTAGTCCGGGGAATGCGAGAAACACCCCGTCACGGAGTGATCAGTTCCGCCCGCATCGGCTGAAGCGTCAGAACGAGTTTTTTCCCGCCTGTTTCAAATTCGGCTTCCACGGGTTCGCCGCCCGTGTTCAGCGCCGCGACGAGCATGCTTCCGCCGGGCCTGACCCACGCGGAGGCGATCACGCCGGCGGTGAGAGGTTTCACGGGGCATTTTTCGTTCCAGAAGGCGTAGAATGTCGCCTCCGTGTCGCCGAATGCCTCCAGGGTGTCGATGACATGACGTGAAAATTCGCCGTCTTTGCCCTCAAGCGACATCTTCATGGAAACGCCGTACATCAGCACGTAGCTGCGGCACTTCGTTTCGTCTCCGCTGCCGAGGAAAAGGGAGGGCACGCCGATATTGTAACCCGTGAATTCGCTTCTGACCGCCGCGCTCCTGAGATAGCCGGTCAGGTCGCCGGCGACATTGCTCATGATGTGTTCGCCGTCCCAGTAGGAATCGGTGTATGCAAGCGTGCAGGGAACAAGGCAGGAGCTCTGATGCGCTTCGATATAACCGCCGTAACTCTCCGCGAGGGACTTCAGGCGGCGCATGAAAGCGCGGAGTTCCTTGATCGGATAGGTTCCGGAAAGCTTTCCGCTGCTGCGGCAGCCGCATCCGTGCAGGGTGTTTTCACAGATCCAGGGTTCGACGGTGCCATCGAGGTAGATGCCGTCGACGCGGTAGTTCTCGAATGCGTTCTTCACCCTCTCAAGGACTTTTTCGCCGTAACCTCCCTTGTAGCATACCATGTATGCGCGCTGGAAGGGCAGCCTTTGCCAGCCCCCGACGCGGCGGGATCCCGACTGCATGAGCGCGTATTCGTCGTGCTTTTCAAACCAGTCGGGTGCGTTTGAGGCGTATTCATATCCGAAATAGACCGAGACTTTGATGCCGCGGGCATGCAGCCGTTCGACCGCTTTCCCGAAAAGATCCCCGTCCGCCGGCAGGCCGTAGTTCTGGATGACGCTCCAGTCCTCGTGCAGCACGACCCAGCGGGCGCCGCCGGCGGCAGCTTTTTCCGCAAATTCCTCAAGTCCGCTTTCGCCGCGGCTGACCACGGGGGCGTAACCGCTGTGATAAACGCGTCTGTAACCGTCCTTCCACACGAAGGGTCTGACCGGTGTAGGCTGCAGCCCGAAAGAGAAGGTCAGCGGGTCGAGGGGGGCGTTCCATGTGTCCCGGGCGTTCTTCCAGCAGTCGGGTGTTTCCGTAAGCAGGTTGAGCGTCAGAAGGACGGCTTCACCCTCCCGGTTTACGGCGATCAGGCCTTTTTCGCCGGGGGAGGTGATGTTTTCGGGCGTCTCAAGATAGAGCGTCAGCCCCGACCCCTCGTGTCCGAGCCAGGTGATGCCCTTGAAGGGAAGGGACAGCGTTTCGGCACCGATGGGATTGTTGTTGGACGCCCCTCCGTCGGACGGCCAGTAATGCGAGAGCTGCGCGACGCCGGCCCTGAGCGGTATCTCGAGCTTCATGGAGGTGATGCGCGGCAGATTCTGATCGGGATCGGAACTGCCGTCCCAGTGGTTCTCTCCCTGCCAGAATGACATGAGCGCCAGATCGAACCACATAAAACCGTCCTCGCAGACCGTGACCCTGACGTTCTGGACAAGGTTTTCCGTGCGCTGCTGAACGCCGAAGGAAAGGGTCTCTCCGTCGTCGGAGTAGACGACGGTGTTCACGCCCTCCGCTTTTCCCTCGATGATGTCGGAGGAGCCGGGAGCGCTGCGAAAAAAGGTTCTGAGCTTGACCGGCGCCGCGAGGATCGCTTCGCCGGCCGCGGTTATCTCGGACGGCATGCAGCCGTCGAAGGTGATGCTGTGCATCAGGGTGACGGCCCGAAGGCGTCCGTCCCCGGCGCGGCTGATTTTCAGCGGTGTCCATGGTTTCATAAATTCACCATCCTATCGAACTTTCGGATTTTTCTCCCGCATTTAATTGCGGTAAAATAAGTCTGTAAAAAACAAGCCGCGCCCGCGCATCCGGCGATACGGGCGCGGCGGTTCGTTATTCGAAACCGGCGAGGGTCTCGATGATGCCGCGGAGCGCGCCCGTCATCGAATCCTTGTTTGCCTCCCAGAAAGTCACATAGGTCGCCGACCCGTTGCTCTTGAAAAGCTGGCCGATCATAAAATTGTTCGTGTTGATCGCGGAGAAGAATACGGTGCCCAGATCGAGCTTCGCGCCTGCGCAGATGATGTCCAGCATCCCGGCGGATTCATCGTCGCGGGTGAATTTGCGCGCCAGGGCTATCTCGTAATACTGAGGTATCACGGAGCGGTAATTTTCGGCGTTCAGCGCCTCAAGCACCAGGGCTATGTCCGCGGGGTCCCCTCCCGTCACTTTCGGGATCGAACAGAAATCGACAAAACACTGCGTGTAGTAGGACTTCTGATTCTCATTCAGTTTCGGTATCGGAAGTATGCCGTAATTCTCGATCTCCCTCATCTCGGGGAAAGAAGTGATATTGAGTGTGTAGACCGTGAAGAGCGACTGGTCCGCGGCCAGCATTCCGATCAGCCCCTCGTTGGGATGGACGGAAGCCGTGCCGAAATATCTCGTATTGTCAAATCGGAGCGCCTGCAGCTTTTCGAAGATCTCGCAGGTGAGTTCGTCGGCGCCCGGAAGCTCGGGCTGCCCTTCTTCGTTGATAAAGGTGATTACTCTTCCGAAGGAGATCTGCATCGACCAGAAGGGCTCGACGTCGGTGCCGACGATGCCGTAGCGGTCGTTTTTGTTCATCTTTCCGTCTCCGTCCAGATCCGCGCTGACCGCCGACGCGTATTCCATCCAGCGGTCGTAGGTCCAGGTGTCCCCGTGGACCTCGTCGTACAGATTGCCGAGATTATACGATTCGGCGAGATTTTTGCTGAAGTAGAGCGCCCACGAGCGTTTCACGCTGCTGAGCGAATATCTGCCCGCGCCCACATACAGCTTTCCGCCGACCGTCATCTGTTCGTTGATGTTCCCGATCCACCACGGATTGGAAAAATTGAGTATGGGCATCGTATGGAGGTCGGCGAAAACATTCTCCAGGATCCTCCCGGCCACGTAGGCGCCGTTGATGATGGTGATGTCGAATTCACCTGTGCCTCCCATTACGCTGCCGGTAAGGGCGGTGGAAATATCCGGCATACCCGCCCCGTAGCCGTTTTTTACAACATAATCGAGTTTGAGATTGAAGCGGTCCTCCACGCTCCGGTTGCGCGCGTAAACGGCATCCCCGACGATGTCGCCGGTGATGGCCTCCACATAGTATTCGTCGATCCATTGCTCTGCTGCTGCGAGGAGGGTGACCGTAGCACCGCCCAGGTCCGCGGCGGGCAGCCCGTCTCCGTACGGGTCCTCCGTCTCCGGCGAGGTGAGAACCGGTTCGGCTGTTTCCGCTTCTCCGGTCGGTTCCGCCGCGCAGGAACCGAATAAGATGGAAATGGTCAAAAACAAAGCGGCTGCCGTAATAAAAAGTCGACTGTTCATATCATTGTCCTCCGTCCTGTTTCTGAAATGTTTATAAGACAAATATATCACACGCTTAACGCTTTTGCAGTAGGATGTTTGAATTTTCTTTCCGTCGGTATCGGGACAGGCTGCCTGCGCCGGAAGTTCCGGCAAAGCTGCCGTATTGTATCCGGTTTGTTTATATCGCCTGCGTCACAAACGGCTCATCGGCATCCATTACTGCGAGCGATGCGCATTCGACGTTCTGCAGCAGGATTTCGCCGTTGTGATGCCATTTCCGGATCAGCGTGTTTCCGGTAAATCCCGTGATGCGGACGTTTTCCAGCTCGATCCTGCGGCAGTATGCGGCGCGGATGAAGCTGTCGGGAGCCGCGTTTTCGGCAAAGGATACCTCTGTGCCGCGTATGGTGAGTGTGAAAGGGACATCGGGAGAGGCATAAGCGTTGAGGGGCAGTCTGATCCCCGTCGCCCTTATGTTCTCGAAGGTGATGTTTTCAAGCGGCCGGTTTTTCTGCCACGGTTCATTGCCGGAAAAATTATAGTGAAGGAAACGGTCGTTGTTTTCGATCACGCAGCCGGATAAAACGATGTTGCCGGGCTGAACGGGCACGTCGCGGGTGTAATCGGAAAAGTAGGTGAAGGCCGAAAGCATGTTGTAGCGGTGGCCGGGCGTTTTGTCGGTTTCGAATGCGGCGGACGGCGCGCCCGAACGCTTTTCTTCGCTGCTCAGGCTGCCGCGGAACAGGTATTTCGCCGGCCCGGTGAAACGGCAGCGTTCGATGCGCGCGTTCGTTCCCCCGAACCTCATTCCGCTGCAGGCGGTATTGAGGATCGAGTCCTGTAAAAGAAGGTTGACGTTTGCAAAACCGGCAACGCAGTCGTCGCCCGTGTAAAACCCGCAGTTCCGGACGATGATGTTCTCGCATCCTCTGAAGTGCGCCCCGTCGTGACCCGCGAGGACACGGACGCTTTCCATCAGGATATTGCCGCAGTCGTACAGATTGTGCGCCCAGTTCGAAGCGTTGCGTATCGTATAACCCCTGAAGGTGATCCCTCTGCAGGAACGGAAGGTGACGGCGTGCGGACCTCTGTAATGTTCCTCGCCGGTTTCGTCGAAGCAGTCGCTCCCGTCGATCGCGCTGCCCGGTTCCCCCAGGATCGCAATGTTCTCGGCATACAGCGCGCGGATCAGGGCGTTGTTCCAGCGCGAACAGTCGGATGCTATGCCCGGGGAATTCTTTTGTGTCCCTTTGATCTTATCCTCCGGCAGGGGCTCGAGTTTGTCGCCGAGATAGCCGAAATAATCGCCGGGGTCGCGGCTGCCGGCAAGAACCGCGTTCTCGAGCAGATGAAGCGTGCAGTTCGAACGCAGGAGAATCCCTCCTGTGCGGAATATGCCTGCCGGTATCTGCACCTCGCCTCCGCCCGATAGAAAGCATTCGTCGATCGCTTTTTGAATGGCGCCGGTCTGGAGAGTCTGACTGCCGGGCTGCGCGCCGTAATCGGTGATGCCGAATATTCTTTTCATGTCTGTCCTCCCGATATGATATGGAATGCCGGTTTTACCGGATCGTCGCATGGAAAAGCAGAGCCTTTCATACGGTTTGCGCACGTTTCGGCTCTGCTTTTCCCGGAGACTTTTCCGCAGCTCCGACACATACTATTGTTTAAAGGATATCCGGATGTGCATGAATGACAGGTCCCGGTGCGGAATGCGGCGGGGAAATTATTTTTCGAGCCGGTATTCGACGGTGAAGGATTCCTCGGAGGCGTCCTGTATGCGCAGCAGTCTGCCGTCGCCCATGGCAAGGTCCAGGGGAAGCGTGTCCGCGCTTTCGGCGAGTATGAACGGCCGTCCGGTACTCCGGTCGGTCTCATAGACGCGCACGGGTCTGCGGAAACGCAGGACGACGGTGCGGTCTTTTGTATAATCGCGGTTGAGGGGGAGAAGGTAGAGGTTCCCGGCGTCGTCGGTGAGTTCGCCCGCGGAGATCCGTTCCTCCGGCAGTTCTGCCAGCACCGCGCTCTGCGAAACGTCATCCGCCAATCCCTCCATATAGGGGCATCCGGGCAGCAGATCGGCGGAATGGAACACAAAGCGGCTTTCCAGCGCCATCAGCGTATTCCCCAGCTTCTTAAATTCGCCGTGGATCTGTTTCTGCTCTTCAAAGAAGCGGGCTTTCTGTCCCCTGTCATCGATGACGGAGCCGGATGCTGTGAACTGCTGCAGGCCTTTGGCGCCGTACAGGGCTGCGGCATACATACTCACCCGCACCATCGGGAACTCGAAACGGGGGTATTTGTGCAGGTTTACCGCCTGATAGTAGAACCAGAGCGGCATCGAATGCTTCCTTGCGAGCAGCCGCATGAGCCCGAGGTCGCACCACATCAGCGAATTGTCCAGCTGGTCTTTGTCATTATAACCGGGAAGTCCGACCGGATAGTAGTCGAGTGAGAGCACCGGCGGGTCGATCACGGCGGCAAAACGGGTAAGATAGGAGGTGAATTCGCCGTTGTCCCAGCGGTAGAGGTTGTTATAACTGGGTATGGCTACGGTAAAGGGCAGGCGGTCCGGGTCCTCGCGCTGGAACATGTCCGTCAGACGGCGGGTTTCAAGCAGCTCATCGGGCCTGTAGGGTTCGTCCCAGATGTAATAGCCGATGCAGCGCCTGTAAGGGCGGACATGGTCGGCGACGTTTTTCAGTTCCGCCTGTCCGAAGCTGCGTCCCATATTGCGTTCCTGCATTCCGCCGTAGAGCGAAAAATCCTGATAAAGCAGGTCGATTTCCAGTTCCTCGCACAGCCGGAGCGCTTCCTCCGCCTGTTCGTGGCTTGCCCAGCCCATTTCCAGCAGGTTGAAGCCCGCTTCGGCGCAGTTTTCAAGGGCGTCGCGCATATTTTTCGCGCGGGCCGCAAAGGTGGAGAGGATGAAATTGTCTTGGCGCCAGACGCGGTGGGGATTCCCGAGGGGGTAACGCGGTAAAATAACGTGTTTCATCGGTAACAGACTCCTTTTGTTTTTCGCATAAGCGTCGGTTTTCTTCTTTGATATCAGTATATCATTCTTTCTGCCCGATAGCAATGATCCGTTAAAATTTTATCAGCGTTTCCCGGTAACCGCATCCGGTTCTCCGGTCTGGTTTTGCCCCGGTGATTTTTACGGCTTGACTTTTGCCGTGCTTTTTGTTATAATAATTAAACATCACGAAAAGAACCGTCATAGTCCCGGATTTCTATGAAAGGCTTTTATTATTACTGGAGGAACGGTAAAAATGAAGGAACCTTTTATTTTTTTATGCCCCGAAATAACAAGGGAAAACGCATTGACTCTGATCGAATGGCTGAAAGATAAAGAGACTTTAAGGTACCTGAGCGATTCGGAAGGCGTTTCCGAAGACATCCGGCAGGTACTTGACAATGTAAACCTTCCGGTTCTGACGCAGATTTTCAATAAAAACGGCAGATTCTATATGATTTGCAGCAAACGGGAAAGGCCCGTGGGTTTTGTGCGGCTTGTTTTCAATAAAAGCGAGACCGAAATTGTGATCGTCATAGGAGACCGCAGCGACCGGGGGAAGATGCTCGGTATCCGTGCTGTTCTGGAAAGCATGAAAATCGCGTTCTTTGAATACCGGACGCAGAAAGTAACGGCGAAGATCGACAAAAAAAACATACGGTCCATACGGACTTTTTCGGGCGCCGGTTTTCAGATAGACCGGATTACCGGAAATTATTATATATTTTCAATAACAATGAGGAAATTCCTCGATAAAATGAAAGGAGAGTCAAAGATGGATCAGCTGTATCTGTCCGAAATCGACGCAAAAAGGCTGAAGAAACTGATTGACGGGATTCTGAACGAAAATTCCGGGCTTAACAACAGGGTGCTTGATCTGAACAAAGAAATTTACCGGGCGAATATAGTGGACCCCGGGGAAATACCCGGAAATATCGTTACGATGAATTCCAAAGTAAACCTTTCTCTGAACGGAGAGGAAAAGGTGGTCACCCTTGTTTATCCCGGCGAAGCCGATATCACCGACAACAGACTCTCCGTATTGTCTCCCGTCGGGACCGCGATCCTCGGTTACGGGGCGGGGAACACCATCCGTTGGGATGTTCCGGACGGTTCTGTTGAGATCCATATAAAAGAACTGCTGTATCAACCCGAAGCTGCCGGCGATTACCATCTGTAATCCCGCAAATCCGGATAAAATGCGCTTTAACTTTCAAACGCACTGCGTATTTCAAGTGTATGAAATATTCGGAAGTTTACCCTTAAAGTCCGGGTATCGCGGCAGCGGAACAGAAAAATTCCGGTTTATCGGTTTCCGTAATAAAGCAAATCAAGGCATTCTGCGTTTAAATTCCCGCAGGATGCCTTGATCTTTATTTATATATACAGCGGTATTTACGGTCAGACGACAAATTTACATCACATCACCGAATACAGTCAGATATAATCTTCAAGCGACAGAGATACGTTTACGGCATGATCCTCCGGCTTGGTTTCACACAGTATCCGCAGCGAAACACCGGTATCGTTTTTGGCAATATTGGTTACACGGAACCTTTCCTGCATCACGGTCACCTCCGCTTCGGCGCAGGGAACGCTCCAGACTCTGCCTTCGATCTTCTTGATCAATTTCGCAGGCATAGCGATGTCATTTTCTATTAAGTTGACGGTTATGATGTTCAATAAAGATGATTTTCCGATGTCGTTCAAAGCGTGAAGAGAGCAGATGTTCGGTTCGAATACTGAGGTAAAGTCAAATAAAGTTTTGTTTGGACAGTATCTGTTTATGTTATAATTATAAATATATTTTTTTATTCTTTTGACCAGGCAAATCTTGTTTTTAAATATATAACAAGCGTCAGAACCGTGCAGAATATGTACGCCGCAATATTTTTATCTGCGTATACCGGAGCAAAGAAATCGGTCATGTTTATAAATCCGAGCGCACCGATTCCGTAGTAATCAAGCAGGAAGGGAACCAGAATGATGAACGATCCTGCGATAACGGTTTTGACCTGATTCTTTAAAATCTGCGACAGACCGGTTATCATCAGTGCAAAAAAAAGGAAACCCATACAGCTGATGATTTTAAAGATGAAAATATAACCGAATATGCTTAGATTTGTATCCAGATACGCGTATTCCGGTATGCTCATGATGTTTGCCGACAAATAATTCATTTTAAAATAGGTATTCATAAACGCAATATCGATCGCCGAAAACAGGATGAATACAACAATGGATGTAATGAATGTAAACAGAATTTTTTCTTTGAATGTTTTATACCTGCCGTTTTTTGACATGCGCAGGATCGCACTGAAACGCGACTGATATTCGTTGGCGAAAACATTTGAGAAAATTAAAATGCCGAATAAAACCGCAGTCACATCAAATTCCGAAAACAGCAGCTTTTTCGCGCCGTATTCATAAATAAACATGATGTTTTCATGATTTTCACTGATTGATTGAAGATAGCTGCCCCGTTCATGCAGCTTCCGGAACGGCTCCGAATTTGCATTTGCATAATTATTTCGGTTTGCATACGTCCGGTATTCTTCGGCGGAAATTTTTCCGTTCCGGTAATCTTCGGACGCAGTCTGATATTCGGAAACCGATCGTTCAATATATTCTTTTTCTTCTTCGATATATTTCATTTTTTCGCCGGTAACCTCACCGGCTACATCGTTTATATAGGAAATATAGATGTCTTCGGCCTCGGTAGTCATCGGTTTATAATAAACGCCGGAGATAACAATCTTGACGGCAATGGCTGCCGTGAAAATCAGCAATCCTCCTTTATTAAGCAGATTTTTATCAAATTCAAAGCTCAGAATCGAAAGTTTTAACGTGTTAAATCCGATACCCCGTCCCCCTTCGTTCTTCTGTAACATACCCCGGATGGATTTTCTTGTCAAAGCTAAAGTAAGCGTGATGATCAGCAAAACAGCCATGACGATCAACGTGAAAAGCAAAAAATCCGCACAAAATCCCAATATATTGATCGCCCGGTAGCGGTCAAACAGGATATTGACATTGCCGGTTTCAAAGAAGCTGAATTTTTTCAGGTTGTATAACGGCGAGGTGTATTCCTGCGAGTACAGTCCATAATTGATTGCGATAAATAAAGCCGAGAATCCGAATACCGGAAGTTCGTTTCCGAAGTATTGCCCTATAACCGCTGCGATACCGTCAAAGCATAAGAAAACCAAAATACGAACCGCAAGATAAACAAACACGTATTGAAAAACAGTAAATGCATACGGACAGTATTCGAACGCGTCAAGTGAATGTATAAATCGGTCTGTTCCGGACAAGCCGGTCGAAAGCATAAATACAATCAGCGGAGAAAGAGTAAATACCAATGTAAGCAGAACCGAGCTTATTCCGATAAAAAATATTTTTGCCCGTATTAAGGCAATGCCGCCGTTTTTGGATATCCGATGAATATTGGCGATACCCGCGCGCTTTTCGGATGTAAATATACCGCAGAAGAAACCGAGTGAAGTGATCAGCAAAAACACGAGCGGGGTATTCAGCGAAAAATACTCGTTCCATCCATAGGTTTCGGCGGGTTTTATTTCGAGCTCTGTCAGCTTTTCGTAGCGCAGGATCACATTCACCTGATAATCGTAGACATATGTATGATTCTGCGTGCCGATCTCTTCGATTTTCTGATAGCTCCCGCGGAGCAGCTTTATAATATCGTTTTTATAATCGGCTGAGCGTTCGATGACCGCGGTGACCTCTCCGAAAAGCCTGCGGTCGCCGTATCCGCCAAGGTCGATCATTTTATTTTCAAAAACCGGCGCCTGTTTGAAATCGTCTGACATCGCCCAAAGTCTTAACGTGCTTTCGTAATTTTTATAACGTTCTGTATAATCCGTATATTCCAAATCGAATTGTTCACGGTTATGTATATAATCTATAAGAAGCTGATTCTTCGCTTCACGGAAACTGTGACTGTCCTGTGAAAACGCATCGGCATATTGATACGCAGCAACTGCCAGATTTAAAAGAAACATCGACAGAATGAATAGTATCGTAAATTTGTTAAAATGCTTGGTAAATTCATATTTCAAAAGTTTTACAGCAGTCATACTTTATTTTTCACCTTCGCAATCAAAGAAAATAAATCTGTCACTGTCAGTCAAAGTTCAGCCATTTTATCGTCTTTTCATACAGATGTATCCGCACAACAGCATCGGTGCTTCTGAACCATGACAGAACTCCTTCTTCCATTAATTGCATATATTTGATATAAAGATAATCCCCGGCGATCATAGTACCGCCGCCAAGATAAAATTCCCCTTTTCCGTCGAATACCGGTATTTCGTCGGATGGATTTTTACGGTCGGTTTTATAAATCTTCTCTCCGGTTTCATCGATAGTCATAATAGAGCCAAACGGACTTGGACCGTATATGATCGGGTCGTATGCCGTGTAATAAATGTTATTACCGGACAATTGGAAACTATATATATTACCGTTGGGCATATCGAGTTTTTCACATTCGAATGAATCGCCGGTCTTATAAATATATCCGTATAGATCCGTAATGTTATTGATACCGAAATACATTTCATCGGTATTTCTGTCATAATAGAAATCGCTGAAATTTTCGTTTTCTTTTAATGAATACACGATTTTTTTATTATTGAGAGATAAATCGGTAACAAAGAAATCATTCGTTGAACGGAAATATATATATTTATCGTTTGAAAAGAAATAGGATGAATAGATATCATCCGAAAATGTATTTTCGATTTTTTCCGTTTTATTTGTTGTTAAATCAAGTGTAAAATATTCCAGAACTTCTTTACGGGACTTCTCTCCCTCTTCTTTTATGGATTTGACTTTGAAAAAATATAATTTATTATTGCCGATAAACGTTAATAAAATAGTTTCATAGAAATTTTCGGAAGAATATATTTTTTCAACAATATCTTTTTCCGTTTCGATCTTATATATAGAAAAACGGACGTCATTGATATCCATGGCGGCATCTTTCCGCAAATCGAGTCTGACCGAATAGAATATGTTTTCATTCAAAAATACGGGATCGAAAAATCCCAGGTATTTACATCCACCGCTGTAGGTATGCTTGCATAAAGGGTCGGGGCATATAGAGTGTTTTGTTCCGTTGCTTATATCGATATAGGTCAGCATGTCCGCGTTTTGTTCGTCGGAATGTTCATACATTTTGATAACAGTAAAATACATTTTGTCGTTATGTATTTTATACGGATTAAAAATCGGTATGATGCCGTCCATATTGTCACTGTTCTCGTCATATTGATATTCTGTTTCTGCCGGATAAGCTTTGCCGATGTCCATTTGATAATTATACCGAGAAAGGTTGTCTTCATAGTCGTCGTATTTGTTTATGTCTGCTTGTATCTGCTCATCTATTTTTATTTTGCTGCACGAGAATGCCGGCAATATTAATATAAGTACTGTAATAAGATATAGTATTTTTGTGTTCATGATTTTCCCGATTTCTTTTAAATAAATTATTGTCTTTTCAATCAAAATTAAACCACTTGATTGTCTTTTCATACAGATTTATTCGCACAGTCGCAGCGGCACTTCTAAACCACGCAAAGCCATCTTCCTCCATTATATAAGCATAATTTATATATAGGTAGTCTCCGACGATCATAGTACCGTCGCCAAGATAAAATTCTCCTTCGCCGTCAAATACCAATATTTCAGCGGAAGGATTTTCACGGTTGGCTTTATAAATCTTCTCCCCTGTTTCATCGGTCGCAATAGAACCACGCGGATTTTTACCGTATATAATCGGATCGTATACGGTGTAATAAATGTTATTACCCGATATTTGAAAATCATATACATTATCATTGGGTATTTTAAGTTTTTCACATTCGAGAGAGTCGCCGGCTTTATAAATATATCCGTAATGATCCGTAATGTTATTAACACCGAAAAACATTTCATCGGTATTCCTGTCATAATAGAAATCGCTGAAATTTTCGTTTTCCTTTAAAGAATATACAATTTTTTTATTATTGTAAGATGTATCGGTGACAAAGATATCATTCATTGTACGAAAATATATATATTTACCGTTTGAAAAGAAATAGGATGAATAGATATCATCCGAAAATAAACTCTCGATTTTTTCTGTTTTATTTGATGATAAATCAAGTGTACAATATTCATAAATCTCTTTACGGGACTTCTCATTATTTTCGTCTTCAACTGATTTGGATTTGAAAAAATATAACTTATTATTACCGATAAACATCAAATGAATAAATTCAGAGAAGTTTTCGGATGAATATATTTTTTCTGCAATATCTTTTTCCGTTTCGATTCTATATATAGAAAAACACATGTCATTAATATCCATGATGACATCTTTCAAATTGTCCTGTTTAATCGCATAAAATATGTTTTCATTCAAAAAGACAGGATTTGAAAAACCCAGATATTTACACTCACCGCTGTATGTATGTTTGCATAACGGATCAGGACAAATATAGTGTTTTGTACCGTTATTTATGTCGATATACGCCAACATGTCAGCGTTTTGTTCATCGGTATTATCATACCTTCTGGTTATGTTAAAATATATCTTGTTGTTATATACTTTATACTGATTGAAAATCGGTACGATACCATCCATATTGTCACTGTTCTCATCATATTTATATTCTGTTTCTGCCGAATAAGCTTTGCCGATGTCCTTTTGATAATCATACTGTGACAGGTTGTCTTCATAAATATCGTATTTGTTTAGGTCTGCCTGTATCTGTTCATCTAACTTTGTTTTGCTGCAGGAAAAGAACGGCAGAATCAACAGAAGCGTTGCAATAATGCAGAATATCTGTTTTTTCATCATCAAATATCCTCTTATCATTATATAATTTTAAATGAAAGAATTTTTAATTT
>CAZVPD010000076.1:0-17359 GCA_964628455.1 uncultured Lachnospiraceae bacterium
CGTAGTATCGGTACAGCCTCCAGACAAGAACAATCTGATCGCCTGCCCAGTCGGGATTTCCGCCGTCGCCGGCTATATCCTCTGCCCATTTTGTATAGTAGGATAACATATCGAAATTATATACGGCGGCTTCTTCGGTTGTCTGCGAATCCATCGAACAGGGGGTTCTTTCGTCGCGCATCGGGCAGTCTGTCGGTATGCTCATGAAATTTGCCCGCATGCTGCGCAGGCAGTGTTCGTGAATCCGGTTCACGGCTGCATCGGAACATCCGAAGCTTCCCGTTGCGCGTAAATCCGCGCAGAAGGCACAGGCGGTTATGTCAAAGGACACAGCGTTTTTTAAACCGCTGACACGGACATAACGAAACCCGTGATAAGTGTAAACGGGGTTCCATTTTTCGCGCCCGGCGCCGGAACAGATATAAACGTCGGTGGCAAGTGCGGCGCGGTTCGTCTTCGGGTTCCAGCTGCCGTCGGGTTCAACCGTTTCGGCGAACTCCAGAGTAATACGGGTCCCGCGTTCGGCTTCCACAGTGATTTCGGCAAATCCCGCAATATTGACTCCGAAGTCAAAAATCGTTTGATCCCCTGTTTCCCAGGAGGAGACAGGCGCGATCGAATCATACGGAACGATGTTCGGCATGGTATCGGGAAAGAGCGTTCCCGACGGCGCAAGACTGTTATCCGCCGTAACACCGTGAACCGTAAAACCGTTTGCCGCGGCATTATATGTTTCACCGTTGTAGATATCGCACATCTCTGTTTTTCCCGTACGGATGCTCCAGTTTGCATCGGTGGCGAAGTGCGTGACTCTTCCGTCTTCAAATGTGATGAGGAACACTCCGCGCACACCCTTTTTGCCCATAAAACGCCAGCCCCATTTGGAATAGGTTTCACCGTATCCCGCTCCGGCGTAAATTTCAATCAGGTTCTTTTCATCGCCGGACAGCTGCTCCGTTATATCATAGGTCTGATACAGACAGCGTTTATCGTATCGGGTATTCGGAGGGGAAAGCAGCCGGTCGGAACAGCGTTTTTTATTGACGTACAGATATGAAAATCCGAAACTGTATATATATGCGCGCGCCGATTTGATTCTTCCGGACATCCGTTCGGTTTCGTTAAAAAAAACGGGGGCTGCCGTTTCTTCGTCCTTGTCCGTTATCCAGTATGAACCGTAAGAATCCCAAAGTCCGGGGTCAAGCAGCGCGGTTTCGAAAAACGCAGGACGCGACGCTGCCGTCTGTCCGTCATTTCCCGCTGCCGTAACGCGCCACCAGTATAACCGGGACGATTCCGGTTTCATGAAACTGCCCAGGTCGTAATTCATTTCGCCGGATACAACGGTGCCGCTGTCATATACCGGCATGAGAAAATCTTTATCGAGAGACACCTCGATCCTAAAAGTGCTTTGCGTCAGATCGCGGCGGTAATCCGTCGAATAATTCCAGGAAAGAACAACGTCATAGCCTGTCCCGGCCGGATTGATCCGGCCGTTGCAAAAAAGTTCGTTGATTATCATATTATACTCCGTCAAGGTTTTCCGGGCTTTCGAATAACAGATCAAAGTCGGGAATATATTTGCTTATATTTGATCCGCTTTTTCTTTTTCCGTTATTTTTATGGTCAGATCGCGGCTTTGCGTTTTGCCCGACCAGATGATTTTACGGGGACATACCTCAACGCATTTGTCGCAGGCTATGCATTTCGAATAGTCGATGGCTGCCACGTAATCGTTTACTTTTATAGCGCCCGTCGGACAGTTTTTCTCGCAAAGCTTGCAGCTGATACAGCCTACTTCACAGTATTTACGCGTTTCGGCGCCTTTATCCGTCGACATGCATCCGACCCAGTGCGCGCTGTCGAAGGGTATCAGCTTGATGATGTTTTTGGGACATGCGGCCACGCAGGCTCCGCATCCTTTGCATTTTTTATAATCGACGGCGGCAACGCCGTCCTTTATTTTCATGGCGTCGAATTTACATGCGGCAACGCAGCTGCCTTTTCCGATACATCCGTTCGGGCATAGTTTGTCCCCGCCGCCCATGCGGACAGCCGACAGACAGTCATGTGCGCCGGCGTAGATATATTTCTTCTTTGCATACTGGGCGGTTCCGCTGCACATGACCTGAGCGCGAAGTCGGACAGCCGAGTCGGATTCAACTCCCATAATAGCGCTGACCGCTTTGGCGGTTTCCGCGCCACCGGCTACGCATGCGTTGGTTTTTGCTTCACCTGCGACGATCGCTTTGGCAAGCGCCTCACAGCTGACATAACCGCAGCCGCCGCAGTTTGCTCCGGGCAGGGCTTCTTTGACGGTATCGGTCCGTTCGTCTGTTTTCACTTCGAAAACTTTCGAAGCGAATGCGAGTATCAGCCCGAGCACGCTGCCGATCACCGCAAACAATAAAAATGCCGACAGAATATTCGTAAAATCCATTTTTATCCCCCGTCAGAAGCTCATACCGGCAAAGCCCGAAAAAGCCATAGCTATCAGACCTGCGGTAATTAATGTGATCGGTATGCCTTTGAAGCATTTCGGCGGTTCCGCAAGTTCGACGCGGGCGCGGACGCCGGCAAATATTACGATCGCCAGAGTGAAACCCACTGCCGACGAAAATCCGAAAGTGACCGAGTAGATGAAATTATGACCCTTCTGGATGTTAAGAAGCGCGGCTCCGAGTACTGCGCAGTTGGTGGTGATCAGCGGGAGATAAATTCCGAGTGCGTTATACAGCGCGGGAACAAATTTGCGCAGGAACATTTCGATGAACTGCACAATGGCCGCTATGACGAAAATAAAGGCGATCGTTTTAAAATACTCCAGACCGAAGGGCTGCAGGATATAGGTATATACCAGATAAGTCACGGCGCTGGAAATGGTCATGACGAATATGACCGCAAAGCCCATTCCGAGCGCTGTGCCGGGCTTTGTAGATACTCCTATAAACGGGCAGATCCCCAAAAAACGGGAGAAAATAAAATTTTCTATCAGGACTGCCGAAAGCATAAGCAGCATTAATTCAACAATCATTGCAGGTCACCCCCGGTTTTTTCTTCCGTGCTTTTTTCGGTCTGATCGGGATTTTCGGTTTTTGTTTTTTGATCATCGGATGCTGTCTGCGTGTCCGGGAGTCCGTTTGTTTCTTTACCGGCTTCGTTATCAGCCTTCGGAGTTTCTTTTTGACCGGACCCGGTTTCACGCTCTTGTTGTTCGGCTCTTTCTTTCGCTTCCGCTTTATCGGCCGCCTTGTTTTCGGATCTTGATTTTGCTTCGGCAATCCGTTTTTCTTTTTCCGCAGCTTTTTTTATGCTGTGTGCGGCTTTTTCGGCGTCCGCAAGGTCTTTGGGCTTTTTTGTCCTGATCTTCTGCATAAAAGCGATCAGGCATCCGAGTGTTATAAATGCTCCGGGGGGCATGATAAACAGCAGCGCCGGCTGATAATCCGCTCCGAAAACAGGATATCCCGCAAATGTTCCGGCTCCGATCAGCTCTCGGATTGCTGCCAAACAAATCAGTCCGAATGAAAAGCCGACGCCCATGGCCAGTCCGTCAATAACCGACGGCAGCGGACTGTTTTTGGATGCGAACATCTCGGCACGCGCCAGTATGATGCAGTTGACAACGATCAGCGGAATGAAAACGCCGAGAGAACGGTCAAGTGCCGGAAAGTAAGCTTTCATGATCAATTCGACCGCGCTGACAAAACCCGATATGACCAGGATGAACGCCGCTATTCTGACCTGCTTCGGGATGAAGCGCCTCAGAAGCGAAATCAGAAGGTTCGAACAGATAAGCACCGCTGTCGCGGCAATCCCCATGCCGATCGCATTGACGACCGACGTGGAAACCGCCAGAGTGGGACATGTTCCGAGCAGTTGTACCAGTATGGGATTGTTTTCGAAAATGCCGTCTTTAAGCTGTCTGACCAACATCCTCAGTAAATCACGAGCTTTGATTTTCAGGGCATCAAGGCTATTCTGTGACTTGTCCATCCGATGCGCCCCCTTCCGTTCCGTCTGTCTCATCGCCGTTTGCTGCCGTGTCCTGCGATACCGCCGATGTTTTTTCGGACTTTATGATGTCGGATGCAAGCGCGGCGTTCACGCCCTCCAGCAGCGCGCGTGAACTGATGGTTGCGCCTGAAATCGCATCGATTTCGTTGTTCAGAGTCATACCGGCAGCCTTGCCGATATACTGGGCCGTGTATCCCGCATCATTGATCAGGCTTCCGAGACCGGCTGTTTCCGAACTCGAAAGAATTTTAATGCCGATGCACTGTCCGGCCGTATCAGCTCCGACGACGAATTTTATTTCTTCTTTGAATCCTTTGACCGTTACAAATACGCAGTAACCGATATTTTGTCCCCCGGTATCCGCGACGCGCCAGATATCGGTGACGGGAAGCGTATATTCCGCATCGATTTTCTCGAATGTTTTGCCTTCGGTAAAAATTTCGCCTATCGCGTTATTTGTATCTATCCGCAGATTTTCCGCGATCCGGTCCGCCGTAAATCCGTTGACAACAGAAAGCATCAGCGCTGTCAGGGATGCGATCACAGTCAGAACCGCTGCTGTCTTAAAATAAAATACGATATTGTTATTTTTCATTCTTTACGGCACCCCCGAATTTCACCGGTTTGGTAAATCTGTCAAGATACCATACCAGCAGGTTCATAATCATAATGGCAAAGGACACGCCCTCCGAATATCCGCCGAAATACCGTATCATAACGGTAATCAGACCGCAGCCTGCACCGTATATCAGTTTTCCCCGTGCAGTCAGCGGTGATGTCGCATAATCGGTCGCCATAAAAAACGCGCCCAGAATCAGGCCGCCGCTCAGTATCTGATACAGCATAAACTGCAGTGCATTGGAATGGGCCGGAAGCAAAAAGGTGACTGCCGCCACGGAAACAATAAACGCAGCCGGAATATGCCATGATATGACATGCCTTATCAGGAGATAAAGTCCGCCTGCGGCGAGCAACAGCGCCGAAACCTCCCCGATCACACCCGGGCAGTTGCCTATAAGAAGATCAAACAGCGATATTTCGGGTATAACGCCTGTTTTGAGCGCTGCAAGCGGAGTCGCCGCCGAGACCGCGTCAACCGAAACAGCAGTTGCCGACCAGACCGAAAAAGGTTCGGGAATAACCGAAATCTCTTTTGTCCATGATGAAAATATAAACACACGCGCCGCTATGGCGGGATTTATGATATTCTTTCCGATGCCTCCGAAAAGCTGCTTTACCAGAACGATGGCAAACAGCGCGCCCAAAACCGGGATCCAAAGCGAAGCAGTTACCGGAAGGTTAAAGGCGATCAGCACCCCCGTAACGACAGCGGAAAAATCGCCGATTGTCACCGGTTTACGCATGATCAGCTGATACCACATTTCAAACAGCACACAGGATGCCACCGATACAACCGTCAGTGTCAGAGCTCGCCAGCCGAATACATATACCGCCCAGATCAAAGCAGGGGTCAAAGCTATCAGCACGTCCAGCATCAGTGCGCGCGTATTGTCGGGATTTTTTATATGGGGCGACGGCGAAACGGTAAGCATCAGATTTTCGCTGAAACGTGCCGTCCTTTCGATGATGGTTTCACTGCGTGAGTCAGAACCGGATATGCTTTTTTTCTCTTTCCCGTTTTCTGTTTCGGCGCTGTCCTGACCGATGTTTTTATCGGTTTCGGGCACTGCGTCCGCATTGTTACTTTTCCTGTTGTTTTTCATTGCCGCTTTCAGCCCTCTTTCTCTCGGATATCTGTTTTTGCTCCTCTGCGATTTTTTTCGCGGCTTCTGTTTTATGCTTTTCGATCAATGCCGCTTTTGCTGCCCTGATATCCTGAACGATGGGAACTTTACCGGGGCAGTTATAAGCGCATGCGCCGCATTCGACACAGGACATCACGTCGAAATCCTCGCATTTATCATAACTCCCTGCGTTCGAAAAAGCGGAAAGATATACGGGCATCAGATGCATGGGGCATCCTTCAACGCAGCGTCCGCAGCGAATGCATGCCGAAGCCTCTGAATATATGTTCTGATAACGCGATGAGAACACCAGAAGTCCCGAGGTTCCCTTTGTCACGGGAGCATCGATATCCCAGGCCGCATTTCCCATCATGGGTCCTCCGGCTATTATTTTATACGGCCGCTTTTTTAATCCTCCGCAGAAATTGATCAGATCGCGATAAGAAGTTCCTATCGTTACCGATACGTTTTTGGGCGTTTTTATACAATCGCCGTCAACCGTCACGATACGCTCCACAAGGGGCATTCCGGTGATAAAGGCGTTGAAGACGGCTGAACATGTTTCGGCATTGAAAATAACACAGCCGAGGTCTGACGGCAGTTTCCCCGAAGGCAGTTCCGAACCGGTAATCGCATAAATCAACTGGCGTTCGTCCCCCTGAGGATATTTGGTTTTCATGATTTTCACTTTGATCAGATCGCTGTCCGCAAGCAGTTCTTCCAGCCTGTTTATTGCATCGATCTTATTATCCTCGACCGCTATGAAACCTTGCCTGAGGCTTAAAGCCTTGAGCAGTATCTTTGTCCCGTTTATAACTTTATCCGGGTGCTCCAACAGAAGCCGGTGGTTGGCTGTTAAATAAGGTTCGCATTCCGCGCAGTTTATGATCAGTGTATTCACTTTCCCCACAGCCGAATTGATCTTGGCGTATGTCGGAAAAGTCGCTCCTCCCATTCCGGAAATACCGGCTTTCCGGACAATATCCGTGATTTCTTCGGGTGAAGTATCGGAGAGTTTCTTTGTGAACGGTATCACTTCGGGTGATTTTCTTTCCTCAAAATCGTTTTTAATAACAATATGCTTTATTTTTGCTCCGAATACATTGATTTTTTCTTCTATTGCAGTGACTTTACCCGAGACACCCGAATGAACGGGACAGCCCAAACCTGCGGCAACGTCTCCGATGCACTGCCCGTAATCCACAATGTCTCCGACCTTCACTTTCGGAACGCACGGAGCGCCTATATGCTGCAGTACCGGCACCGACAACCGTTCGGGTGCAGGCATGCGCTGTATCTGACAGTTCCGCGTGTTTTTAAATTCCTCGGCATGGATACCGCCCCGAAAAGTCAATCTGCGAGTCAAAATATTTCACCTCTGTTTTTGGATAATTATTTATATATGCCTGATAGAATCGTCTTTTTTTGAATCATTTGAATCAAAGGATATTATATATCATCCGGTGCCGAAAATCAAGGATATTTCCGGCAAGGATCCATTTATTCTTTGTCTCAAAATCCGAGGCGTATTGCTTTCCCGCAACACGCCCGCTGTAAATATATATTTTTCGTTTTCAAGGCGTTTAATTGCAATCGGCTGTCAGCGGTCCGGCAAGCTCCCTGAGATAAAACAATTTGCCCGGCAGCGTCGGCATATAGGAGGACGGGACCCACATATCGGGACCGTAACGCAGAGTCATATGAAAACTCATCCCCTGCCACTGCATGCCCCGTCCCAGGACACCGTCGCATCCTCCGATGATGGTATCGGACTGCAAAAACAAAGCGGGACCTATCGTGTTGGCACGGCAGGGAACAAGTGTAGTCCGCGATTTAAAACTTGTTATCGAATTCTGCTCGATCGTTAGCGGATGGAGTTTTGCGCCGATACGGTGCGTCTGCTTTTTCCATTCGTCAGCCGACGGGAATTCCGCCGCGAAATGCGGTTCCCAGAATGCTATATGACAGACTCTTCCGATCCCGAACACTAAAATCTGTCTGGCGCCTTCGGATTTGAGCGCTGCGATTTTTTGCGCGTATAGGGGCAGGTTCTCTTTTGTGGCAAAATTTCTCTGGGAAGGCGGGACCGTCAGCTCCCCGAGCGGATTATACAGCGCCTGTTCCATGGCATATCGGAATGCCGCTCTGTTATCGGGCGGAAGGGTGACCCCGTCTCCGTCCGACCATTCGTCCATGTTGAAGCAATAAAGATGGTCGCACTTAATTTTCCATTCCCGCAGAAAAAAGACCGTCCATTTATACATGCCCATAGGGCCGACCGGAAGTATAAATATCAGTTTTTCTCCCTTCTGCCGGGCTGTTTTTATCTGGAGCGCGATCTCATGACCCATATAAGTATCGAAATCGTAAATATTTTCACATTCGACCGGTGTGAACGCACTGTTCCAATGAGGCTGCCTTAATACGGCTTCTTCAGGCGTGCACTGCATGCAGCGATCGATTTTTTGCATATCCCATCCGGCGGGATAAAATCCTTCCAACAATGAATCCTTGACTGTAGAGTTGAAATCCATATTCCTGCTCTCCTTCTGGTTTGATCAAATGATATATAATAATAAAAAACTTCGATGAATTGTCCGCTTTACGGCTGACGGTATTTTATAGCCAGCCATTTGGTTTCACCCGTTTTCATGTCGGGTGAGAGAACTCGGATATCCTGATAAGATTCCCCGGTCAGAAAGTCGGATATGTCGCAGTTTCCCGGAAACAAGAGATTCTTTTTCCCCGCTGCGGACGCGCCGTAAACTAAAAACTTTCCGTCGGTGACAAGCACATCTCCTTCTTCGGAATAAACATGACACCCGGCCAGCCTGCAGAAGGCACGGATATTTTCACGTGAGAGAAACGTTCCCCCGTAAAAAAAGACCGTATATCCGTTGTGTTTTTTGGATGCAAGCCCCGGTATGCCGCCGGCATATTCCGCATACAGCGTATCATAACCGGCTGCGGTATAACGGTGAGTAACCTCGTTGCAGCGGTCCACGTGAACAAATCCATGTCTTTTTCCGTCATGTGTTACATTCAGCGCGGTATTCCCTGCTTCCGTCAGCGTTATATCCATCCCGGTCAGCAATTTCACATCTTCCGGCAGTGTGGTGCCGAAACCGTACATAAAGACCGATGTTTTCCCGCCGTGCTGCAGCTGCGCGGCAAGAGCCCTGCACCGGTCCGGAGACAAACGGTACGGATTCAAAAATATATAAAGGCATGCGTCTGAAAAAAGCCCGGCTTCGACGTCTGCAATTTCCGCAAAGGCGAAAGATATGCCCGCGCGGTATGCTTCGTAACGGAAGGAAGAGATCAAATTACCGGATATGCCGCAGAATGAAGGCTGGCCCAGTACCGATTCGGCTTTTTCGTCGATAATAAATACCGTATTAAATGCGGATGCCGGCGGTTCTGCCGCAATCAGTTTTTCATATTCATTTTTAAGAACAGCCAGATTCTTCCATACCGAGTCGTCATACAGCCATCCGTATGCGGCAAGATCCATGACCCATATACCGCACCCGTGCAGCATGATGTCTCCGATTTCACGCCTGTGAACATGATACAGATCCTCAAGGGATTTGATATTCGGCAGCCATCCCGATTCCGGCGCATGATTTATAAAAGTCCGCTGATCGCTTTCTTGAAACCATAGTTTGCCGCATCTTGTTATCGAATCCATTGCGGTCATGTAAGCGCTGGTGGCTCCGACAGCTCCGTTTGGCGCCGTATTTGTTCGGTCTCCGTATGATACGGGACCGGCAAACCCGTCAAGAAAGGGCGAATTTAAAAGTCTGCGCATATCGTAATGACCGGACTGGCAGTCGGCAAGTTCAAACAAATACCCGTAAAAGGCGATGCAGAGCATGCTGCCCTCAGACGCATCCTTTACGATTTTTGCAAAACGTTCGATGCGCGAGGAGACAAGTTCGTTGATAAAATCAAAATAATCCGAAAAAATCCGTTCGTCCTCATTTAAAAGCAATGTGTTTTTATAAAATTCCGACGAGATGTTGTTGGGAAGGTCCCGCGGAACCGGAACGCACAGATGTTCCTGTCCGTATTTCCGCTTCTGCCACTCCATAAATTTTTTATCGGCTGCAGGCGACATATCCGAACCGGACTCTCGAAAACCGTATTCAAACCATTCGCAGTTTTCCAGGTGAATACACGCGACATGGTTCCTATATTCCCCCGAATTACAGATATACCGAACGATGAAATCCAGTTTTTTATCAACAGCATCCGCCCATTTATCCGAAGACGTGGATGCGAGACTGATACCGGACCCTTCGGGGTAAACCGACCCGTTCCTAAATACAATCAGTTCATTTTCCCATTCCTCGGGCGCCTTCCCGAAGTATGCACCTACTTTAACGCGCAGAAAAATCTGCGCTTCCGAATCTCCCCTGATGACAGAGTCGAGGCAGCGGCGCAGGTCGGCGATCTCATCCGAAGCATCCTTCGCGCTGTTTTCGCAGGTCTCGGGTTTATCTCCGGTAAAGTGCAAATTATATATACAGGAGTGCAGATGAATTCCGTTGGCTGCGGCAAGGGAAACCTGTTCCGTAACAAAAGGCCCCCTGTCCGTATTGCCGAAAAAAATAATCGGAACAACGGCATTCCCGTTGATAAATAACCTCGGAACACCGTTTACCGATTTGATTTTTGCGCCGGTCGATACATCTGTCAAGCTGGATCACCTCGTTTGTTATTGAAGGCATTATATCACAATACGGTTCTGTTGTCAAATGAAAATAATAAAAAAACATTGCTTATGCCCCTTATAAAAACAACATCCTGTTTTAACCTGTGTTTGTATCCCTTTGATGCAGACGATATTTTATTGCGAGTATAATTGACAAAACAGAATATATATGATAAAATTGCATTGATTCATCGGAATTATAATATTTTTATTGTAAAAATAAATATGACGGGAGACCTATTCATATGGAAAAGACGGTTGATTTTAAGGACTTTTTGAAGCAGGCTGCCTCGGTCGTTCCCTCTCAACGTCAAAAAGCCTGGCTCGAGACCGAATTCTATGCGTTCATACATTTCAGTCCCAATACCTATACGAATCTGGAATGGGGTCTCGGCAACGAAGATCCCGCTATCTTTAATCCCGAAAATCTGGACTGTGATTCCTGGGTCGAAGCGGTGAAATCTGCGGGCATGCGGGGTATCATCATAACCGCCAAGCATCATGACGGATTCTGCCTCTGGCAGACCGAAACGACGCTTCATTCCGTAAAAAGCAGTCCCTGGAAAAACGGCAGGGGCGATGTTGTACATGAACTTTCCGAGGCATGCCGGCGCGGAGGTATTAAATTCGGATTTTATCTTTCCCCCTGGGACAGAAATTCCAAATTTTACGGAACGCCCGAATACAATGATTTTTATCGCGCTCAGCTTAAGGAACTGCTTATCGGATACGGCGACATCTTTGAAGTATGGTTTGACGGAGCCTGCGGCGAAGGCCCGAACGGCCGCCGGCAGGAATATGATTTTGACAGTTATATTGACCTTATACGAAAATATCAGCCGGATGCGTGTATATTCAATGACCACGGCCCCGATATCCGATGGTGCGGAAATGAGGGTGGTCAGGCAAGACATGCCGAATGGTCGGTCATCCCCCGTGAACTATGCTACAGACGCACCGAACCGCAGACCCCGGCCGGTCCTCTGAAAGGCAGTCTCGATTATCTATATAATTCGCTCGATGAAATAGGATCTCTTCATACGATTTTATATTCTTCGGGTCTGGTATTCGCAGGATCCGAGATCGATATGTCCATCCGTCCCGGCTGGTTCTATCATCCTTCGGAAGAACCTCATTCTCTTGAACGGTTGTTTAAAACATACATCACATCCGTCGGCGGCAACGCGACTTTCCTTTTGAACATCCCGCCTATGCCAAGCGGGTTATTCGACCCGCGGGATATCGGGAGGCTGAAAGAACTGGGCGCAAAACTCCGGTCCTGTTTCGGAGAACCGGTAACGGGTTCCGCAGCCATTCAAAGGTCGGATGCATACGGCAGTGATACGCAGTGTATTTACGATATTGTTTTTAACAAATCTCAAGATCTCGGATATATTGTCCTTTCCGAGGATTTATCAGCCGGTCAACGTGTTTCGGGGTTTCTTATTCAGCGCCCGAACTGGAACGGCTCGTGGGATACGGTTTACGAAGGGACAACCGTCGGCAGTAAAAAAATCTGTCCCGTAAACCTTCGGGGCGTCGACAAATGCCGTATTTACATAACTTCGGCAAGAGATGCCGTTCATATGAAAAAGATCGATTTATATCCACCTGAAAAATCCTCGATTGAATAATCAGGATGAATACTCCTGTCGCTTTATTTTATTCGAATCTGAAAGGGCACTTCTCAATGAATACTACAGAAGCAGTTATGCTTGCCCGAGAAGGCAATGCGGATGCTATTTCTTATCTCTACGACGAATATAAGAACGGCATCTATTATATATGTCTCAAGTTTATGAATGATGAAAAAGATGCCGGTATTGTTTTGCAATACACCTTTTTTCAGGCATTTCATAAACTCGGAGTTTTGAAAAATCCCGAAAACTTCGGCATGTGGCTGTATGTAATCGCCGTCAGCCGCTGCCGCATGCTGCTTCGCGATAAAGACCAGACCCTTTTTTCTCAGCGCGGTGATTTGGAAAAATCCTCTGATCTGAAGACAAAGTTTTCCTTGAAAAACAACCGAGAACCAAAATCCGACGTTGAAATCGATCCGAAACTGCGGGAGGTTGTCTTATCTGCTGCCGAAGACCTGCCGGAGATGCCCCATAAGACCGCGCTTTTATATTTTTACTGCAGAATGAGCACGGCGCAGATCGCAAAAATATTCGAAACAGACGAGCCGGCAGTTAAAGCGCATTTGATGCAGGCGGCTTCCCTTTTTAAAAAACAGATGACGGAAAAACAGCAGGATTCCGTATTGCCGGCTGAGTTTTCGAACATCGAAAATATCGGCGTAATTTACGAACGCGAAGCGGAGAATGTTCCGGTCCCGAACGAACTTTCCGAAAATATCGTCGCAACATCGGTCACTCTCGCAGCCTCGTCGGCCGGGAACATGTATCTTGAAGATAGGGACAAACCGCAGTTCAAAGCCGCGGCTGGCGAGTCGAATATCGGTGAAAAGAATCCGACGGATAAAAAAACGCTGCCTGACCGTCAGCGTATCGCTTTCCGTAATCTTGTAACCATCGTTATAGTATTCCTCATTGCGGCAGCTGTCATAACCGGAGCCATCATAGTGATCAAACTGGCGGGAGACAGTCTTGCGATGACAACCGGTGTGACCGGTGACGATACCGAACCGGTCAGTGCGGAAGCCGGCAGTGATTCCGCAGTACCTATTTCTTCCGAGGACGTAACAGATGAACCTTTAACGGAACCTGTTCCGGAAACGACGGTTCCTCCGCCGTCGGAAACAGACCCGCCGGCGACCACACCTCCGGTAACGGACGCTCCCGTAACAAAACCTGCAGAGACCCGGCCCCCTGTCACAGAAGCCCTTGCGGTTACCGAGGACCCGGGCATATGGTTTGAAAGCGACGTCTTCGCCAAAGAAGTAACCATATCCAAATATATAGGATCGGCTAAAGAGGTGGATATACCCCCCTCCATCGGCGGGAAGCCCGTTACGAAAATCGCACCGTATGCTTTTCAGGACAACACGGCGATCATAAGTCTGAAAATTCCTTCGTCGGTTAAATCGATCGGCGTCGGAGCGTTCCGAGGCTGCACTTCGCTGACTTCGGTCATGTTTTCACCGGGCCTTACGGAAATAAACGATTATGCATTCCTGGAATGTTCAAAGCTGACAACTCTGAAAGTCCCGTCAACCGTTACCTCTGTCGGGGTATCGGCATTCGGCTCGACAGCATGGATCAGCGCTCAGAAAACTTCGTTTTTGACTGTCGGCGACGGTGTCCTTTTAAAATATCTCGGATCGGAAAACACGGTGACCGTACCTGACGGCATCAAATATATTTCGAATGCTTTTTATTACAAAAGCAGGGTGACAAATATACTGTTGCCTTCCGGTGTTTCGGTCATCGGTACTTATGCATTCTGCAAAAGTCCCGAACTGAGGTCCATTACGATGCCCGAAACAATAACGGTAATTTTAAAAGATGCGATTTATGATTGTTCCTCGCTCACCGAAATAAAAGTCAAAGAGGGATCCTATGCCGAAACCTGGTGTAAAAACAACGGTTTTGCTTCTTTGCTGGTCTATTTTTAAGATCAGATCATTCGAAAAGACCGATAAATTCCAATGAAAGGTAAGTAATAAATGCCAATAACAGATATTCTTATAAAAAATGCGGAGCTTTACGGCAATGAAGTCAGCCTGATCGAAATAAATCCCGAACTTCGGGATAAGAGGGGAATCACCTGGAACGAATACGAACTGGTTGAAGCCAATTCCGCAGACCGTTACCGACGGGAAATCACCTGGCGGGATTTCAACGACAAATCCAACCGTCTCGCAAACTTTTTACTCAACCGCGGTATTAACAAAGAGCATAAAGTGTCGCTTCTGCTTATGAATTGCCTGGAATGGCTGCCGATCTATTTTGGTATATTAAAAACAGGAGCGATAGTCGTCCCGCTCAATTACCGTTATTCCGCAGATGAGATCAAATACTGCCTCGAGCTTGCCGAAGCTGATTTTTTAATATTCGGACCGGAATTTATCGGACGTATAGAAACTATAAAAAACAAAATCCCGCGCGTTAAAAATATCTTTTTTGTCGGGTCAGACTGCCCTTCATTCGCCGAGAGTTATGATAAACTCACTGCGGGTTTTTCTGCTGCCGAACCCGGTATTTCTTTAACGGATGAAGAAGACGCCGCCCTTTATTTTTCATCCGGTACAACCGGATTTCCCAAGGCAATACTGCATACTCATTTTAATCTGCTCGCATCCTGTTATACGGAAAATTACAACCATTATCAGACAAAACAGGACAGTTTCCTGTGTATCCCTCCGCTGTATCATACGGGGGCGAAAATGCATTGGTTCGGATCCTTTCTTGTGGGGGGACGCGCCGTCCTGCTGCGCGGAGTAAAACCGGAATGGATTTTAAAAACCGTTTCCGATGAGCAGATGACAATCGTATGGCTGCTTGTGCCGTGGGCGCAGGACATCCTCGATGCGATCGAAAAAGGCGATGTAAAGCTTTCAGATTATAAGCTCGATCAATGGCGCCTTATGCATATCGGAGCGCAGCCTGTTCCTCCCAGCCTGATAAAACGCTGGATGAAATATTTTCCGGGTCATCAGTATGATACAAATTACGGACTGAGCGAATCGATAGGCCCCGGATGTGTTCACCTCGGTATTGAAAACATTCATAAAGTCGGCGCTATAGGCATTCCCGGCCACGGCTGGGAAACGATGATTGCCGACGAAAAAGGCACCGCAGTTCAAGACGGCGAAGTAGGTGAACTGGCGGTCAAAGGTCCCGGCGTTATGAAATGTTATTACCGAGATCCCGAAGCGACGGCTGCCGTTCTTCGAAACGGCTGGCTTTTTACCGGTGATATGGCAATGCGTGATAAAGACGGTTTTATCTTCCTTGTCGACCGCAAAAAAGATGTCATCATAACAGGCGGCGAAAATTTATATCCCGTTCAGATCGAAGACTATCTGCGCGCGAATGAAAACATAAAGGATGTCGCCGTCATCGGGCTTCCCGACGCCCGACTCGGTGAAATTGCCGCTGCGATTATCGAGTTAAAGCCGGGCCGGGTCTGCACCGAAGAGGATATTATGGCTTTCTGTGTCGACCTTCCGCGATATAAACGCCCGAGGAAAATAATTTTCGACGAGGTTCCGCGCAATCCCACCGGAAAGATCGAAAAGCCGCGTCTTCGTAAAAAATACTGCAGCGAGGGCCTGGTCACCGCTCAGGTGACTCACTGATCGTTCCGGCGGAACAAAGAGTCAGCCATGTCCGGAGTATTTTGTCATTTCTCCGTTTTTCCGCATTTATCCCGGTTCGAAATAAATTTTAAATCCTTTGCGTATCCGGCCATCTGCCGGAAATCCTTCATCCGGAGAGAAAGAAACGATTGTGACATCAGAACAATACCGGCATGATTTAAATATCCTGTCCGACCGTCGCAGACAGAAAATCATCGGTTCACCGTCTGCGATCCGTCCGCCGGGCCGTGTTTTTTATGTTTCGTACAGCGGAAACGATAACAATGACGGTAAGTCGCCCGACAAAGCCTGGGAAACGCTTGACCGCGTGAATCAATATCCTTTTAAGGAAGGAGACACGGTCCTTTTTGCACGCGGCTGCCTTTGGCGGGGGCAGCTTCAATGCCGGGGCGGTGTTTTTTATTCCGCATACGGCAATGGTGAAAAACCGAAAATTTACGGTTCCCGCCATAATTATAAAGAATCCGCGTGGAAAACTACCGGAACGGAAGCCGTATATATACTCGATCTTCCGGTTCATGAAGACGCGGGTCTTATCGTTTTCGACGGCGGGAAAGCACACAGCTGTAAAAAAATCAAAGGCGTCGCCGATTTTGACGGCGACATAAAAAATCTTCTCAATGACCTGGATATGGTTCACGGAGATGACGGCCGAATCGTTCTGCGTTCGAACTACGGAAATCCCTCCGAACGATTTCATGACATCGAAATCGCGGAACACCGTCATACGGTCACGGTTTCAGGCAACAATGTCACGATTGACAACCTTTGCATTATGTATGCGGGTTCTCACGGCATCGGGACATCCGACCGGAACGGGCTGACCGTCACAAACTGTGTTCTCGGCTGGATCGGCGGTTCGATCCAAAACAGCGGTTCTGCGACCAGATACGGCAATGCGATCGAAATATATGTGTCCTGCCGTGACTTTACCGTCGAAAATTGCTTTATATACGAAATATACGACGCGGCAGTCACTCACCAGTTTAAAAACAGCAGTAAAACCGAAGTTACGATGGAAAATGTAACATACCGCGGTAATTTAATCGAAAACTGTACTTATTCTGTCGAGTATTTTCTGGATCAGACGGATTCTCCCGGGCAAATCATGCGAAACATCATCATCGAAGATAATATCTGCCGCTGCGCCGGTTTCGGCTGGGGCAGTCAAAGGCCGGATAAAGACACCCCCGCTCATATAAAGGGATGGAACCATAAAAATCCGGCCGACGGATTTATTATACGCGGAAATATCTTCGACCGGAGCCGTTCCATGATGATCCACTGTGGAGCGGATCATCCGGAGCATCTTCCCGTTTTTAAAGAAAATATTTTTATACAGAATAAAGAAGGCATTTTCGGCAAATACGGAAAAAATCCGCCGGATATGATCCGTTACGAAAATATCGTTCAACACGGTTTTTTCGATTCGCTGTTCTATAAATTCTGAACGGAGAAGAAATGATGAAACAGAAAAATATTCTGCTTGTTTTCTGCGATCAGCTCCGCGCCGATATGATTGCGGCTTTCGGCAACACGGTTGTAAAAACACCCGTGCTTGATCAGCTTGCCTCGCGCGGTATTACGTTTGACAAT
>CAZVPD010000077.1:0-9634 GCA_964628455.1 uncultured Lachnospiraceae bacterium
TGTGACTTCCATTGAAAAATTAATGAAAAAGAAAGCCGATATGCCGGAGGTTTTTACAAAGGTTCAGCATTACTTTGTTAAAGAATTCAATATCGAAGCCTGTAACACTGATTTAAACTCACTGCTTTGAGATGAATTTCATGTGATGATTTGTTTTTGAAAGGAAAAAGAAATGAATAATATGCCGGTTAAAAAAAAACCGGAATGGTTGAAAGTAAAATCCAACACAGGAAACGTGAATGAAGAAGTGACAACTGTGCTTAGAACACTTAATTTAAAAACCGTATGCGAAGAAGCAAATTGTCCGAATTGCGGAGAATGTTTTGGCAATAAAACAGCGACTTTCATGATTCTCGGAAAATATTGTACGAGAAATTGCAGTTTTTGCAATGTTTCAAACGGCATACCTGCGGAAATCGACCGCAGTGAACCGCAGCACATTGCAGAAGCAGTAAAAAAGCTGGGATTGCATCATGTGGTTATTACTTCGGTAACCCGGGATGATTTACCGGACGGAGGCGCTTCTCATTTTGCACATGTAATCGAATCATTAAAATCTTTTTTAAAAGAGGAACCGCCTGTTATCGAAGTGTTGATTCCTGACTTTGCAGGAAATCTTCATGCGCTCGAAACCGTTATAAACGCAAAACCGGATATAATAAATCACAACATCGAAACAATTCCCAGATTATATGCCTCTGTTCGTCCGCAGGCCGTATATGAACATTCTCTGAAATTACTGAGAACCGTTTATGAATCGAATCCCGGTATTGTGACAAAATCAGGGATAATGTTAGGTCTCGGTGAAACTTATCATGAGATAAATGATGTTTTCCTGGATTTAAGAAAAAACAACTGTATGCTGCTGACAATAGGACAGTATCTTGCACCATCTAAACTACACTACCCCGTCAAGGAATATATACATCCCGATGTTTTTGAAAATGTTAAAAAGCAGGCATATTCATTGGGATTTAAGTATGTTGCATCGGGTCCTCTTGTTCGAAGTTCGTATAAGGCGCATATTGCATACGCGGAGATTTTAAGTAAAAACAAGAAAGAGCGGTTCTGCGATTAAATCACAGAGCCGCTCTTTTTTAAAAAATAAATGATTTGTTTTATTCCGTCCATACGACAGCCAGCATATTGTTTCCTATATTTATCCCGACAACAGGCCCGATTTTGCGCACTTCTATGGACAGATTCGGCCGTGTTGTTTGCAAATGTTTTAAAACAGCATAAAAAAATCTGTTTTTTTCGATATAATTTATTATAACATATTTTGTTGTATCGGGTATCTCGTCAACAAGGCTTCTTATCCTGTCGTAGCCCGACCGGGCTGACTGCATGGAGGGATCCGAATAAATCGAACCGTTGCGGCAGTAAAATATCGGTTTGTAATTCAAAATAGGCGCTGCTGAACCGCGTACAAATCCGAGCCGTTTGCTGTTTGCAATCGTTATGTAATCATCAACGGTGAATTTGATTTTTATTTTTGATTTATAATCGTTTAATGCGGATTCGATTTCTTCTTGTGTCTTCTTATTTTTTATGAGGATATGAGCTTTTTTAACCATTAAAAACAATCCGCCGACCGCAAGCCTTGAATCGATCACTTTTATTTTAACTTTCGGTAAATATTCGGCCGCTAGAAGCGCGCTGTTATACGCACTGCTCAACTTGGATGAGATCGTTATGCAAATGATTTCAAAACCGTAAAATCCCAGTTTGTAAAATGTATTGTAAAAATCATTGGCGGACGGATGGAAAGTCGCACATTTTACGTCAGGCGAATAGATTGTTTTTTCATCATAGAACTGGTCTATATATTTTTCTTTAAACAAATGATTATTAACCGAAAATGACGCCGGAACGATGCGAATGCCATACAGCTGTGATTCGCGCATTGTAATATTTACGGTGCTGTCAACAACGATTGCAATCATAAATTTTATATCTTTCTGAATTTTCGATATCTGTTTTCAAGAAGTAAACCGATATCGGTTTTGAGTTTTACGGAAATGGATTCCGCAAGTTCGGTTCTTAATTTTTCATACAGATTTTCTTCGCTTATTTTGCGTTCGATGATACCGAGTTCCAGCAGATCATCCGCGGTCAGTTTCAGGCAGGACGCGGCGTCCGCTGCTTTCTCCGGATCTTTCCATAAGATGCTGGCGCATCCTTCGGGAGAAACAACCGAATAATAGGCATTCTCAAGCATCCATACTTCATCGCTGACTGCCAGCGCAAGTGCACCGCCGCTGCCGCCTTCACCGATGATGACCGAAATAACCGGTATTCCGAGCGTCATCATTTCCGCCAGATTCTCCGCTATTGCCTGTCCCTGTCCGCGCTGTTCCGCTTCTATTCCGCAGTATGCTCCGGCCGTATCCACAAAACAAATGACGGGGCGTTTGAATTTCTCGGCCAACTTCATCTGACGCAGCGCTTTTCTGTAACCTTCCGGATAGGCTGATCCGAAATTACGGTTTATTTTATCGTTAGTCCCGTGTCCTTTTTCCAAACCTATGACTGTAACCGCCGTTTCTCCGAGCATGGCAATTCCGCAGATGACTGCCCTGTCGTCTCCGTAACGGCGGTCTCCGTGCATTTCACGAAAATCACAAAAAATATTTTCGATATAATTTGCGGATGTAGGCCTTGACGGCATTCTTGATACTTTGACAATATCATATCCGTTCATTTTACAGCCTCCCTGCGGGCATGTATTTTTAATATAGCGGTTAGATATCCGACTTGATTTTTTCTTTCGACGATATCATCAAGAAAACCTGTTTTAAAAAGAAATTCCGATTTTTGAAATCCTTCGGGCAAATCTTCGCGAATGGTTTGTTTGATGACGCGAGGGCCCGCAAAACATATAAGTGCATCGGGTTCCGCGATGATAATATCCCCGAGCATGGCAAAGCTTGCGGTTACTCCGCCGCTTGTGGGGTCTGTAATCAGAGTTATATATAAATTACCCGCGTCGCTGTGCCGTTTCAGAGCTCCGCTTACTTTTGCCATCTGCATGAGTGACAGCATCCCTTCCTGCATGCGGGCACCGCCGGAAACCGTAATACCTAAAACCGGAAGTGAATTTTCTGTTGCATACTCAAACAGCCGGGTGATTTTTTCGCCTACAACCGTTCCCATGGATCCCATCATAAAATTGGATTCCATGACAAAAAGAGCGCATTTATATCCGCCAATGCTGCATTCCCCGCATATAACCGC
This sequence comes from uncultured Lachnospiraceae bacterium, assembly GCA_964628455.1. Lineage (GTDB taxonomy): Bacteria > Bacillota > Clostridia > Oscillospirales > CAG-272 > JAQVWU01. The sequence goes on from CAZVPD010000077.1 coordinate 3,238, forward strand.
TTCTTTTTCCCCGCTTTTTTTAGCCGCAACCGACAGTTTTTCATCGTATTCCGGAAAATGTATTTTATTAAAGGGAATCATGTCGGCGTCATGTTCGAGAAATGAATCCGCATCCGCTGTAATGTTGATTCTCTGGCGGGCAGTGATTCTGAAGTGATGATTGCATGCCGGACAGACAAATAAATGATTTTTCATGTTTTTACGCAAAATCGCATTTTTGCATTTTGTGCATGATATATAAAGTTCAACAGACGTTTTCGGGATATTTACTTCACTTCTCGCTGTGCCTTCCAATTTATTTTTATGCGACTTAAAAAGTTTTTTTAAATCCATAAATGATTATACGTAACCTTTCCCGGAAAGAAATCCCGTTGTATAAGTACCGTTGATAAAATCGTCGTCGGAAAGAATATCAAGCTGCAGTTCGCTGTTATGGCTGATTCCTTCTATAACAAGTTCCGATAAAGCACAGCGCATTTTTCGCATGGCTTCTTCACGTGTTTTTGCGCATACGATTAATTTGCCAATAAGCGAATCATAAAAAGGCGGAACATAATAATTTTGATAAATCGCCGTGTCAAATCGCACATTATGCCCTCCCGGAACATGAAGCAGAGTGATTTCACCGCTGCTCGGTCTGAAATCATCGAGGGGATTTTCGGCATTTATACGGCATTCTATCGCCTGTCCTACATAGGATACATCTTTCTGTGTAAAACCGAGTTCATAACCGGCAGCTGTTCGTATCTGCCATTTCACAATATCGATGCCTGTTGCCATTTCGGTTACACAGTGTTCGACCTGAAGTCTTGTATTCATTTCGAGAAAGTAAAAACGATCGTCGCTGTCAAGCAAAAATTCGATTGTGCCGACACCGGTATATCCGACTGCTTCCGCGGCTTTTACGGCGGTGTCCATCATTTTTTTCCTCGTTGCATCCGATAAGGTCGGAGCCGGGCATTCTTCGAGTATTTTTTGATTCTTACGCTGAACCGAACAATCCCGGTCGCCGAGGCATACGATATTTTTATAATTATCTCCGATAATCTGCATTTCAATATGTTTTACGGGCGTACAATATTTCTCGAGATATACGGTTCCGTCTCCGAACGCGTTTTTCGCTTCGGTTACTGACGTGTTATACGCTTTTTCCATTTCGCTTCGGTCATGCGCAATCCTGATTCCCCGTCCGCCCCCGCCGGCGCTTGCTTTTAACATGACGGGATAACCGATAATATCAGCTTCTTTTATGGCAGCGCCGACACTGTCTATATAATCACAGCCCGGTATTACCGGTATATTGTTTTTTTTCATGGTTATACGTGCTTCGTCTTTACTTCCCATCCGGCGAATAACATCGCTCCGCGGTCCGATGAATTTAATATTACACTCTTCACACAGTTCCGCAAATACGGCGTTTTCGGATAGCAGACCATATCCGGGATGGATCGCTTCGGCACCGCTGCATTGGGCAACGGTAAGAATGGAATTCATATTTAAATAACTGTCACTGACCCTGGCAGGTCCGATGCAATAACTTTCATCCGCTAAGCTGACATGAAGCGCTTCCTTGTCCGGTTCGGAATAAACCGCAACGGTTGATATTCCCATTTCTTTGCATGCACGGATAATTCGGACTGCTATTTCATTCCGGTTGGCTATAAGTATTTTCGAAAACAACGCCTGTCCTCCTAAATAACGGCGAATGAAAATTCACCGCTCATACATAGTATGCCATCCACGGATGCTTTGCCTTTTGCAAAGTAAAAAGGCAGCCTGTATTTTTCGATTTCACACTCGAATTCAATGGTGTCGCCCGGTTTTACCTGCTTTTTAAATTTAACGTTGTTGATGCCTGTAAATAAAGGTGTTTTTCCGTCGATTTTTCCGGAAAGCAGCGCAGCGCAGGTCTGAGCTGCCATTTCACATTGAATAACGCCGGGAACGATCGGATTTCCGGGGAAGTGGCCGTTTAAAAACCATTCGTCACCGGTTACCCTGTATTTACCGTATGCTTTTCCGTCTTCTCTCAGATTGATCTCATCGACAAGCAGCATCGGTTCACGGTGCGGTATTATTTTTTTTATTTCGTCTCTGTTCATAATCATATCACCTTAAACAAAGTTTGGCCGTATTCGACAATCTCACCGTTTTTTACACAAACATCTACGATTTCACAATCGCGGTCCGCGTTTATTTCATTCAGCAGCTTCATTGCTTCGATAATACACAGGATATCACCTTTTTTTATTTTTGATCCCGTTTCGACAAAGGGTTTCGCATCGGGAGCAGCGCTCGTATAAAATATACCGACAAGAGGGGCTTTTATTTCGCTGACATCGCTGAAATTATACATATTTTCAATCGGCGGATTGCTCTGCTGAATATATTCATATTCATCCTTTTGAACGGTTCTGACAGGCAGTTCAGGCTGCGTTTTTTGCTCTTTCGGCTCTCTCTGCATAGATATTGTTATTTCGCTCTCGGTTATTGTCAGCAGAGTTAAATCGTAAGTCTTTGCGATTTCGGCAAGCGCTTTGATTTTTTTTATATCCATTCCCGTGCTTTACCTTTCGATTTTTTTAAAAGCTATGCATGCATTGTGTCCGCCGAAGCCGAGAGAAGTTGACAGCGCATATTCGATCGCAGAAATGCGCGCTTTATTGGGTACATAATCCAGATCGCAGTCGGGGTCAGGTTCCATATAACCTATGGTTGGCGGTATAATACCGTTTTTCAACGCAAGAACCGATATAATTGCTTCGGCAGCGCCGGCAGCTCCAAGCATATGACCTGTCATTGATTTGGTCGAACTTACCGCGATTTTATACGCGTTATCGCCGAATACTTTTTTAATGGCAGCTGTTTCTGTCTTATCATTCAGCGGAGTGCTTGTTCCGTGCGCATTGATATAAATTTTTTCATTTCCGGTTATTCCGGCTTCTCGAGCGGCCAGCATGATCGCTTCTGCTGCTCCTATAGCATCGGGATTGGGCGCCGTCATATGATACGCGTCGCATGTGTTGCCGTATCCGCATATTTCACCGTATATTTCCGCATTTCTGTTAACAGCGTGTCCGTATTCTTCAAGAATCAAAATCCCTGCTCCTTCTCCCATGACAAAACCGCTTCTTCGCCTGTCAAACGGGATAGATGCTTTCAATGGATCTGCTTCTTCTGATAATGCACGGCAATTCATAAATCCCGCTACGGCAAGCGGATTCACCGTGCATTCGGTTCCTCCCGCAATAATAATGTCGGCATAATCATGTTTTATTGCCCGATATGCTTCTCCTATGGCGTTTGTCGATGTCGCACAGGCGGTCACAACCGGCAAAGTAGGACCCTGCGCGTTGTATTTTATGGCAATGGATCCTGCGGCCATGTTACTGATCATCATCGGGATAAAAAACGGAGAAACCCTCGAAGGACCCCGGTCACGCAGTTTATACGTCTCACTGATAAAAGAATCCATTCCGCCGATCCCGGACCCGACATACACACCGAATCGCTTATGGTTGAAATCAGCTTCACATAACCGGCTGTCAGCCATGGCCTGAGCAGCAGCTCCGATGGCGTATTGTGTGAATTTATCGGCTTTTTTTGCATCACTGCTGTTTTCGTAATAGGATAAAACATTAAAATCCTTGACTTCGGCAGCGACTTTCACTTTAAAATCGGTTGTATCGAATTTTGTGATCAGACCGATCCCGGAAATTCCCTGTATAAGGTGATCGAAAAATGTTTTCGTGTCATTGCCCAAAGGCGATATGATACCCATTCCGGTAATAACTATCCTGCGCATAATGTAATTCAACTCCTTCAGATATACAATCCGCCGTCGATTTTTATAATTTCACCGGTAATATAGTCAGAATAACCTGAAGCTAAAAATAAAGCCAGATTGGCAACATCATCGGGCGTGCCTATCCGTCCCATCGGGATCGATTTTTTGATTTCATTCTGCGCGGTCTCGGTCATAGCTCCCGTCATTGCAGTTCCGATAAATCCCGGAGCTATAGCATTGCAGTTTATTCCTCTGGAAGCCAGTTCTTTGGCTATGGATTTTGTCAGTCCTATCACTCCCGCTTTGGAAGCGCTGTAATTCGACTGCCCCGCATTCCCCATCATCCCTACAACAGAAGCGATATTGATAATTTTCCCGCTTTTATTCTTTGCGAATTGTCTGTATGTATGACGGATCATATTGAATGTCCCTTTGAGGTTCACGTTTATAACAGAGTCAAATTCATTTTCGGTCATGGCCAAAGTCAGTTTGTCTCGTGTTATGCCTGCATTGTTGACAAGGATGTCGATTTTGCCGAAGCGGTCCAGTATTGTTTTAACGACAGTCTCGGTTTCAGAAAAATCCGAGACATTACATTTAATAAACATATAGTCTCTTTTTTCCGAAGGTTCATTCATATCTGCAATAACGATTTCAGCTCCGTTTTTTGCCATTATGTCGGCAATTGCAAGGCCGATACCTCTTGAACCGCCCGTTATAACAGCTGTTTTCCCTTTCAGCATAATGAATCATTCCCTTTCAGGTTATTAACCGTATTTTGTATGTCTTCGAATTTATCGGCGTTGAAAATTCTTACTTCATGCGAAATCCGCCTGATCAGTCCGCTCAGAACCTTCCCGGCTCCAGCTTCGATAAATATATCCGCACCGTCCTGAATCATGTTCGATATGGTCTCTTCCCACCTTACGGGTTTTTTGATTTGTTTTGCGATAAGATCAGCTGTATCGCCTGCATATGGGCGGGCGCTTACGTTGGAATAAACGGGTATACGGGGAAGAGAAAGATTTATTTTGCGTAATTCATCTGCAAACAAACCCGATGCTTCGCTCATGAACGGACTGTGAAAAGCTCCGCTTACGGCAAGTTTGACGGCCTTTCCTCCTTTTTCCTGCACGAGTCGGACAAAATCATCATATTCATCGGGACCGCATGCAACGGTTACCTGCCCGTCACAGTTATAATTTGCCGGAAATATGTTTTTGAATCCGGAGGAAATATTTTCAACATCGGTATTTTTAAGTTTTAATACGGCAGTCATCAAACCCTTGTTTTTCTCCGCGCATGATTGCATATATTCGGCGCGTCTGCAAACAAGGTTAAATCCCGTATCATACGCAAAAACATCTGCATAAGCGCATGCGGCCAGTTCTCCCAATGAAAAACCTGCGGTCATATCAGCTTTAATACCCATCTCCCCCAGAACGGCCGCACACGCCAGATCAACTGCGTATAAAGCCGGCTGCGTATTGACCGTCAGGGAAAGTTCGCCGGCGGAACCGTAAAAACACATATCCGATAACCCGGGACGCATTGAATCGGCCATATCAAAAACAGCTCTTGCAGCAGTGCTGTTATCAAACAGCGATTTGCCCATTCCGCTGTATTGCGCTCCCTGACCGGCAAAAACAAAAGCTATTTTACCCATTGTGCAGTTCCTTTCAATAGTAGTCCCGCTTCTGACATTATTTATGGCGCGGGACAACTCGTTTTTCAAACAGCGGACCGGACGAGTAAGCCGTTTCCTGTTCATATAGTATCGATTTCTTTTGCGGTCGGAATTCTGTTTTTATGATTCTGATGAATAATGCATTCTCAGAACAGCAAGGAAGCGAGTTCCCGTCTGAATGCCGGCTGCCCCGGGTATAAAGGCGGCAGCCATACCCCGCCCGATTCCCTGCTTTCGGTTATTGACTGCATCCGCACCGCTTTTAAACCATGCGGCACATGCACACGAAGAAATGACCGGAATAATTTTAATCTCCGCAGTTTTCCGGGAAGGGATGTATTCCCACGGATTTCCGGCACCTGTTGCCATGACCGGGATTTTTTTCACTGCTGTCACGGAAACCGCTTCATCTGCGAACGGACTCATGAGCAACACATTGACGCCAACCGGCTTGTCTGTCATATTCCCGCTTTTTTTTCGCACGCAGTTGAACACCACTGAAATTCATGACGGCAATCATACCGGGTCCTCCGGAATTGGATACCGCAGAGACCCGAATAGCATTTGATACTCATGCCATCCCGCCCGGTAAAACGGGATATTAGATCCCGGGCAAATCGCAGATTATACTCTTGACTACACTTTTAAACTGAAGCAGGATTACAGCAAACTGTCGATATATTCGGCAAGTTTGCCGACAGTCTTTATATCCGAGTTTATCTCGATTGTAACATTGAGCTCGTCTTCAAGTTTCATCATGATTTCGACGATATCAAGAGAATCCAGGTTGATAGATTCGAATGTGGTATCGGCATTGAAAACTACAACGACATCAAGGAAGGCGATGTGATCGAATGCTTCACGATGGAAGAAATCAAGAGAGACTAGGAGGCCTATTATGGGCAAAGGACATAGACAGGGAA
>CAZVPD010000077.1:9644-10837 GCA_964628455.1 uncultured Lachnospiraceae bacterium
TTGATGGTATCCTTCTCGATTTCTTTGTATTCTGAAAGAATGGTGATGATTTTTTCGAGTGTCATTTTAAATTCCTCCGATTTTTTTATTGATTTTTTTAATTTATATCAAACCGGAGTCATTGACTCCAGTTTAAAATACATACCGATGATGTCAAACCTGCGCCGAAAGCCGAAAACACTATTTTATCATCTTTTTTAAGTAATCCCGCACGATTTATTTCATCAAGCAGCAGCGGAACGCTTGCAGAGGAAGTGTTGCCGCAGAACTCAAGGTTGTGAGGAAATTTTTCATCGGGCTGCTCAAGTTTCTGTTTTGCCGAATTTATTATGCGCATATTCGCCTGATGGATGATAAAATACTTTATCTGATCGGGAATCAGCGAATTTTTTTCGAGTATCGCGGAAACATCATGTGTAATCGATTCCACTGCGAATTTATAAATTTCCTGCCCGTTCATATGCAGGAAAGCCATACTTTTTTCAATCTGCGCAAACGGCGAGTTGTCGGCGGCTCTTCCGACGTAAAGATTTTCGTAACTGCCTTTTATATTCAGCGATAAATCAATACAATGATCTCCCTCTCCGACGATCACGGCTCCGGCCCCGTCACCGAATAAAATGCATGTTTTACGGTCGGTCCAGTCCGTCATGCGTGACATCCCCTCTGAGCAGACAATCAGGATAACTGAGGCCTTATGCGATAAGATATAACTGTCGGCCATATCCAGAGCGAAAATAAAACCGGAACAACCCATATTGATGTCAAACATATGAAAACAATTTATACCGAGTTTGGCCGACAGCAGGCAGGACATCGAAGGGGATATATAGTCGCCCTGCAGAGTGGAAAATATGATCATATCAACATCAGCGGAACTTATGCCCGCATTTTCAATAGCCGCCAGCGATGCTTTCTCAGCCATATCCAGCACCGTTTCATTCGTCATAATGCGCCGTTCGATGATACCGGTGCGTGTTCTTATCCACTCATCATTTGTATCCAGAAACAAAGCCAGATCATCATTGGTAACGATTTTTTCCGGCAGACAGCTCCCCGTTCCGCATATCCTGAAACTCATTGTTTTATCTCCGTTTTTATTCAGACTTTATAATGTTTTTTCAAAAAACAATTTTAATTTTTCTAGCGAACTGATCAATATATTGATTTCATCATTCGTAAATATCTGGCAC
>CAZVPD010000077.1:10847-17334 GCA_964628455.1 uncultured Lachnospiraceae bacterium
ACAACTCCCGAATCATGCATTCATGAAAATAACGGTGCGCCATATTCATCCGCCTGCCTTCTTTTGTCAGGGTGATATATACAAGTCTTCCGTCGATTTTTCCTTTGTTTTTTAAAACATATCCTTTTTTTGCCAGTTTTGCAATTGCAACCGTTATTGTCGGCATTGTTACCGACAGATACTGGGCGATATCGCCTATTGTGCGGCCCTCTTCGCCGTTTTTACCGATTGATTCGAGGATATGGAATTCGGTAATCGAGAGGTTGTTTGCTCCAGTCATCCTTAACGTTTTTTCTTCGACTTTATTCACACTGTCATAAGTCGCGACAAGCAGTTCGTTAAGAATACTTGATTTATTATGTTCCATAAAATTCCTGTCCCTTTAATAGCAATGATCCGGTCCGAGACTGTTAGTTTTACTAAGTAAATATATAATACTATATCGGCTTATTTTTTACAAGGGATTTTACATATATATATTTGTTAATATTATTTGAACATTTTTTATGAAAATTTACATTCCTGCCGGGATGCAATAATATTGACAATTCATTTATTTAATATATAATTATATTAGGAACATAAAACCGATTTTTCGGAAAATCCTTTATACGGATAGGATTCGGAATTCTTCTTTATATTTTTAACAAATCACGTATTCAATGGGTTCTTGGGTCATGCGGATGATCTGCATATCGGTATATTATTAAATGAAAAGGCGGGCGGTTATGAAAACCTTGAAATTGAAGTCTGACATATATTACACGGGTGTTACCGACAGGAATTTAAAAACTTTTGATATTATCATGCAGACGGAATTCGGAACAAGCTATAATGCTTATGTTATAACAGGCAGTGAAAAAACGGCCCTAGTAGATACGGTCAAATCACGTTTTTGCGATGAATATTTGAAAAATATCGAAAGCATCCTGCCCGTTTCAAAAATCGATTATATCGTCGTAAACCATACCGAACCGGACCATGCCGGCTGCATAGGACGTCTGCTTGCTTTAAACGAAAACATAACCGTGGTAGGTTCCATGGGTGCCGTAGGGTTTCTCAAACAGATTGTCAACAGGGATTTTAAAAGTATAACGGTAAAAGAAAACGATACGATCTCACTCGGCAATAAAACATTGAAATTTATGATTTTGCCGAACCTGCACTGGCCGGATACGATGTTTACTTACATCCCGGAAGATAAAACGATTTTTACCTGTGATTCATTCGGTGCGCATTATTCACATGACGGAGTCCTCAGAAGTACGCTGACTGACGAAGCGGGGTATCTCAAAGCTCTGAAATATTACTTCGACTGCATTATAGCGCCCTTTAAACAGCCCTATATGAAAGCGGCGCTTGATAGAATACATGGTCTTGATTTTGATCTGATCTGTACGGGACACGGTCCTGTGCTGGACAGTCACATACCCGAAATGATCGGATTCTACGAAGAGTGGTGCAAAAAGCGTGTAAACGATAAACCCACTGTGGTGATCGGTTATGTCAGCGCCTATGGATATACAAAAATTCTGGCTGATGCAATAATCGGCGGTATCACGGAAAGCGGTGAAGTGCAGACCAGGCTTTATAATCTGGAAACGGCTGATTTCGCAGAAATAATTTCCGAAGCCGAAGCTGCGGACGGACTTCTGCTCGGAAGCCCGACGATTTTAGGGGATGCTGTCGCTCCCGTATATACTCTCACCCTTTCGATGTTCAAACAGGTATTCAAAGGCAAACTCGCAAGTGCTTTCGGCAGTTACGGCTGGAGCGGTGAAGCAGTCAATCATTTGACCGAACGTCTGAACCAGATTAAGTTCGACACGGTCGAAGGATTTAAAGTCCGTTTTATGCCCGGAGACGCCGATATTGCCGCCGCCCGGGAATTCGGAAAAAACTTCGCATCTAAAATCATGCTGCGGAAAAATTCCTGAAAATCCGGCCGGATTTCCGGATCTGCCGAATAACCGCGGTAAATCCTCAGGGGCTGTAAAACGATTCTGTTTCGTTTTACAGCCCCTGACAACAGTTTATTTATTTGCTTTCCGGCAGGCCGGTCAATACATTCCGCCCATACCGCCGTCCATACCGCCGCCGGGCGCGGCAACAGGTGCCGGGGGTTCTTTCTTGTCAGCGACCAGCGCTTCGGTGGTGAGAACAATGGCTGCGATGGACGCGGCATTCTGCAATGCGCTGCGCGTTACCTTTGTCGGGTCCACGATCCCCGCGTCAACCATGTCGCAGTATACTTCTTTCGCGGCGTCAAAGCCGTAACCGAGTTTTTCGGATGTCTTTACTTTGTCGACGACTACCGAACCTTCAAAACCCGCATTCTCGGCAATCTGGCGCAGCGGTTCTTCAAGAGCACGGACAACAAGACGCACGCCTGTTTTTTCGTCGCCTTCCGTTGTTTCGATAAGTTTGGCAACGTCGCTTATAACATTGATGTATGCGATTCCGCCTCCGGGAACAATTCCTTCCTGAACAGCAGCTTTGGTTGCGTTAAGCGCGTCTTCGATACGGAGTTTTTTATCCTTCATTTCGGTTTCCGTAGCTGCACCGACTTTGATGACGGCTACGCCGCCGGATAATTTAGCAAGTCTTTCCTGAAGTTTTTCACGGTCGAAGTCGGACGTCGTGGTTTCGATACCGGTTTTGATCTGATTGATTCTACCTTTGATATCTTCGGGATGGCCTTCACCGCCGACGATGATTGTATTTTCTTTGTTGACTTTGATCTGACGCGCGCGTCCGAGCTGATTGAGTTTGGTTTCCTTGAGTTCCAGACCGAGTTCGTCGGAGATGACGTCACCGCCGGTCAGAGCAGCGATATCGCGGAGCATTTCTTTACGGCGGTCACCGAATCCCGGAGCTTTGACGGCAACGCAGACAAATGTGCCGCGAAGTTTATTGAGAACCAGTGTTGTAAGCGCTTCGCCTTCAACGTCTTCGGCTATGATAAGCAGCTTTCTGCCGGCCTGAACAACCTGTTCAAGAAGAGGCAGTATATCCTGAATGTTCGATATTTTCTTTTCTGTGATCAAAACAAGGGCGTCGTCGATAACAGCTTCCATTTTATCCGTATCTGTTGCCATATAAGGCGAAATATAACCGCGGTCAAACTGCATTCCTTCAACCACTTCACAATACGTGTCGGCCGATTTTGATTCTTCGACTGTGATGACGCCGTCGGAGGTTACTTTCTCCATAGCATCCGCTATAAGAGTTCCTATAACTTCGTCTGAAGCCGAGATTGTGCCTACACGCGTAATATCGGCTGAACCGTTGACTTTCTTTGAATGGGCTATAAGGCTTTCTACGGCTTTGTCAACCGCTTTGTTGATACCGCGGCGAAGCACCATGGGATTTGCACCGGCTGTGACATTCTTCATTCCTTCACGGATGAGAATCTGAGCAAGCAGCGTGGCGGTTGTGGTTCCGTCTCCGGCTGCGTCGTTTGTTTTTGTGGCAACTTCCTTGATGAGCTGAGCGCCCATGTTCTCCATGGCATCCGCAAGTTCGATTTCTTTTGCTATGGTAACGCCGTCATTGACGATCATCGGAGCACCGTATTTTTTATCGAGAACGACGTTTCTGCCTTTGGGTCCCAAAGTTATTTTAACAGTATCGGCAAGCTTGTCAACACCGCGCAGAAGTGCGTTTCTGGCATCAATGCCGTATATTAATTCTTTTGCCATAATTTAAATCCTCCGTATAATATTATTTTTATCAGTCTACAATAGCAAGGATATCGCTCTGTCGGACTATTGTGTATTCGACATCGCCGCTTTTCACTTCGGTGCCGGAATATTTGCTGGTAATAACTTTGTCTCCGGGTTTGACAGTCATGACAACTTCCTTGCCGTCTACAAGTCCGCCGGGGCCTATTGCAACAACTTCGGCAATCTGGGGCTTTTCCTTGGCGGAACCGGTCAATATAATCCCGCTTTTTGTGGTTTCCTCAGCTTCGACCAATTTAATAACTACACGGTCTGCTAAAGGTTTAATGTTCATCTGTGTTTCCTCCTGTGATTTATTTAATTTAAATTTTTTCTATCTGTTAGCACTCATTTATATCGAGTGCTAATCAACATCTTTATTGTACAAAGTTTATGATGAAAAATCAAGCACTTTGACGTTAATTTACATATCTTTAACATTTTAATAATAAATAATTCGATGAGCCCTGCATTCATTGTATTCTGCATAAACGGCACGGAGATTACCGGTCGGTGTTGATTACAATCATATTGCTGCATCTCTTATATTGTGATATACTTGTTTATTCGCTGTTTATACGGATCCCGTACAGGAGGAAACATATGACTGTCATATTGCAGAACCGTTTTTTATCACTGCGCTTTTCGCGGCAGCATTTCGGGCGTCCTGCCGATAAAACGGAATACAGTGCGCTCTTCCGTGATGTATCTCCGGTGAATACAGTCGGCTGGTGTGAACCCGGGCACCCTCCTTCTATGCCGCCTCATGCTTCGTTTGATGACATTGATTACAATTATGGTCTGCGTGCAGCCAGGCAACTATTAAAAGGGCATTTCGGAGGCAGAGTCGGATATATTGCCGCAGAGGATTTGCCGTTATTTGCGTGTCTGTATCATCGCTCTGTCAAGAGAATGACACGCGATCAGCAGGAACTCACTGAGCTCTTGCGGACCGAAGGACCTTTGAATATCGGTTCCATAAAGGAAATCACAGGATATCCGGTAAAAAAAATAACACCCGTTCTCAAGCGTCTTCAGGAGGCGTTTATATTATTCGAAGATCAGACAGATAACGAAGGGGACCGCGCCTGGACTGTTTTCGGAGACGAATTTCCCGACATAGACCTTAATGAATATACGAAGAAAGAAGCTCTGGTCCGGATATTGCCGCGATTTGCGTTTCGCTCTGTTTTTTTCGACGAATACAGCATTATGCGTTTTTATAATCAGCCTATGAAAGATATACGGGAAGCGCTTCACGAACTGCTCAGTGCCCGAATAGTATCGGCAGCAATATCCGGCGGGCAGCAGGGATACGTCTTAAGCAGTGATATACCGGTCCTTTCGGAAAGCGTAATACCCCCTGTGCCGTCTTCCGTGATAGCCGTTCAACGGAATGATTTTATAGTTCGCTGCGCCGGATATAAAACGGGATCGCAATGGGATACTCTGTATCTCCTGCTGGTCGACGGCGAGATACACGGTGCAGTCTGCGGCCGGTTCCGTTTCGGTCCGCATGATATCGAAGATATAATTCTCGATCTGCCGGAAGATGAAATTCCAAGAAGGAAAAACGAAATACTGGATGCTGTCTATACGGTTTTTGATCCGGGAGCAAGTCCGTATAAACGTTTTAACGGTATAAAAAACAGCCGTTAGAAAGTTAAACAGCTGAAATCCGAATGAACCGGGAAACCTTTTTTCCGGATACAGATAACGAATCATAAATACCGTTAAAAAAACAAGTGCTTCTGTCAGTGTTCGTATTGACAGAAGCACTTGTATTGGAGCTGCTAATCAGAATCGAACTGATGACCTCATCCTTACCAAGGATGTGCTCTACCGACTGAGCCATAGCAGCTGATCATAAAATCAAACGCGTTTTATCGGTTTCCCTATTCCGGCGGACCTTAAGTATTATACATGATTTCTTCTGTTTTGTCAAGCATTTGGAATAATAATGTTTACGGCTTTTCTGCGTTGTAAATAGATATGACCCATATAGGGGAAAAAATAAAACAGATATGGTAGTATTCGCATTTCAAAGACTTTGACCGGAGCCGTAGGCGGAGGGAGAAGGCTTTGAAATGCGGCGGCGCGGTCATGCGGACAGCTTTTCCCTGAGCAGCTGAGCCGGACTTTTTCTGCCGAGTGTACGCATGGTCTTGTTGTTGCTCCATTCAAGATGTACCTTAAGCTTCTCATTCAACTCGTCTATGCTTCTGAATTTCTCCCAGTCATAAAAGTAGCGCTGGTCATTACGGTGGCTGCGTTCGACCTTTCCGTTGTGCCACGGCGTTCTCGGCGGGATAAGCACATGCGCAATACCGCACTTTTCAAGAAACTTATCCATCGGACTTTTTTCGGTATCACTGATGAATTTGTAGGTAAACTCTGTGCCGTTATCTGTTTGAATCATTCTGATTCTGAATGGAAACGCTTTGAGCAGCAGCATTAGAAATCTTACCGTGTTCTCCGGAGTGTGTTCCTCAAAACCATATATAAACCGGATTCTCGTACATTCGTCTATTGCTGTCCACTGATACAAATGCTTGCCGTCTCTGAGTAATGCGCCTCTCAGACAGGCGTATGGTACTTCTTTTACATCTATTTGCACCTTTTCACCGGGAAACAGCAGCTCCGGGTATCGCCTGAGGTTCGTTCGCGGTGGTTTTGAAGCTTTCTGTTCAGCTCCAAGCCCCATTCTTTTTGCCGTATACACCATCCCACTAAAGCTGCGTTTGTAACCGGCTTTTACTGCCAAA
>CAZVPD010000078.1:0-17243 GCA_964628455.1 uncultured Lachnospiraceae bacterium
GCAATCTCTTGTATCTTTTTTTGTTAATTTTCTCCTACATTAATTTTACACCGAGTCAGCTGTTTAAAAAAACCAGATCTTCGGTAATTTCATCATTCGATTTATATTCGGCGCTTAATACTACCGGTATGTTGTTTTGCGATGCTTTTCTGTAGATATCTTTTAATTCAACACTATTTTCACCTTTGTATACAGGTGCGCTGACCGCATATTTTTGACCGAATATATCCTTTTTTATATCACTCAAGATCAGAAGTTCCGCCTGATATCTGGAATAATCGATATCAATACCGGCTGCCAGTGCATAGGATGAATTGAAAGCTATACTTCCTGCCGAGGTATTGTTCATAAACATTTTAAACTGCTCCTCTGCGGAGATCAGGACATTCCTGTTCTGAACCAAAAATTTGATTTGGATACCGGAACAAATTTCGCTGATCCTGCGAAGTGATTCCATACATCCCTGTATAGCCTGTTCATGACTGTATTCATTCTCGGCATTTCGCTGAAGTGTAAATATTGCACCTTTGCAGCTGTAATTCGATGCCGTGTTCAGAATACGCCCGATGCGTTCAACGGAAGCTTTTGTACGGTTCGGGAAATTACCGAGAATAGTCAGGTCGGGAAAATGATTCAGCATCCTGGTAAAATCGATGATGATTCCTATATTCTGCAGATTCAGGTAATGCGCTTCCCTTTTTGCCGTTTCTTCGTCCAGACGGTCCAGATATTCGGCCGGAAGCATCAGTCCGGCAAAATGATGCAGAAAAGTTGGGTTTTTTAAGAGATAATCTTTAGCGGATTTCTCCGTGTAACCCAGTGACAGATACAGATTTTTATTCCGTGGTTTCGGATTGGATTCGGGTGTTAATTCAAGTGTGATTCCTTCCGTTTTTATTCGGTATATACGGCAGTCGTAGGGTTTGATCGAATACAGACCGTTCGTTTTATATGTTTTACATTGATCGGCACATCCGCGCGGCAGAAATTCCGGAAGATTTTCGGTTCCGTCCGTTATCTGCATTTCCTCAGCCGATATTATATTTCCCGCTGATGATTGTATATCATATGTTTCGGTATTCAGGGTGTTGTTGGAAATATAAAGAGTATATTCACCGCTGTTTATAATATCAAGCGTGTATAATAATCTGGGATTATTGACCGATATAATTTTTAAATTGCCGAAAGTCTTATCAAGGTATTCCGTAATATCGTGTTTAAATGCATATGGCTGCGGAATATCCTCGTTGATTTTATTTCTGTATCGGTTATCGGTTTCCATACGGTCAAACGGGTCCGTATAATTAAAAATTGTTACTTTACCGGAATTTATATAATTAATTATAATATTTTCGTCTGTCGCACCTGTTTTGAACAAAATATTATAATCGCTGCCCAGGTCGGATAAAGCAATATTTTTGTTTTTATTGACGGTATTTATAAATAACAGGATATGTCCGCCGTTAAATACGAATTTTTTCAATTTTAGATACAGTTCCAAATCTATTGCTGTTTCTTCTGTGATAAACAATACGGAATAACGGTTTAATATTTCATAACGGACATCGGATAATACGACATCGGCAATCTCACCGTAAGGTGCAGGCGATAAGAAACCTCGTTCATCCCGGTAAAATCCCGCGTTTTCATAACCCGGGAATAGAAGTGAAAATAACAGATGCAGCTGATAATCACCCGTGTTGTAGGGAAGGTTTCCCCAGACTTTATAAATATCTCCGGTATACAGGTGCCGCGGCGGAACCCACCCGGCAAAAAAATCCGTCATGATAGCGAGCGGAGTATAAAGAGTTCCCGGATATCCGTTTTTTCGGACGAAATCACCGCAATGCTTTTGAATTTCACCGACAGGAGTCAGGTTATAACGCGTGTTGTTTATAATATATTTTTTATCCGTGTTTGCTTCACCCTCATCGGCTTTTTGCGAATAAAACCAGCTGCTTTCAAAACCCAGGATATCACAGTTATAGATATAATGATTGTAAATCAGTCTTCTCAGTTGGCTTAAGCTTGTTCCGCCTGTGCGTCCCATCTCATATCCGTTGGATGTGTCGGGTTCTTCGCTGTCGATCAGATAATTTTTATACCCCCAGCGGTTCCATACGGAAGCGTTTCCGTAATTCAGCAGTCCGTATTGTTTGGAAGCTCCGCGTATATAAGCAAACCACATATTGCTGTTCGGAAGTGCCTGTGCCGTTTCGGCACCAATCATAATAGTATTTCCTTCTTTGGCAAAATAATGCAGGAAAGTAAGTGACGCGAGCGTGACCGTATGATTGAGCATCGCATCATTCAGCTTTTCAAAATATGCCTGGAAATTACGGTACTGCAGCTTTCGGCTGTCAAGCGTCGGAACCGAAGTCTGAGCCGAAGCATGTATATAACGCCCGTCCTGTTCCCCGTTGTCATATCCGAGAAAGCGTTCTCCCAGTTTCTGACGCATATATTCATCTGTTTTTACCGGAATCGTATATTCTCCCCATATACCTTCTTTGGGTTTTGAACCGGGGACGTACCCCCAGAAATCATAGAGAAACAGATTTTCTTCAGCACATATGTCGACCAACTCATTGAAATTTCCCGCAAAGAGTGTCGGATAAACAGGCCACAGAACTCTGCCCAGTTTAAAATGATTTACATACATATCAATGGTCTGCCGGATGTCTTTCAGCATATATTTATCATCCGGCAACGGACGCGCGCCCATATCCGCAGCTTCTCCGATTTCCTGCATATTAGATGATGTCGTAGGAAATCCGCGCAGAGAAGAAAATTGAATTATATTCCCCAGTGCACTGCGTGTTACGGCTTTTGCCGCACGTTCCGTAAATTCGGGATATTTTTCCGGTTCTACCTGCGGGAGATAAACTTTTATTTTCATATATGCCTCTCAAGTTCGGTTTTATTTACGGTGATTATAGCATAATTGACTTTCAAATGCAATATTGCATTTGAAATAACTTATAATAAATATAAACAGGTATCGGTCCGGACCCAAAAATCCTGCAAACGATATAATATGATCACATTTTCTGCAGTCATACATAAAGTTCGGTACTTCATAAATTTCTTATTGTTAATTCCTTGACATAAAACACCCGTCGGATTATAATGATTTAAAGAAATATAAAATACTGATAAAGGATGTATGTTTCATATGAAAAAGAAGATATATATGATCGGGAATGCCCATCTTGACCCTGTCTGGATGTGGCAGTGGCAGGAAGGATGCGCGGAGGCTAAAGCTACTTTCCGAAGCGCGCTTGACCGTATGAAAGAATTTCCCGACTTTAAATTTACATGTGCGGCTGCGGTTACTTATTCATGGATTGAGGATATTTGTCCGGAAATGTTTGAGGAAATCAAACAGAGAGTCGCAGAAGGACGCTGGATCGTTGCGGGCGGGTGGTGGGTGCAGCCCGACTGTAATCAGCCGTCGGGTGAATCATTCGTCCGGCACGCTTTATATTCACAGCGCTTTTTTCTTGAGAAACTGGGTGTGACCGCAAAGGTCGGTTATAATGTCGATTCATTCGGACACAATCAATCGATACCTCAGTTCCTGAAAAAAAGCGGAATGGATTATTATATTTTCATGAGACCGGGCAATCACGAAAAAGATCTGGAAAGCAATCTTTTTATATGGCAGTCAGCCGACGGGAGTGCTGTCCCTGCCTTTCGCATTCCGTTCGCTTACTGCTGTGATTTCGGAAGCAAAAAAGAACTGCTGGATCATATATCAAGTGTTTGTGACGCAAGCGACAAAGACGCGGATTCGACCATGTGTTTTTATGGTGTCGGCAATCACGGAGGAGGTCCGACAAAGAAAAATCTGAATTTTATCGAAGAATTAAGGCATGAAGAAGCAGCGAACGGCATAGAAATTTTATACGGAGATCCGTATGATTTTTTCAAACAAACGGAAAAAGAAAATATATCTTTAAAAACAATAAAAGATGATCTTCAACACCATGCGAGCGGATGTTATGCTGCTGTTTCGCGCATAAAAACAGCCAACAGGCTCTGCGAAAACCGATTGATCGCAGCGGAAAAATTTTCTGTCATGGCATCTTTACTCACAGGTAAACGATATCCGTCCGATAAATTTAAAACAGCATGGGAAAACACTTTATTCAATCAATTTCACGATTCACTCGGAGGATGCAGTATAAAACCCGTTTATACAGACGCCGATGAATTGGCCGGTGAATCGCTGGCGATATCGGCTAAAACAGAAAATACAGCGTTACAGCGTCTATCGTGGGCAATTGACACCTCAGACGGCGATTACTTGCCGATTATCGTATTTAATCCGTTGACCTGGTCTGTCAAATCATTGATTCGCGTCAATAAGCGACTCGGAAAAATAACGGATGAAAAGGGTTTATCTCTTTCCTGTCAGCATATTCGTTCCGAAACCCAGAGCTGCTACGGTCGTGATGATACTTTATTTGCGGCGGAAATTCCGCCGCTTGGTTGGAAAGTTTACCGCGGGTATGGTGATTTGTCCGAATACCACTGCAATGTGCGTGCCGAAGGGACAGTCTTGGAAAATAATTTTTTATGTATAAAATTCGAGAAGCACACGGGTTATATACAAAGCATCTATGACAAGAAAGAAAATCGCGAATTATTATCCGGATCAGGTTCGGTTCCTGTAGTCATTGATGAATACGATCATGACACCTGGAGTCATGGGAAAAATTTTTTCGACCGGCAAATAGCCCGGTTTTCGGACGCTCAAATCGATGTTATCGAAAACGGTCCCGTAAGAGCTGTTATAAAAGTTGTCAACAGATACAACAATTCCTTTTTGACGCAGTATTTTTCCCTTTCGGAACATTCCGACAGGCTTGAAGTAAAATCCGAGGTTATCTGGTATGAAAAACATAAAATGCTGAAACTTGCATTCCCCGTAAATATTGATGATCCGCATGCTTATTACGAAATACCATATGCCTACATAGAACGTCCCTGTGACGGAGAAGAAGAATGCGGCTTGCGCTGGATCGCACTCAGAGGGAGTGATTCAGGAATGGCTTTGCTGAATAACAACAAATACAGTTTTTCCGTAAAAGATAAAACTTTAAATTTGACTGTGATACGAAGCCCTATATACGGAGATCACGGAAATACACGTTCGGCAGAAAGTCCGTTTACGGACCAGGGTTCACACAGGTTTGATTATGTTTTACTTCCGTTGAATGGTTCTTCCACGTTCGGTTATATCACTCGCTGCGCGGAAGAACTAAACACGCCCCCGACTCATATCATCGAAAACAATCATGCCGGTCGCCTTCCGCAGGTTTATTCGGGAGCTTACACCGATGTCGGTAATATTATCATATCGGCGGTTAAACAGGCCGAAGCAGGAGATAAGGAAAACGGCGGCGGAACAGTCCTGCGTATTTATGAAACCGACGGTTTAGATACAGATTGTGCCATTGTATTGCCTCTGCTGGATACCGTTATAAACACAACATTCCGGCCATATGAAATAAAAACTCTTTTTGTCGGAAAAAACAGCTGCCGGGAAATTTTAATGACTGAAATCGGTCAGTAATTTTGCAGTCAGATACGAAAAGGTTATATGAAATTAATTAACGGCAATTTGGAAAAGGATTTTTTCGAACTTTGTGAAAAAATCGCAACACGCAAAGCGGGACATGATATCTCTCAAATCATACTGCAGACCGAGGCCGGTCTAGCTGCGGGATGCAGTGTGGATTTTGGTGATCAATGCATCATACGCGCGGGAACCAAAGCCGCCCTGCTGGCAGGGATCGGTTTTTATCTGCGGGGCGGTAAGGGTGCCCATAAACCGCTCTGCGAATTAAACGGGAGCTATTTTGCAACGCACTTCAATAATTTCTATATGAGTGCGCCCCTAGACGAAATATTTCGTTTTCTGGAAGACCTTGCGTTATGGGGGCAGAATGCTTTTTCCGTCTGGTATGATATGCATTCTTACACTGCTGCCGATGATAATTCCGATACGGGAGAAAGCAGTTCGGTTAAAGTAATAGCACGTCTTCGCGCACTTTTATCTTATGCCGGAAAACTCGGTATGAAACTTGCCCTGATGTGTATCGGAAACGAAGGCTTTTGCGGAACTCCGGACGATTTGAAAGCAGCCTGGACGGTTCAAAACGGTTATTTTTCCCCGCCGATGGGACACTATCATGTTGAAATCTGTCCTTCAGTTCCCGGCGGTCTTACAAAGATACTCGATAACCGCCGCGAAATGCTTAAGGCTTTTGCCGATTTAAATCCGGAATATCTCATTATTTTCCCATATGATCAGGGCGGATGTACTTGTGCGGAATGTGCTCCGTGGGGAATAAACGGATTTATGCGCACGGTTTCTGCGATATCGGATTTAATGGATGAGGTGATGCCGGACTTAAAAATAATACTGGGTACCTGGGGATTCAACCGTTTTATCAGCGGTGAATGGGAGGGCTTGCCTGATGCCATCAGCAGGATGAAGCCTTCGGTCCGGAATAAAATCGCATATATTTTAAATCAGCAGGTCGTGGGTGAACAGCTGCCTGAATCATTGAAAAATCACGAAACTCCCGGGAATATTCCTGTTGTCGGCTTCCCTGAAGTTTCTATGTACGGAAGTGTCCCTTGGGGGGGATTCGGTACAAACGCATCGCCTTTGATCGTTCAAAATGATTTTGATAAAATAAAATTTATGTTAAACAAAAAAATCAAATCCCGGGATGTACCGGTTTACGGGGGACAGTTTCAATATTCGGAAGGATTTTTCGCTGAAATAAATCATACGCTTATTCTGGCGTTATTCTCCGGAATGTATAATCATGCGGCTGACGCTTTATATGATTATATCAGAATGGAAATTACAGACGAACCGGATCTGATTAAGGATGTCCTTCGGCTGATCTATATGACAGAACATGCTTTACCGCGAAACCGTATAGAAGCTGACGGTACTGTTTTGAATTACCCGCCCGAAATGGCTGATATCGGAGTAAAAATATCCGGAAGCGTTAGATTTGTTATAAACAACACAGATGAAATTATTAACTGCTATGATCTTGCATTGTCACTGGACTCCAGAGTCAAAAAATCAAATCGATGGCGTATTATCTTCCTGCGCACTGCCGTCGATTATGAATTGCTGAGCAACAATTTTTATATTACCGATAAAGCTCAGGAATATTTTAACGAACTGACCCGGCTATATTATGCAGAAAAAGCGTATTATGTTGTTTATCCCCCCCATAAGTAAAATTTTATATGCGGTATGCGGTGAAAAATAATGAAAAGTTCGAATAATTCGGATAAAATACTATATTTGCGTGATAGGGCTCGGAAGCATCTGAATGAAATTATACTTCCGTTCTGGTTGAAATACGCTTCCGATAAAACAAACGGCGGATTTTTCGGACGGATATCCCGCAGCGGAACAGGTATAACGGACGCACCAAAATCGCTTGTCCTGAATGCCCGTATTTTATGGACATTTTCAGCCGCGTACCGAATGTTTGAATATCCTTCATACAGAGAAGCTGCCGACCGGGCATTTGACTATATTATGAATCATTTTATAAAATCCGACTCGGATTTTCAGGGCGGTTACTGGTTACTGAACGCCGACGGCAGCGTTCGTGAAAAGGTCGGAGATATGCATACTTATGGTCAGGGATTTCTGCTTTATGCTTTGTCGGAATACACGGCGATGACCGGCAATCCGGATTCCCGTAAATATGCCGGATATATGTTTGAATTCATAGAAAATCAATGCCGGTCCGGCAATTACTATACGGAAAAACCTTTTCAGAATAATGATGTCGGATTAACTCTTTCGATGAATACGCATCTTCACATCATCGAACCTGTGACGAATTATCTCCGCATCTGCAAGGATATACGTGCTGAATCTTCGCTGATCAATTTAATTCTGATATTCCTGAATATCATATACGATCATAAAACAGATCACCAGATAATGTTTTTTTCCGAGTCGGGTAAACCCCTGTCCGATAAAATATCATTTGGTCATGACATCGAATTATCATGGCTTTTGACGGAAGCTGCAGAGGTTTTATGCCAAGACCATCCCATGTCACCGGATAATATGCAGCTTCAGCGCAGGTGCAGGAAATGTGCGGCAAAAATTGCGGATGCTGTCTATCTTGAAGGAATCGATGAATCCTGCGGAGCTTTATACGACGAAGGATTGCCGGACGGGAAAATACAGCGCAAAAATAAAATATGGTGGGTACAGGCGGAAGCTGTCGTCGGTTTTTTTAATGCCTGGCAGATAAACGGCAATCCGTCATATCTTGACGCAGCATGCGGTGTGATGGAATATATCGACCGCTGTTTGGTTGATCCTGATTACGGCGAATGGTTCGGTGCCGGTCTCGACACGGCGCCCCAATCAAAAAACGGTTATAAAGCGGATGAATGGAAATGTCCTTATCATAATTCCCGAATGGCTTTGGAACTCCTGACCCGAACAAGCAATTTTTGACACATGATGCGAATGCATTCTATCCAATCATATTCTTTGATAAGCGATTGATTTAAGTCCTGTATGTAAATTATATTTCAACATTATGCCGTTTTTATATGAATCGAGTATTGATTTTAGAATAGTTTACTGTTATAATAAAAACGATAAAAAATTCTTATCAAGGAGAACGGTACGATGAAACATATTATATGTCTTTTATTGACGCTTTTCATGCTGCTGCCGATGATTTCATGCTCCGACCGGACCGCGACGGAAAACAAAACAAGTGAAAGCGAATCGACTGCAGAAACAGAACCGGAGGATACACGCATTTATCCCGATTTACCTGATATGGATTACGAGGGCGCCGTCATAACGATTGTAAATATTGATTATACAATACCGATCTGGGCTCAGCGTGATATTTATTCCGAAGAATTAACAGGCGAAATAATAAACGACGCGGTTTTTAGAAGGAATAGAAATGTCGAAGAAAAATATAATCTGAATATCGCATCCAACCAGGCCCTGGATCCCGCTGCAGTGATCAATAAAGCCAATAAAGCGGCTGACGGAAGCGTTGATTTGGCTACCGTTGCCTTAAAAACATTCGCCACACTGGCCGGCAGCGGCGCACTCGTCGAACTGACAACCGTTCCGCATATGAATCTTGAGATGCCCTGGTATGATGCCAGTTCTATCGAATGTCTTTCCATTGCAAATAAGCTTTTCGGATTATGTTCGGATTTTACCATTATGGATAACGATGCGACAACCGCAATGGTCTTCAATAAAAAATTACTTACCGATTTTAATCTGGAAAATCCCTATGATTTGTCAAACACAGGAAAATGGACTCTTGACAAGCTGATTGAAATGTCTGCAAATATTTCATCGGACATGAACGGTGACGGCAAAATGGATGATAATGACAGGTACGGACTGCTTTATCAGCGTGATACCATGTCAAGTTTTTATAACGGATGCGGCGGAATAATAGCAGCCAAAGACGAGGACGATCTGCCTGTTATCTTTATCAATACCGACGAATCATTTTCGATCCTTGACCGTTTATATGATTATTTATATAACGAAGAAGTCTGCTTCCACGTCATGAAATTTTTCGACCCTAAACCAGAAGGATTTACCAACGGTATGACACGCATGTTTCAGGCCAACAGCGCTTTGTTCATGTGGATACGGATGGCTGATGTCGAGAATTTGAGAACAATGACCGTAGATTTCGGAATTCTGCCGATTCCCAAGCTGGACGATGCCCAGGAACGTTATTATCATTCCGTGAATCCGTATGTAGGTGCCACCGTCGTAATACCGAAGAGCTGTCCGGATCTGGAACGAACCGGTGTCTTTATTGAAGCGATCACTTCGGAATCCAGATATATTCTGTCACCCACCTATTATGAAATTATGCTGACAACAAAACTTACCCGAGATAATGAAAGCGCCGATATGCTGGATATTATTTTTAATTCAAGAATATACGATAACGGTGAAATATATGATTTCGGAGGAATCGGAGCGGACCTTATCTATATGACCATGACATATAATCGTGATATGGCATCCATGTATGCGAAAAAAGAAAAGAATATTGCTAAAGCGATCGAAAAAGTTATCACGCAATTTACGACAGCCGAATAGAGAAATTAAAAACATCCGGGGAACGCAAACCGCTCCCCGGATGTTTTATTTTAATTTTATCTTTACGACGGTATATATTTTATCATACATATCGTAACGCGGAATGCTGACATATGCGATACCTTTGAAGTTTGATGTCCGCCAGTCGTCAGTCAGTTTCAATTCGCTTCCTCCCGGCAGAAGACGGCAGTAATCTATACGTTCGGGAGGAATGCCAATCAACGCAAGCGGACCGACGGGAAAATCCATAATACAGGCATATACGGTATCACCGCATTGTATATAGCGGCCCCACTCGGGTTTTGTAAATTCACTTATTCCGGAACCGTAAATTGCTTCACTGTTTCCGTCCATCCAATGACCGACTTTTGTTAAAATTTCACGTGACGTTGCGGGTATGCGTCCTGTCGCGTCCGGACCGACGTTGAGAAGAAGATTTCCTCCTTTTGACACACATTCGATAAGCTTGCGTATAACAACGCTCTCATCTTTGTAATTATTATCCGACGGTGCCCATCCCCAGTTGTCATTCAGTGTTATACACGCTTCCCAGGGTATCGGATGACCTGTATCGGTTACAAGACCTTCGGGAGGTATAATGGCCTCAGGTGATACGAAATCACCTGAATAAAGCAGAGGGTTGTCCGTAGCAAGCGAACCGAACCCCTCCCCGCTTACTTCAAGCCGGTTGTCAATCAATATTTCCGGCTGATACATACGGATCATTTGAATCAGTTTGGTTGCTTCCCATTTCTCACCGCGCATTTCACCGTATGAATAATCAAACCACATAATATCGATTTTTCCGTATTGGGTACACAGTTCTCTTACCTGTCCGTGAAAATAGTCGATATATTCCGTAAACGGACGCCGGTTTTTATATGATTCATCATTTCGATGAGGGTGCGAATGGTGCTGATATGCGGGATAAGCAGGATGATTCCAGTCGATAAGGGAATAATATAAACCGACTTTCAGACCTTCCGCCCGGAATGCTTCAACATATTCGCGTACAAGATCCCGTTTCGCGGGTGTATTTGTTGCTTTAAAATCAGTCAGAGCAGAATCAAACAGACAGAAACCGTCATGGTGTTTTGCGGTTAATACGGCATATTTCATACCCGCCGCCTTAGCAAGGCGCGCCCATTCTTTCGGATCGTATGCATACGGATCAAATTGATTGAAATACGAATAATACAACCTGTCTTCAATTTGTTCGGAACCCCTTGCCCATTCACCGCGAGCCGGAATAGAGTATAATCCCCAGTGTATAAACATTCCGAAACGGTCATGGCGAAACCATTCGCTGCGTTTGTATTTTTTATCCATTCTTTTATACCTTCTGTCTTTCGAGTGTTTTGCCTTTTATATTAGAATGCAGGATCATTTGTATTCGAGACACCTTTTACGGTAATGCAAATAGTTAACAAACGGGACTTCCTCGGGGACTCCGTGATCACAGGTCGGATAATATCCTCCCCGAACCAGCATCTGAGGGAATATACGGTCGCACATGCGGTCAATCGCTTCGCAGCTTTCTGCAAGTATGCGTTTATCGATACCTCCGCTGATTAAAATATCGGGATAATCACAGCCGATTTTGACCGGATCACAACCTGCCGCCGCTTCAAAAGGCGAAAACCAATTGAAACCCATGGAAATATACCGGTCAATGACAGCGGGAATATATCCGTCTGTTGCGAGTTCTATATGTATTTTATGTTTTCCGCGCTTTTTTGCATTCTGAATAATCTGATCATAATAAGGTTTTAAAAAGGTACAGATCATATCATCGGATATGAGCGAGCCTGTTTTATAACAAATATCCTCATCGAATAAAATGACATCGATTTCTGTATTCTTCTGATAGGTCTCCATGACTGCATCTGAAACATCAAACCATGCATTCATGCACTTATGGATTAAAACAGGATTATCATAAAACATATACAGAAGTTCTAAAGGCCCTATCAGACTGCGCAGGTACATATATCCGCCGACAAGATATACCTTAATGATTTTACCGGCTGAACGTTCCGACGAAGCTCTAACGGCGTTTGCAGCCGCTTGTTCAAGGCGTTTTTCCGTATGAGGGTTCATACGCCAAAGGCATTCGCGTTCCCAACTTGAAATATCCTTTACGGGATGGTCTAAATATTCCGGCATGAATCCGCTGCGACGCCCTTTAAAATAAAGGACATGACGACCGGCGCCGTCCCGCACAAGTTCATATTCACCGCGGTCTTCCAGTACGGCTTCGGTAAACGGCGGTCTGAACGGAGCGGAACATCCGCCGGCGTCGGTAAGGTAAAATATCTCATTGGGATCGAATCCGAATATGCGCGAAAGATCCTCACCGGGTTTAATATAACCTTCCTCCGTCCAACGTTCCAAACTGAAATAACCGAATTCACACTGGTAAAAAGGCTTGTTTGGCGTTTTACTTAAAAAATCACATAATTTCATTAAGCACCTACAGCATCCGAATGTTAATTGTTTTATTTTATTCTCATGCTTTCGACAGCATTTTTGTCTGCGCTGACATATGCGGTTTTATTGGATGTATAGATGACAAATCCCGGCTTTGAACCGTTCGGCTTTTTTACATTGCGGACCTGCGTGTAGTCGACAGGAATATTCATGCCGTCACGAAGTTTGGAATAATAAGCCGCTACGGATGCAGCCTGAAGAAAATCAAGAGGACTCGGTTCTGCTTTGTCCGTATTATCGAAAAGCAGGATAACGTGAGACCCGGGGGCGTTTTTTACATGAAACCAATAATCGTTTTTCGATGCGCACTTCATGGTCACATAATCATTCTGCCGGTTATTTTTCCCGCATAATAATTTGAAACCGCTGTCCGTCAAAAATTCCAAAGGTTTTGATACGGTTGTTTTTTTCTTTGCAGATCCCATATCAAAATAATCTTTCATCCGCGAAGCATAACCCGATTCGTATAATTCCTGCCGGATTTCATTGATCTCCGCTTCGTTTTCAGCTTTGGAATGAGCTTCTTCGATCGTTCGAATATACAATAGTTCGCTTTTGGCATATTCAAGCTGGCGGGTCAGTTCTCTTTCTGCTGCCTTCGCTTTATTATAACGCTTATAATAAAACTGCGCATTCTGAACCGGTGTTTTATTTTCATCGAGTGTCAAATCCGTTTCTTCCGGTGGGTCACTGTAATAATTGATCAGTCTGACATTTTTCATGCCTTTTTTAAGCCGGTAAATATTCGACGTGATCATATCGCCGTATGATTTGAAAGTCTCTTTCTCTGCACATGCCCGAAGGTCGGTTTCCTGAAGTGCGATTTTCTTGATCAGACGTGATTCGACAGTAGTGATCAATTTAGCGATATCAGCGGATCTTTGCCTTATCTGTTCGGACTTTTCGCGAGAACCGTAATATTCATCAATCAATTTGCCGAAACTTTCAAAGATGCGAACTTCTGCCAGATCACCATATTGACGGACAGGCATGAAACTGAAATCCATAAGTTTACTTTGCAGGGAATAAATTAAAACAGGTACAAATTGATTTTCCCTTATTTTTTCAAGTACAGTGTTGAAACTTTTCCATAATCCGATATCCGAATGGTTTTCCGATTGAAATACAATCTCTCGTGCTGTCAGGGCTGCTATACCCATAAAATGATCCGTTATGAATTTTTCACGCGGAACATCCGTGTTTCTATTAAGCAGCTCGATGAATTCTTTTTCCCGGATTTCAAAGGGATTAAGTTTATCCTGTGACGGAGGCAGTTCATATTGCATACCGGGCAAAATCTGTCTTTTTTGACTGGTGGTAAAATCTATGATTTTGATCGCACTGATTATTTTTTTATTCTTGTCACAGAAAATAATGTTGCTGTATTTTCCCATGATTTCGGTAATGATATATTTTTTCGACATAAATCCCAATTCATCATATGATTCGAATTCAATTTCGATCACACGTTCAAAACCGGTTTGACTTACCGAAAGTATTCTTGAACCTGTCAGATGTTTTCGAAGCAGCATACAAAACATGGGAGCCGCTTTGGGATTTTCTTTTGCTATTGCCGTTATATTGATCCTGGGATTATTTGCACCGGCTGATATCGAAAGTTTAATGGTTTGACGGTCGCGATGTAAAATGAGAATTATCTCATCTTTTTCCGGCTGTTGTATTTTTTCTATTCGCGCACCGATGATATTTTCTTTCAGTTCAAAAGCGATCGCTGCCATAAAACAGGCGTCAAAAGCCATATTCAATCTTCTTTCTTATAAGCGGCATAATAGTAATTCTTCCCTGCATAACGAAATCCCGCAGCTGCTGCGGTTTTTTGCGAAGCCGTATTATATCGGCTGCATTTATACCACACCTGCTTCCCTTTTTCAACCAGATATGAGGTCAATGCTGCGGTATTCGATACCCCGTAACCGTTTCTTCGAAAATTATCTGCAGTTTCGACAGCAATTTCAGTCATTTTGTCGGACATATATGCTGTATTTTCAGCTGCGACGGAAAGAATTTTGTTATTGATGACGGTTCCGAAATAGACAGTGTCGCAGTAAATTTCCGATTCATCCTGATACGATTCCGTGATGATGCCGGTCAGATTCTCATAATGATTATTTGCGGAAATTCGCACAGTGTTCTTAAGTATTTTATTTTTACATATCTGTGACTTGTTGTCCGCAACATAGGTATAACCCCAGTCGAATAATTTGCCGGCACTGCGCTCATATCCCCATTTGTCCAGCAGCGGTTTCAATTGGGCATCGATGTATCGGATCGCATCATCGGAAAATGGACTCGGGGAGTATAATTCGATAAATTTTTCCGCTGTTTTTTTTACCGGTTCATAAACTTCCAGTAAAAGCCTGCCGTCATATTCAGTACAGGTAAACGGAATAATACAGTCGAGTTTTTCATTTAGTGCAAACTGATCTTCCAAATATATCATAAATGTCTATCGTCATTCTTTTGTATTATTAAATACAAAAAAAGTATCGCTTTCTCTTAACAGATTCTCCGTTAAATTACGTCCGTTTATATGATAAACAAATTCGCGGTATTTGATAAAATGTTTTAAAACATTATTATTGACCGAGTATATTTTTCCGTATTTATCCTGTTCTTTAAAAAATAAAGTGTCCTGAACTTCATAGATCATGATTCGGTTATTTACATCGTTGTATATCGTTTGTGCTTTTTCAATAAATCCGGTATCCGAAAATAAACCGAAATATTTCCCGCGTGGATTTTTATCGTAGATTTTAATGAAATTAACGGCCATTTTCTGGAGTTTAGCGTTATAATCGGATTTGTCGGTAAAATAGTTATCAATCATCAAAGCAAAATAAAAATAATCTTCAACGAACAGTTCTTTATATAGCGACTCATTTTGTTCGAGAGATTTTTTTATATTATTAAAATACTGATCTTTGTCCGTTCTGTTTCCGTTTATTATATTATTGATTTTCGAAGGTACGGATTTGTTCCGAATTTTATCAATCAGATAATCCAGGTATATAACCGTATGGATTTTATCAGGTGATTCGGTATCTATACCATATAGGATGATTCTTTCGGTCTGTGCTAATGTATTATTGTATTCGTATAATTTCCGGTAATACAATTCGCGGTATTTTGTATAAATGTCGGTATCTGCAGCCGATTCGAATATCTGCTTCAATAAATTTTCATCGCCGGTCTGCAGATATAAATTTAAAATCTGACCTGCGGAAAATCCCACTTCATCAAATAAATATTTTATTCCGGTTTCTTTCTTCAGATATTTTAAAAAATCTATATAAAAATCAACGGCAGATTCATCGTTTATCTTATATTCAATAAAGAATATCATGTTTTTATTCAGGTGCTTTTTAAAAAAAATATATTCACGGTAATCGTCATTATCCGTTTCGACTAAACGTGTGTTGATCTTCAATGACAAATCATAAATATATGTATAGCCGTTTACGGTAAATAAACCGTATAAGCAGATGTTGATCATTAATGATACAAAAATAAAAATAAATGTTTGCTGTAATCTGTGCATTTTGTCCTCACTGATAATAACCGGCTGATATGATAGTGTTGACTTGCTCTGTCACGATAAAGCTGATTCGTTATTATTTTTATATATAATACATCATTTACGTATTATTGTCAATCTTTAAATATAGGCTGCGTATGAATTGTTATCTTATTAATTTAAAAACCGTTTGAATACCGCTGTAAACAACGGGAATCAGGATAGACGGCAGCATATTGACCGTTTTTATTTTAACCGGAAAAATAAAATTTATGCCTATACACAGAATGATCGCATAACCCACCATAGATATTTGGGAAAGTAATTCACCCTGTAGGATATTATTTAAATAACCAGCCAGTAAAGTGATACCGCCCTGGTAAAGCAGCGTAGGGATAAAAGAAAATATAACACCGGCTCCGAGAGAAGCCGCAAGTATGATAGACGATGTAAAATCAAGAGTGCTTTTAACAATCAATACGGTGCTGTCGCCTGTCAGACCGTCGTTCAGAGCCCCGATGATCGCCATTGCACCTACGCAAAATAAAACTGTTGAGCTGACAAAACCGCGCGTAAATTCCGTCAGATGGAATTTCTGTTCGATTTTATCCGACAATCCGTTCAGATGAGCGTCAAGATGCAGCATTTCTCCCAGCAGTGTTCCGGTCACCAGACTGATGATCAGGATCAGTTCTCCGCTGCTTGCGACAGAACCGGTGTCGCCGACTGTAAACATACTGGAAATAACACCGTTAAAACCTATAATCAATACGCCGATGCCGAGAGCGTTGTTTATACCCGATTCATAACTCTTATTGATTCCTTTTTTTATCAGTAATCCTATAATTCCGCCTCCGATAATAGCTGCGCAGTTTATAATGGTTCCCGTCATTTCTTTTCTCCGATATTAAAAAATAAGGGCTGAGGAAACATATTCCAAAGCCCTTTTATTATTATAAACAAAAAATGTCCATTGAAAACCGAACAAGGATGAAGAGGAAGGGACAGGAAGAATGCGGAACGAAACGAACGCGGAACTTATGAAGTTCC
>CAZVPD010000079.1:0-17135 GCA_964628455.1 uncultured Lachnospiraceae bacterium
GTTTTTCTTTTCACCTATTATATCATCATTCTTCAATAAAGTTAATAGTTATACGAATTTTTTTATTATTCAGTAGACATTAATTATAAAACATTCTGTCTTATTCATAACAAAACCCGACCGTTTGTTACGCGTGCGTATGCCTCGGCGCGTTTTTTGCCCCCGTTCCGGCAGATACGACGCCTTTTTTTATTGCTTTCGCAATACGATCTGTCTGCGGAAGGTATTTACCCGGCATAGGCGACTCCCGTACCCGGCATGATCATGCCGGGTACGGGAGTTTTATATTCCGGCATGGAACTGCGGGCTGCACGATGTTTCTGCCGAACCTGCAATTTTTTGCACAGAGGACACTTACATTCATTCGTTGATATACGTGTATACCCGGTTCTGTATGAATTTTGCCGCCTCCGCGGCCGTCACGTCACCGGCATAAAACGCGCCGAGTTCTTCCTCTATGATTTCTTTGACTTTTTCATTTTGCCGGCTTTTTATCTCTGTTCCGTCAAAAAAGGACAATATATCGGATTTATCGCCGGCGGTCAGTGTGATATGATATTTTGCCATTTCCACCCAGGGATGGTTTGCGGGCGGTTCATCAATGAATTTAAACACAAGAAATTCATCCGCTTCGATGTATTCGTCGGCATACTGATTAACCAGCAGATAATAATGGCTGTATTCAAGCAGCTTTTCTATGGCGGAACGGGTAACCGGCAGATCCGCTTTAGTCAGTTTTTCGGATGTCTGGATTTTATCGGAAAGCAGAAACCCGATAAATTCCCATGCGCCCTCTTTTTTCCGTGACTGTTCCGGAATACCGAGAGAATATGTACAGAAAATCTGTGAACCGTTTCCCGATGCCGTCGGAAATCCGCAGAATGTAAAATCTCCGCCGCCGAAACAATATTTCGCCAGTGCGAATGCTTCGGTATTATATAAAGGGAGCTGCAGAAAAACCAGGCTGCCGCCGGCAATCGAATCGGTAAGAGACCCCGACGTAAATATATATTGATCGGTTCTGAAATAACGGATCAGTGCGCCTTTGCTTTCGTCGGTGTAATCCGATATGTTTGTAATAAAATCAAGAAGGCGGATAAACCGTTCGCTTTCAAAACTGCATGTTTTATTTTCGAAGTCAACAAAATCAAACATAGCGGTATAAAGGATATTTCTGCCGGCCGGAGACGAAAACAGACTCGATCCCTCGGGAAGACTATCCGCAAGGCCGTATAACTGCTCCAATGTCAGTGTTTGCGATTTACCTGCGATATCCCTTTTCGCGGCCAGTGTTTCCAGCTTCATCTGAAGCGGTATGTGATACACCGACCCGTTTGATTCATACGAACTTCTCACACAGCCGAGAATATTGCCGTCTGAATGATCTCCGCCGAAATATATGCTCAGGTCGGTGAAAAATTTTTTTGATGTATAAATATCGACAGACCGCATCATTCTGTCATTCAGGTAAACTATATCGGGAATGATACCCTGTAAAATATCATTGTTGAATTTTTCAACTGCCTGATTAAAATCAGGCGCGGCGTTGTAAACGGTATAATCCCTGAAAGTGATCCGATATGTATCGTTCGTGCGATTGAACAGAGCGGCAGCCTCATGCAGCATCTCTGTTCCGGTTATGCCTGTCAGAGCGAAGACCACCGGTATTTTCGGCGCAACCTCGTTATCGGGGATGCGTTCAAGCAGGACAAAAATCTTTTTCGATGTAAAATCATCCCATATATTGGCAAAAAACTTATTTTCGCTCAGTATGGCCGTGATCTCCGTATCGACATACGGTATATCGGAGTTTTCCCAGTCAAGAAGCAGCGTCGCTTCCGTATTGCCTGTATTGTATCCGTATACGCCCCTGATATCGGAAAAATAAGCATCGTAACCGTCACCGAAATACATCCCGGAGTATTCGTTTACGTTTGCAGGCATCATAATTTTTTCATAAGCTTCAAGCGCCTGCCTGTCGCTGTTCAGCAGATGATAATAGGGTAATTGCGGGTTGTTGTAATCGTGTATGACGATATTCCCGCCGCTGTCCCTCGCAAAACCCGACAGGGCAGCCTCGCTTCCCGCAGTAAATAAAATATTCAATTCGCTGTCAAAAACGGTAATTTCTCTTTCATTTGACAGATAAATTTTATCGTCTTCCGTGATATACAGTTCGGCATATAAATCCGATGCGGTTATCTCTTCGCTGAATAAAACCTTTCCGTCGCTTTCGAGACGGTATATGAAGTTATCCGATACTATGATATAACTGCCGTCAGACAGAAATCCCACAGCGTTGATTCCATATCGTTCGCTGACTCCGGCAGCTCTGGGAATGGGTTTTGTTTCCATATTTTCACCGTTATAATCAAACGAAATCAAAACATATCCGGTCGCCTCCGATGCGGACAGTATATATATGCGCTCTCCCGAAATAAATGTCTTATCATACCAAAAATCCCCGGGCAGGTCGATATTTTTTGTCCGGTAAACGTTTGTGACGGTTTCGAACATATCATCTGAAATTTTTACATTAGTTTCGTTTGGGTTATTTCCCGCCTGTTTATCGCAGCCGGTTAATACCGATAATTGTATCATTAATATTATTGAAATAATCCCGCATATTAATTTTATATTATATTTTTTCATCTTTTACCTCAGCTTATAATTTTTTCGTCAGCCATTTTTTAAACAACATCGGCTTTTATAACGATGTTTATTTCATGCGTGAGTAAAATAATTGTATTTCCCTGATTTATGATTCTAAAATCCTTTATCGCACCGAAATCATAAATATAAAAGATAAAACGATAATCCATGCTCCGATGAAAGCCAAAATTTTGCCTTTGATTGACAGTAAATCATCATCCTGTGAAATTTCATAAGGATTCTGAGGATTATACATGACCCAGAAGGAATCGCCTATTTGATATTCATCAGCGTCAGGTGAACGATTGTATCTGACATCATACTCCATCCCATTTATTTCAAACTTTACGGTAGGTATATAATAGCGAAAACGGCGGAACCACCGGTGCTTTATGCAGAAATCTATAAATACAATTTTACCCATGATATATGATGAACAACGGTTCTGTTTACTCTGTATTGATGCCAGCGACGAAAAAAAGCACAAGCCGATAATAAAACCGATTATTCCTATAACATACATAATAATCTCCATTAATATTAATTTTTAATCTTGCAGAATTACACCTTTCGATATTGTTATATTCCGGGTAGCATACTCCAGCATATCGGTATTGTGTGTCACCATGATGACCGTTGTGCCGTTTTGATTCAGTTCTTTTAATAAATCCATGATTTCTCCGGTTGTTTTTTCGTCAAGGTTGCCCGTCGGTTCATCCGCTAAAATCAATAATGGATTATTCGCGAGCGCTCTCGCAATTGCAACTCTCTGCTGTTCTCCACCCGACATATTGCACGGCAGATGTTTAAGCCGGTTTGATACACCCCCCTGTTCAAGAAGGCTGGTAGCTCTTTCAATTCGGTCTTTTTTATTCATTCCTTTATATCCCATAGGGATTTCTACATTTTCTATCGCTGTCATACTGTTGATTAAATTATACGATTGGAACACAAAACCGATATTTTCGTTTCGTATTTTCGATTTTTTATTACCCGTGAATCTCGAACTGTCACTACCGTCGAAAATATATGTACCACTTGTCAGATCATCCATGAATCCGATGATATTTAAAAGTGTGGTTTTGCCGCATCCGGATTTACCTAAGATAACGAGAAATTCACCCTGATTTACTTCAAGACTGATACCGTTCAGTATGTCAATCCTGCCGTATCCGGTTTTAAAGCTTTTGCAGACATCCGTCATAGTTATTATGTTTTTCATCTGTTTCTCCATTAATGTTTATTAATTTTTGTTTTTCAGCAGTGTGAGCGGTGATGAATTTACAACTTTAACGAGGGTCAGCAGCGACGGGATCAATATCAATACAGACGAAATGCTGATAACAAGCAAAAAGGATTTATATATGGTTACTTTATTCATCTCTATTGAATACAGGATTCCGACTTCATATATCCGGTATTAAGGAGAAGCATCGAAATAAATACAGAACCGCAAAAATGATGATACTGAGAAGCGAGTTTCCTGCTTACGTTTTACCTTTATTTCATTTCGCTCAGGTATATCGAAACTCGGCTTTGAATAATATCAGCCGTTTCCACAGCTGTGCGGCTGTCAGACTGAAGATAGATTGAAAATTCCTCTTCAAGTATCTCCCATATCTGCGTGTCGTATCCCGATACCGCGTCTGCGGAGTTTACTATGTTCAGAAAAGCGTTTTTGTCCTGTTCGGTAGGTATTAATTCCATATCATAAAGCTTTTTTTCTTCGTCCGGCAAGGGACCTCCGGTATAGATCGATCCTCCTTCTTTATTAAAATAGTAATAAAGATTCATATCATCTTCTACAATATTATTAAATACGCTGAGCTTTATGGGAAGTCCATTTATAAAATCAGATTGACATTCGTCGGAAATGCGGTACTTAACAAATTCCCATGCACCGGCTTTATTCTGCGATTGCTCCGTTATAGCGTATGAAATTTGCGGCTCTATAACAGAACCTCCGCCGGACATGCGCGGATAACCGATTGCGTTTATATCAACGTTACCGAAGTTGTATTTAAATTTTATATATTCTGAAAGAGTACTTATACGGGTTTCCAAGAGAAGAATTTTATCTTCACGGTAAAGCTCTTTAGCGTTCTGCGTGTAAATTTTAACCCCTGAAAGAGATTTCAGATATTCGAGTATTTTAATAAATAAATCATTGTTAAAATCGGCTGTACCGCTTTCGTAATCGGCAAAGTATGAGATACTCTTATTCAAAAAGAACCGAAGCATCCAAAACGGATTCATAATCTGCAGCATCTGCTTGTCTCCGTCCAAATTCATTGCGTATTCAAGCGCTTCTGCGGAGGTCCAGCTTTCTGCAGGGAAGTTGGATCTTTTACCGAGATAAGTTTGAATTGTATATAAAATTGGCAGACGGTAGAGGCATCCGTCTGTTTCAAACGGTTTGCGGACGCACTCCAGCAGGTCCTCCCGTCCCACGTCCGGGTCGTTATCCAGGAATTCATACAAATCACAGAAAAGTCCCTTTTCTATGTAGCTTTCAATAGGCATTAAACTTTCCGAACCCATACCCGGTATAGAATTGAGTATCATAATATCAGGTATATTCCCGGCAGCGATATCGGCGTTTAGCAGCGTAACCGCCCGCGATGGGTCTTCTTCTGTATTATATTTTGAATAATCGGTCGTTACAATGCGATAGGTATCGTTTTTGCGGTTGAAATTTACAACAACATTGCTGAACAAAAAGTCAGCTTCGACAAAAGCGGCTTTTAATATAATCTTTTCTTTTATCTCATTTTCGGGAATCATACTCAAAATTGCAATTTCCTGACCGTAGTTAAGAATATCATATCCGGAATACACGAATTTCTGAGGGGATACGACACAAAGCGATTCAACGACGTTTGGGACCACATCCGAATTAATCCAGTTAATTATTAGCACAGGTCCGCTGCCGTCACTGTTCATTCCATACAGTCCTTCGTTGTTTTTAAAATACAAGTCGTAACCCGGACCTATATAAACAGCGGAGTTATTATCTGCGTATCCTGCCGGTATGTCAAGCTTTTCTCCCATGCTGTGCGCTGTAAGATCGAGACGGCAGATCTTATTTTTATTATTCGCGGAATACTGAAGCAGCACTTCGCCGTCCTGCATAACTGCGAGTTTTTCAACCGTTCCGGACTTGACAGGTATGGTAAATATCGTGTTGCCTTCTGTATTTACGGCTATCACTTTATCATTCGACGCGATATAATAGCAGCCATGACCCTCCGCAATTGAGCGTATTGAAAAACCGCTCGAGCCGGAGTAATCAATAGGTTGGTTCTCAAGCTCAATGTCAAACAGCCGTTCGCCGTCGATATTGAATATGACTTCGTCTTTATCCGACGTATGGACAAGGCTCATGTCCTTGCCGTCGTTGTGATATTCGACGGTAATCATTCCGCCGTCCGAGAGCATCAGAAACTCTCTTATCCATGCACCCTGATTCACAACTCCGAGCGATTCGGTCTGCATATCCTTGCCTGTGTCTATGTCATACGAACATAATAAATAATCATCGGCGGTGATTTCATTATTTAACTTGTCCGATTTTACGCAAAACAGGTAAACCCGACCGTCCGAAACCTTCATTTCGTCAGAACGTGCTGAATAACCATCGGGTGGTGTGATAAAATCGGTACGGAATACATCCGTGACTTTGTCGCTCAGATTGCTGATGTTCTCATTCTCGCAGCCGGACAACGGAATTAATATCAGAACCAGACATATGATGACCGTTGTCAGTCTTTTTGTAATTGTGATAATTGTTCTCACTCTTTCATTATTTTTATATTGCGGAAAACGGTTAAAGCATTTACAGACATCCGACATGGTTATAATGTTTTCATCTGTTTCTCCGTTAATATTATTAATTTTTGTTTTTCAGCAGTGTGAGGGGTGATGAATTTACAACTTTAACGAGGGTCAGCAGCGACGGGATCAATATCAATACAGACGAAATACTGATAACAAGCAAAAAGGATTTATAATCAAGTGCCATATATATTCGAAGGTCGGCAACAGCTCCGGATGAAAAGAAAATATAAAGCGTTATTGCCGCCGTGATTATACCGGCACTTATCACCATAAGTAAAAACACTGCAGTTTCAAACAGCAGGCTGAAATATATGTAAACTTTATTCATTCCGATTGAATACAGGATTCCAACTTCA
Organism: uncultured Lachnospiraceae bacterium; assembly: GCA_964628455.1. GTDB lineage: Bacteria > Bacillota > Clostridia > Oscillospirales > CAG-272 > JAQVWU01. The sequence continues at coordinate 6,846 of CAZVPD010000079.1, forward strand.
TATATCCGATCGTTGAGAAGAAGCATCGTAATAAATACAAGCGTAATCACACCGAGAAAGGCGAATGAAATGATAAGTATATTGCTGAAAAAGAAGATACTTTCGATCGGTTTGATTTTATCGTTGTAATATTCGAAATCATACGAATCAATTTCGGTTTTGTGTTCCGAAATAAAATCATTTGCCGCTTCCGACAGTAAAAGCGATCCGATAACCGCTGCCGTAACCGCAAAAACGATGATACCGAGAAGCAGGTAACGCCGTCGGTTCCGTATAATTCCTTTTAATGAATTTGTGATGAAAAATTCAGCTTTGCTCATTTTACCTCCCTGATGAAATCAATTTTGACGGCGGACTTCGCAGGATAAACGCGGATACAAATATAACGGACACGAATATAATAACCAGACTGAAACCGAAAAGTCTGAGCAAAAACGGAAACCCCGGAGTAAAATTTATGTTTAGTTCAGACAAAAACCGGGCATTTGCCAAAGTCAGATTAAGAATAAATTTTCCGGTGAATATCGATAAAAATGCGATAAATACCATATAGAATATCATTTCATAAAGGTAATTCATGATTAACGTAAGTTTAGTCGCACCTAATGAATATAAGATTCCCGTTTCATACCGCCGTTCATTTAACATATAAACTGTAAGTATGATAATAATTATACCGGAAAGAGACAATGTTATTATTGTAAATATATTCGCGACATTGATAACCTGCATCGGGGTATGGACGTCACGTTCATATTTGCCGTAATCCCAATAAAAATCCAGCGTATCGTTTATGTCATAATTATTTGTTTCTTTTACAAATGCGTCGTAATTTACGCCATCGTTTAAAATATACCATGCTATATATTTATTAAACTCATGCTGTTCTGTGAAAGCACTGCTGTTTTCGTCATTTCCGTATGCATAATATACGGTATCAAAATCGGTTATTATCATACGCCGTATACTGACCATGTTTTTGAAAAAAGGATTGCTGCCCACCCAGAATACGAAATTATCCGTATTATCTGAAATACGCCGGTTGATCAATCCGAAAAATCCCGATATTTTTAATTTCCCGAGTGCTTTGCCGTCAATATCGGTATATGTTATGTAATCGCCTATTTTATAACCGTATTCTTTGGCCGAAAGACGGTGTATCAGACATTCCCCCTGTTTATTCAATTCGCCGTCGGTCAGTATTAGTTCGCCTTGCATATGGGAGGGTGAAGTAATTTTAATATCCGCCGGTGTTCCTCCGTAAAGCAGATTCCTATATTGGCGATTATCTTCTAAATCATAAAAGACGCCGTATACGTTTTCGGTATACGCAATGACGGTTCTGTCAACATATTCACTGCCGGAGAATGGTTCAAAGAAGTCTTTTTTCACATATATCGGCTTGTTGTATTTGTCCATGGACGAATCAGAATTAAATCCTTCAACAGTATAATCGAACGTTTCATTGCCGTTCCATTGGAGCTCTTTTTTAAATTTCAGATTGATATGCGTCATATATAAATCTTTTTGTTCCTGCATGTATACAGGCATTGCGGTGCTGTAATACAATGCGCATGCAAGCACGGAAACTGTACCAAGCAGGAAAAGCCCGCAGATGATATACCTTACTCTCTGTCTGTATAGGTTTTTTAAAGCTGTGGTTATAATAAACACGAATTACCTCACAGTTGATAAATAATACCGGTTTATGTTATCTCATATAAAAGCAAGAAACGGAATACACTTAACGGAAGTTTACATCCAGGGATTTTGGTAATAATGCATGTCGTTTCTATGGCATACATTATGTGAATGTAAAAATATCTGATTTACTATTGTTCCGCAATTATTGCATTTTTCAAGAAGATAACATGCGTATCTGCAGTAGGAATCATCGAATTCGATGCAATGAGTTCCAACAGAATAATAAAACCCGGTTGTAAACCAGTGACCTAAATAACATGTTTCTTTAATGATAAAAATGCCTTCAACCGATGTTGATAATATCACTGCCAGCACAATAACGATGTAAAAAATCTTTTTTCTTGTTTTCATGATTGTATCTTTCTGAATATGTTTCACATTGCATAAAACAATGCCAAGCTAAATCATACCTGAAATACATACAAAAGAATCATTCCTTCTTCCTGAAATTCTGATCCGTTATAGTCCGATGTTGTTTTGATAATATATCAGGATCTATTATCGACACATATTTTGTTTTATTATGACCGATATATGAATACTGTCTAATCCGTATGAAATCGCACCAAATCAATTGCACAGCCGAAAGTCTGAATTTCCCGGGAACGCAGACATCATCTGTGACCCTAAACGCGACACCGGCTGCGAACCGATCTTGATGCCCGGCAACGCGAAACGTCTAAACTCGCAAAAAAGTCGGACAGATTTCTATCGGAATTGATTTTTCAAAAACGTCAGATATGTATATATACAATGATAAAATATATTAAATCGTCGCTATACATCCTCCAGCGCACCATTGTTTATTTTTATGATTTTATCCGTAAATTGAGTGATTATATCCGAATGAGAAACGACGATCACGCATTTATTATCATTTACCGCGAAATTATGTAATATATCCATAATTATTCTTTGATTTTCGATATCCAGATTGCCTGTCGGTTCATCAGCCATGATAATGTCGGGGCTGCCGGCGACTGCACGTGCGATTGCCACACGCTGCTGCTCTCCGCCGGAAAGGTGCAGAATCGTTCGGCTGCACTTGTCACCCGTTATACCGACTTTTTCAAGCATTTCATAAGCTATTCTTTTTCTGTCAGATGCATTGATTTTTTTTAGATACAAATTGATTAATACATTGTCCAATACCGTCCATTTGAGTAAAAGGTTATAACTTTGAAATATAACCCCTATATGATCGGAACGGTATGTATTTAAATTTAATTTTCTTATATTTACGCCGTTGTAAAAAACATCACCGCATGTCGGTTTGTCGAGTCCCGACATGAGCGAGATCAATGTCGTTTTGCCGGAACCGGATTTCCCTGTGATTCCATATAATTTTCCCTGTTCGAAATTATAATTAATATCTTCCAGTATGTTTGACTGAGTTTTTTTATATCTGAAACCAATATTTTTTAATTCTAACATAATAGCCTCTTTTTTTAATTTCGGTTGCGCAGGATTTCCATAGGCTGATATTTTATGATATAAATAATAAACATCAGTGATGAAATCAACGTGAGTCCAAAACCCGCAAAAATAATTTTTAAAAACACTTTCATTGTAATTGCCGCATTATTCAGCGTTATATCGTCTGTTGTAATATTCTCTGTAAAAAATCCCGCAAGCGCATACCCGGTGATGATTCCGATTATAATTACAACAGTTATAAATATAAATATTTCAATTATAAACAACATCATAATCATCGGTTTGCTCATACCTATCGAACGAAGGACGCCAATTTCATATTTACGCTCATTTAGATTTAAAAATGTTATAATGATCGTTATTAATGCCCCGATGAAGAGTACAACAACGATAAAGATCAAAGATACTTCCTGAGTGTTTTCAAGAGGAGTTATTAAAACTTCAAAACCCTCTTTTGCATATTGGGGCAATAAATTGTATTTGTTAAATGTTTCTTTGCCAAATGATTTATAATCATTATATGATTTTAAATAATAAAGCACATTATAACCTAAAGAATATTTTGTATTTGTATAACTGTCTAAATAAGTCATAACTTCATCATTTTCAAAAGCTGACGCACTGTTCATTGTTGTATAAATAAATGCATAATTTGTTTTTTTTCTGCCGAATAATTTACCGGAATCAATTATGCCGGCAACAATATAAGTTTTGCTGACGGTTTCATTTGTTATTTTTAAATTATCACCGATTTTTATACCGGTTCCTTTTAAATTATATTTTTCTATAAATTTATCCGTTATAATACATTCATCGTCGTTTTCAAACATTCTGCCGTCTAACAGAAAAGCAGTATCCGGATTATTCAATATATTCCCGTATTCCATATTGTATCCTGCTAAGAATAAATGATTGAACCTGTTGTCATTTTCCGATAATGTTAAAAAATTCTCATCATTAATATCAATATGACCTTTATCAATTTTATAAATATATTTAGTATATCTGATTTCTTTTATGTAAACCGATTTTGATATTTCGTCGATTTGGTCTTTTGGTATCTTATAATTTATGACCAATATACTGCCAAATTCATTTTTTATATCCTCAAGGATATTATATGACAAATCATATTCAAAAAATGAAATAACGCAGGCTGCTGTTACCAACAGCAATAGAATTCCGAATAATATGTATTTGTTCATGCTCTGTTTTATGTTTTCAAATGCAGCTTTCACTATAAACATAATATCCTCTTCACTAACGGCTGCGCAGTATTTTCATAGGCTGATATCTTGTTATAAATAACACGGATATCATGGATGAAATGAATGTAAGGCCTAATCCGGTTAATAATATTTTTAAACTTACCGAGTTTATTATTGCAAACTTATTTAACACAACTATGTCAGTATTCATTCTTTCGGTTATGATACCGGATAGAAAAGATCCGGAAATAAATCCGGCAATCATTACTGTTGTTATAAATAAAAATATTTCCGATATAAATAAAATGTTAATAAGCAGTTTACTCATCCCAATAGAACGGAGGACACCTATTTCCAATTTTCGCTCGTTGAGATTTATAAATGTCATGATCATAATAATGATTATCCCGATAAAAAACACTGTTTTAATAAACAATAAATATACAGCCTGTGTGTTTTTCAAAGGGGCAATTAATGAAGTAAATCCTTCTTTCGCATAATCTACCGTATATTTAATATCATCATACGGATTATTTCTATGAAGCATTTCCACAAGAAACGAGCCATAATTTTTGTATGATTTTATATAATAAAGAACATCATACCCCGTAGTAAATAATGGCTTTCCGACATAATCGTTAAATGTTGTACTATTTTGACTTAAAAATTCGGCGGTACCGTTAAGCGTCGTATATATAAACATATATCCGGCATTTTCATACCCATATAATTTATCTGCGTCCGCTATGCCAGTAACCGTGAATACTTTTTCATATCCTGCTATCTTCAACCGGTCACCGACTTTAACAGTCCCGTATTTTTCTATAAACAGATCGGTTATGATGCATTCATCATCATTCTCAAATATGCTGCCTTCAGTCACCGCATCGGGATTGCATAAAATATTATCATATATCAGGTTATATCCCGCAATAAATACTTGTCCGTTTAAAATTTCAGATTTATTGTCATTTATAATAATAGAATTGTTATTTAACTCACAGATATTTTTAAAATATCTTACTTCATTCATATATATAGAATGAGATATTTTTTCGATCTCTTTTTTTGATAAAGTTACGGAATGAGTTTTACCGATAACCAGAACACTGCCGAAATCCATCAGTATTTTTTCCGTTATATTATATGATGTTTCATATGCAATAAAAGCAACAACACACGCCGTTGAAACAAAATAAAGTAATATTCCGAATAAAATATACCTGTTTTTATTTCGTTTAATGTTTTGTAACGCGATTTTTATTAAATACATATATAAAAATATACAACCTCCGTTGTTTTTAATACGGTCAATTGTTACTAAAAGATTATTACGGCAATTCGAGTGCTGAATATGAATAACTACAGTATATACATGTATATGTCACTAAATTTTTATTTCCGGCAGGAACAATACTTGTCACATGGAAGTGATGATAAACAATAACTTCACTATCTACATAATAATCGACAGTCTCCCAGCAATACGGACATTTTGCCCAATGATAATGCCATGATCTAGAACAATATGTAGCAGTTGGTCCATCATTCATAAACGTAGTACCTTCAGTATAAGGTGTTTCGTGACCCCATATATCACACCATAAACCATCCGGTTGTATAATAGGATTGTCTTCCTTGAAATCACCTGAATATAAATCCGATGCCGTTATATTGACATTGAATAATGTCAATATAACAATTATTAAAAGCATAAATTTAATTTTTCTCATGTAACCTCCTTTTTAAATATCTAAGTATTACTTGAAAGTATAAAAGAAATAAAATCAAATCATAGCGCATTAAGGACTCCCTTCTTAAATGAATCATTTGTTTTCGGTACCAAAGCAAATGATTGATCTGTTTTTTTATAAACAAACTTCCGTCGAAGTTGTTATTATATATTTTTTTCTCACAAATAGTTTTATCAGAAATATTATTTAAACTCATATTTATAAAGTTGCATCTCAGGTTGTTGCCGAAAATGATATAGATTCTGCTTCGTCTGATATTCCGGAACAGATCCGTCGTTAGCGGTGTATATAACTTCCCGTGCATCCGATACATATTCAAACAACCGTTGAATTATACTGAAACTGTGGTATATCTTTTCCTGTAGATGTTGGTTTATGTGATGTCTGTCCCCTTATACTATATATGACCGGAAACCCGATTTGTTACAAATGTTTTTTTGTTTTTCTTAAAAACGTGATTATGAATATATGTTTTATTCTTTTGTTGTGTAATTAGAACAATATATTTATTGATATATGTAAAAAAATCAGTCATAGTGTTTTAACTTTTACATTCGGGAAACATATTATCCATAATCGGGTCGTATGATGACATATAAGCAGAATCTTTTGCATGAGGAGACTGAAGCAATGAATGACAGGGGAGATCCGTCGCTGAATGAATTTACTTCCGCTCATTATGATCCGATCTATAAATTTTGTTTAAGCCGTTTGAATTATATGGAATCGGATGCCTATGACGTAACCAATAACGTTTTTTTGATTTTATGCCAGAAATGGAAATCGGTCAATAAGAACCATGCGGAAGGATGGCTGTATAAAACCGCAAAAAACAAGATACATGAATACAGGCGCGAGAATTACAGGCATTTGTCAAATATATATGATATCGATAAATATGAAGACTCCATAGAAGTCAGTTATAATATGGAGTCCTGTCATTCGGAAGAGGCTATCGAAAAATATAAAACCGAACTGTTGAAAAGACTCAGACCGGAAGAGAATGCGCTGTTTGATTGTTATTATATACAGAAAAAGGGTTACCGCGAGCTTTCCGGCATCTATCATATCAACGAAGGCGCTCTGCGGACCAGGATAGCCCGTATAAACAGAAAGATCCGCAATATGATTAAGCTCTTCATCGCATTATGTATATTACTGCCGAATATTTTTCGCTGATTTTGTGCAATCAGATGAATATGTAAATTCTAAAAATGTTTTTGTAACAAAACGTCTTTTTCATCATATATATACATAAGCGTGTACCGTGATAAAAAAACGGGAAAGGAGGAGCGAATCCATGAAAGAACCAACGCGCAAAAGAAAGATAAACATCGATGAAATGACGGACGGGCAGTTGAAAGCATACCTGAATAAAACAATCGACGACGAAATCGATCAGCCGCCGAACAGGCAGAATATTGATCTGGTCCGTGAGTGCGTTGATTTTATTATGGATATCGATGATGCGGAAAAAAGCTTAACCGCCGAGGATATCCGGCGGGAGACTCAGAATATTTTACGGAAGTATAATAACAGCAGAGATAAATTTTTAAAGCGCGGAATCAAAAAAACCATCTTCATTGCGGCATGTATGATACTGACACTGGGCGTTTTGAATTTGATCGCCTTTGCCTTCGGTTACAACACGCTGGATGTTTTAAAACAATGGGGCAGCCGTATACTTGATATGCCTGGCAATTCGATATTCGTAAAGGACGAAATAACGTTTTTCAAAAGCAATCTTAAACACAAATATGATTCCGTTTCCGATCTGATATCGGGTGAAAATTTAAACATCGCATATCCCGGTTATCTTCCCGACGGTATTTTGCTGAACCGTATCGACTGTATCGAAACCGGCGATTTTTTTACGTATATTTTCGTATTCAGCAAAAACACCCTGTCGTTTGAAATATCCGGTCAGTATCCGGATGATATCATTGAAAATCTTGAAAAGTCAGGTGAAATCCATCAAATAAACGATATTACTTTTTATATCCTGTCATTGGACGATAAAAGCCGGCAGGCCGTATTTATTTTTAATGATATGCTTTATACAATAAGATACGATGATTACAGCCGGCTTATAAAAATAACAGAGAATATAAAAAAGTAAGAAAAGGAATTATAATTTCTGCAGGTTCATGTTTTGCAGAAATAATGCTATATGTATATTATGAAAAAAAATATTTTTATAAATATATTTGTATTCCTGTTATCTATAAACGTTCTTTTTGTTTCCTGTGATAAAAGCAATAATAGCGGCGGTGATGTTGATGTTACCGATACGGCAGATAAAACAACTGTACCGGGAATTTACAAACTGAACACACTTGCCCTGCCTGACGGTTATAAAATATCATCTTATACTTCCAATGTCAATAATGTGATAACGCACGGTGACAGGATATACGCTGCCTGTAAAAAAACACAGAAATCTTTCTCGGACGGTCAAAGAAGATCTTCAGAAAATTCAATTATTTACTCCGTAGATCTTGAAGGCGGAGATGAAAAGATATATCCGCTTGAAGTAAACGGAGCTTCAATAAATTCTTTTGATATGGATTCCGAAGGAAATTTTTATATATTAGCGGGTTTTTCAACGTTGTATAAATTAAATCCGGACGGAATACCGATATCACAGACCGAAATTTCCGAACCGGGAACAAATAACGGTTTAAAAGTCGACGGTAATGGAAAGATATATCTTAATTCACAGACGCGAATAAGTATTTTTAACTCTGATCTGGAATTTCTATATGACATTGAAACGGAATACAGGAACCTGAGCCTTCATACGGCTCCTGACGGAAAAATATTAGCCGAAGATATGAACACAGGATATACCGCATTGCCTGTATATTATACTGTCAGCGATGACAACAGCCTGAAACAGACCAATATCATAAAGGCGCCGGCAAATGTTACTGAGACATTAAATTCTTATTCCGTAAAATTCGGCGAGGGATACGACATTTATTTTTACAATATATACGGTGTATACGGTTATAACGACGGGGCTGAAAAAGCCGATGTGTTATGCGATTGGCTGAACTCCGATCTGTATTTTGATTACACCAGGCTTATTTCCGTCATTTCACTGGATAAAATGGTATGTGTCTCCCGTGATATGTTTGCCGAAACGGAAGTGGACGGTGAATCCGTCTATGACCTGATCATCATGACGCGTGACAATGATGCCAAACCGAAAATAACGGTAACACTGGCATATATCAATAAAATAGACGAAGTCCTGCTTGCGGCAATAAATTTCAACCGCTTAAACGATGATTACCGAATTGTCTTTAAAGATTATACAGTATACAGTTCGTCGGAAAATATAGCTGCGGGCAGAGCCAAATTCAATATGGATCTTGTATCGGGGACCATTCCTGACATTATGCTTTTCGATACGAATATGCCTTATTACGATTACATAGATAAAGGAATGTTCGCTGACCTTTATAAGCTTTTTGACGGAGACAGTGAAATGTCACGCGATGATATCCTGTATTCGGTGCGCAGCGCGTATGAAACGGACGGTAAACTATACTGCCTGCCGCCGAATTTCCGGATTGACACGATGACCGGAAAAGAGTCGCTTGCAGGAGAAGAAAAATCGCTGACCCTCGATGAATTTTACGGATTATACGCAAAAGCGGGTGCCGGAGCGAGTGTTTGTAACATTTCAAACAATAAAAACTTTTTAAAACAGATGCTTCGGGCAAATCTCGGTGATTTTGTTGACTATGAAAGTCTGACTTGCAGCTTTGACAGCGAAGAATTTATAAAATATATCGATTTTATCAGGAATTTGCCTGTAAAAAAATATGACACCAATATCCAATTTACCGATTCAATATTTTATTCCGATTATCTGGAAATTAAAAACAACAAACTTTATTTAAGCGAAATCAGTATATCGGATTTGAATGCCTTTATCAGTCTTAAATATGTCTACGGCGGAGATAAATATGTGATAAAAGGTTATCCGACAAAAAGCACGAACGGTTCGGTCATATCAAGCTTTTATATGTTCGGAATCTCGGACAGCTCGGAGTGCAAAAACGGAGCGTTCGAATTTATAAAATATTATCTCGGCGATCAGATGCAGACTTCGGACGAAGCATTGAACGGCGGTTTGCCTGTTACCGTTTCGGCGCTTGACATACTGCTTGACAGAG
>CAZVPD010000080.1:0-279 GCA_964628455.1 uncultured Lachnospiraceae bacterium
CGGGAATCCGGCATAAAACAACAGGGGGGACAACTATGCTCCGGGATGTTCAGGATGAGATCCTCAGGTTAAAAAAAGAAAAAGACATCTGCCTGCTTGCGCACAGCTATCAGGCCCGCGAGATCGTCGAGATCGCCGATTTTTCGGGTGATTCCTATTATCTCAGCGTCATGGCCGGCAAGGTAAAGCAGAAAACCGTCGTTATGTGCGGCGTCCGGTTTATGGCCGAAACCGTCAAGATACTGTCTCCCGAAAAAACGGTCCTCCTCGCGAATCCGT
>CAZVPD010000080.1:289-17073 GCA_964628455.1 uncultured Lachnospiraceae bacterium
CAGTGGGGGCTGGTGGACCTGACCGGAGGGAAGGCGCTGGAGCTGTCGGCGGGCTGCCCGATGGCAGAGCAGATGGATAAAGAAACGATGGAAACGGTGAAGCGGGAATTTCCGGATTATACGGTCGTCGCATACATCAACACCACAGCCGAGTTGAAAACCGTATGCGATGTCTGCGTCACCTCGTCGTCGGCCGTTAAGATCGTCGATAAGATCGGGAATAAAAACATCCTGTTTATTCCGGACTGCAACCTCGGGGCCTGGGTGGCGGAAAAGCTGCCGCATAAGAATATAAAGCTTTTGCAGGGCGGCTGTCCGGTCCATGCGGCGATAACCCCCGCCGAAGCGGAGAAAGCGAAAGCGGAGCATCCGGATGCCCTGCTTCTTGTGCATCCCGAATGCGTGCCCGGTGTCGTAAAGCAGGCGGATTTTGTCGGCTCGACCTCCGGCATTATGGATTTTGCCCGGCGGTCCGATAAAAAAGAATTTATTATCGGGACCGAACTCAGCATTGCCGAACACCTGCAGTATGGTTATCCGGAAAAACGCTTCTACGCTCTTTCCAAAAATCTCCTGTGTCCCGATATGAGGATCACGACTCTGAGCGACGTTCTCGGCTGTATTTCGGGATCGGGCGGAGAAGAGATCGTTCTCGGCGAGGAAATCATCGCAAAAGCGCGTAAATGCATCGACAGGATGATCGAACTCGGCTGAGATACTGAAAAATGTTTTGTTAAAGAAGGAAAAAGGTAAAAATATGGAAGGGAAAGCCGCAGTTGCCATGAGCGGGGGCGTCGACAGTTCCGTCGCCGCGTATTTGACCGGACAGATGGGGTACGATACGGCCGGCGTCATGCTGAAGCTTATCGGGGACGGCGAGACCGGACCCGGCGGGGAAAAACCGTGTTCCGCTGCCGATGATGTCGAAGACGCGCGCAGCGTCGCGGAGAAACTGGGGATCCCTTTTTATGTTTATGACTTAACGGATCGCTTCGGCGAAAAAGTGATCGCCCCTTTTGTAAACGCCTATATGGCCGGCGCCACCCCCAATCCCTGTATCGGCTGCAACCGATTCATCAAGTTCGGAAGCCTGATGCTTTATACGCAGGAACTCGGGTATGACCGTCTTGCCACCGGTCATTACGCCCGTACCGGGTATGATCCCGGAAGCGGACGCCGGCTCTTAAAAAAAGCGGCCGACCCGTCCAAAGACCAGAGCTATGTTCTGTATTCGCTGACCCAGGAGCAGCTTTCAAACGTTCTGTTTCCCCTCGGTTCGATGCTGAAAAGCGAGGTGAGGGAGATCGCGGAACAGAAAGGTTTTGCCAATGCGCGCAGGCGGGAAAGTCAGGATATATGCTTTATCCGCGACGGCGATTATGCGGGATTCATTGAACGCCGCACGGGCAGGACATTCGAACACGGCAGTTTTGTCAACCGCCAGGGCGTCGTTCTGGGAACGCACAGAGGCATCATCCGCTATACCGTCGGCCAGCACAAAAAACTGGGTATCTCCTCGCCTGTTCCGTATTATGTCAGCGAAATCCTTCCGGCGGAAAACCGCATCGTCCTCGTACCCGAAAACGAGCTGTATTCCCGTAGGCTGACGGCCGGTTCCGTCAACCTGATTGCCTGCGCCGGCATACCTTCGCCTGTAAAACTCACGGCGAAGATCAGATACCGCCAGAAAGAACAGGACGCGACCGTGGTTCAGACGGACGCCGACCGGCTGCTGGTCGAGTTCGATCAGCCGCAGCGCGCGGTCACGAAAGGCCAGTCCCTGGTTTTATACGACGGTGACGTCGTTGTGGGGGGCGGGATCATATTATGACCCGCGTATTGAGTTCAGTCCGGGACAGTCGGATCGTGGCCGGCAGTAAAGATCCGGATATAGTTTAAAAATAAAAAATATACCGCAGCCGCTTCCCAACGGATGTGGAAATTGAAAAAGGTGGAATAAAATGATCAAAAAAATCGAAACAACGAACGCTCCGAAAGCGATCGGCCCGTATTCCCAGGCCATGATTTACAACGGCATCGTGTATACCTCGGGTCAGATCGCGATCGACCCGGCGACCGGGAAGGTCGAAGCGGATGACATCGGGGGTCAGACGCAGAGGGTGCTCGAAAATCTCAAGGCAGTCCTCCAAGCCGCGGGTTCGTCACCCGCTCATGCGCTGAAAACCACCTGCTTTCTCAAAGATATGTCCGATTTTGCCCGTTTCAACGCCGTATATGAAACCGTATTCACCGGAAAGCCCGCGCGTTCCTGCGTTGCTGTCAGGGAACTGCCCAAAGACGTCCTGGTGGAGATCGAGGCCGTCGCGGTGATACCCGGCATCGTTCCGGAGGCTTGAGCATGAATACGAAACTGAGCAGGCAGGACGCGTGGGAACTGCTGACAATGTATAACAAAGAACCGTTTCATCTCAGACACGCCCGGATCATCGAGGATGTCATGAAATATTTCGCCCGTGAACTCGGTTATGCGGATGAAGAACATTTCTGGGGAACGGTCGGCCTGCTTCATGACCTGGACTTCGAAAATTATCCCGGCCTTCACTGCATAAAGCAGCAGGAGATCATGCGGGAGCACGGCGTTGAAGAGGAGCTCATCCGCGCGGCGGCGAGTCACGGATACGGACACTGCGCCGATATCCCGCCCGTGCATCAGATGGAAAAGATCCTGTATGCGGTCGACGAACTTACCGGACTCATCGGAGCGTGTGCGGTTATACGGCCGTCGGGAAGCGTGTGTGACCTGGAGCTTAAATCGGTCAAAAAGAAATTCAAAACACCCGCGTTTGCCGCAGGCTGCTCGAGGGAGGTCATCAGCCGTGGTGCGGAGATGCTCGGATGGGAACTCGACGACCTGATAGAAAAGACGATCCTCGCTATGCGGCAGAATCCCGAAAACTGATTGTTTGAATTTACAGCCGTCCGGAGAAAAGGAGTGCGGATTTTATGCGTATAATGATTTTTTTATGGACTGTGTTGATTTGCATCGGAGTATACGGCTGTGCTTTGATTTCTCCGGAAGGGGATGATTCTTTGCAGACCCTTGCCGGTGCGGAGATCGAAGAATACGAGGGTGAGGATTTATCTTCGGTGCTTGATTTCCGCGAGAACTCGATCGCGGGCCCTCAGTATGTCGATATGGACAGCTATGTTCTGACCATCGACGGTCTGGTTCAGAAGCCCGCGGCGCTGACCTACGAAGAGGTGCTTCTGTATACTCCGTATGAAAAAATGGTCACTCTGCACTGCGTCGAGGGCTGGAGCGTCGACATCCTGTGGGAAGGCGTTTTATTAAAGGACCTTTTTGACAGCGCCGGTGTTGCGGACGAAGCAACCACCGTGATATTTTATTCTTATGACGGTTACACCACGTCCCTTCCGCTGTCGGTTGTCCTCGATAAAAACATGATCATGGCCTATAAAATGAACGGCATCGTGCTGCCTCCGGAAAGAGGGTTTCCTTTTCAGCTCGTAGCCGAGGACAAACTGGGTTATAAATGGGCGAAGTGGATCACCCGCATCGAACTTTCGGACGATACGGACTATAAAGGTTACTGGGAGCAGAGGGGATATGACAACCGGGCGGATCTGGATGCGTATTCGTGATCCATAAATACCCCAAAGGGGATATGTATGTCAACCGAAACATAACCCCTTATAAGGATAAGGATAAGGCGGAGGAGGGTATCTCCATGCTTGTGAAAAATACGGTATATAACAAATTAAAACAGACGAATAAAAATTACAGATTTCAGCTCGCAGCCGGGTAAAACCGGGCTGTAAAGGTTAACGGGAGCGGGGAGACAGGACGACCGGGCGGACCCGGAAGCGTATTCATGATCTCTGAAAACATGCGAAAAAGAAGCGCTGACGGAAAAGATCTTCCGCAGTGCTTCTTTTGTGTTTGCGGCACAAAACGTCCGTTTGTTATTTCGGCAGCGTGATCCTGAAGCAGCTCCCGCGGTCCGGCCGGTTTTCGGCGCTTATTTTGCCTCCGTGGGCTTCGATGACGGATCTGGAAATGGCAAGACCGAGTCCCGAACCGCCGGTTTTTCTGTTTCGCGATTTGTCTGTCCGGTAAAATCGTTCGAAAATAAAAGGCAGTTCATCCGGAGGGATGCCGATGCCTGTATCACAGATGCTTATCTCGGAAGAATCCCCGGTTTCGGATATACGGATGTCAATTTCACCGCCGTCATCCGTGTATTTAACGGCATTGGACAAAAGGTTTATCAGAACCCGGCTGATTTTTTCCCCGTCCGCCGATATGTCGGAGCAGTTGCCGTGAACGGATATGCGCAGTTTTTTTTCTTTTATCGGGACTTCGAACCCGTTCAAGGCTTTCCGGATGAGACCGGAAAGGCTGATTTTCGATTTGTTGAGCTGCTGGCTGCCGCTGTCGAGTTTCGCCAGATTTTCTATTTCGCCGACTAAACTGCCGATCCGCGTGATTTCATCATAACAGCTCTGCAGCCGTTCGGCCGTCGGCTGCCACAGGCCGTCGATCATCGCCTCGACATGCGACTGCAGGACGGATATCGGCGTTCGCAGTTCATGGGAAACGTCTTCGGTCAGCTGCTTCCGCAGCCTTTCCTGCTTTTCAAGGGACTCGGCAAGATGATTGACGGACAGCATAAGTTCCGCCGTCTCCTTCGTGCCGGATTTTTCTGAAATCCGGATTTTATAATTGCCGTCCGATATCTGCTTCGCCGCGTCTGCGGTTTTTAATATCGGATTCCCGAGCCGTTTTGCGATGAAAAAACCGAGAAGAACCGAAAACAAAATCGACAACAGGACTGTGACAAACAGAACCGCATTCAATGAGTCCAGAAATTTAAAATCATTTTCGCTTAAAAAATAAGGACCGTAAAAGCGGATGCTGACATACCCCAGTATATCCGTGTCCCGTTTCATCGGAAATATTTCCGCGGTAAATTCACCGTTTATCGGACGTCTGGATGCCATTCTGCCGGAAATTTCTTCCATGATCTGTTTGCAGAGGCTCATGTCATGCGATTCGGCGTCCCAAACCGGGTTATTTTTCACGTCGTATACTTTTACGATGTAGCCTTCGTAAAGCGCGGCCATGCCCAGCGTATGGATATAAACGGTATTCCATGTGTCCGTCGCAATGTCATACTGCTGACTCATGGCGGAGACGATCTCGCCTGTCTTAAGTTCCTGCTGTTCCGCGATATAACGGCTGAACTGACTGTCCGTAAAATAATTTCCGAGCAGTCCGATAAACAGCGCGTTGAACAGAACCACGGCGGAGATGGCAAGCGACAATTTCGATTTCAAACTGAGTTTCATGTCGGATTCCGATTCACCGCAGAGACCGATTCTGTGTCATGAAGCTGATTTTCTGCGGGGAATCAGCTTTCAGGACCGGATATGCGTAAAATGCATATCGGCGGCGCGTCTTAACTTCCTCCGAATTTATACCCTATGCCGTGCATCGTCAGAATGTATGCGGGATTTTTCGGGTCGCTTTCGATTTTCTGACGGATGTTTTTTATATGGCTGTCGACCGCCCTGTCATAACCGTCGAAATCTTCGCCCAGGGCCGAGAATATCAGTTCTTCGCGCGTAAATATCTTGCCGGGATATTTGATGAAAACCGCGAGAAGTTTAAATTCATTCGGGGTCAGTTTGATTTCATTTTTGTTTTTTAAAACGGTACGGTTTTCGAAATCCACTTCCAGATCGCCGTTGTTGAAAGAAGCTTTTTTATATAAGGGTAATAAATCATCGCCTGATCTGCGCAGAACAGCCTCTATCCTGGCGTAAAGCGCTTTTAAGCTGAACGGCTTTGTGATATAATCGTCGGCTCCGATACCGAGTCCTTCCAGCATATCCGCTTCACCGGCTTTTGCCGTCAGCATGATGACAGGGACCCGTGATTTTCTGCGAATGGCTCTGCAGACCTCTTCCCCGGACATTCCGGGGAGCATAAGGTCCAGAAGAAGCAGAGAAATATTTTCCCTGCCGAATATTTCCAGCGCCCGGCTGCCGTTTTCGGCGGTAAAAACCGTAAAGCCTTTGCTCTCAAGAAGAGCCCCGATCACTTCGAGGATCTTCTTTTCATCGTCTACCACCAGGACTTTTTTTGTTTGTTTATCCATAATAAACCCCCGAGCGGATGCGCCGGTCTGAAACGCATGGGATAAACGCGGAGATAAAACAATTCTCATTCCGCGTTTATTCCGTCATAAACGGGTCAAACGACTTCGTAACCCTGTTCTTCGATGGCTTTTTTTATCGCTTCAGCCGATACTTTTGTATCCTCGTATACGGCGGTCACGGTTTTTTTCTTTAAGTCCACCGTGACATCGGTGACGCCCGACAGCGCGCCTGCCGCTTTTTTTACGGTTTTCTCGCAGTGCTGACAGGACATTCCTTCTACTTTAAATACGGTCTTTGCCATGTTATTGCCTCCTGATTTTATATAATATAAATGATTATATCGCGCGGCAGTCTGTGCCGGCATAACGGAATTTACTTTAGATCAAACGGTTTTAACAACTTGTCCGCTTCAATGGGTTTGCCGTTTTCATCCGTAACCGGAACTTTGGCAAATACCCAGCCTTCCACTTTCGCGGGATCGGCTCCGGCGTCGATAAACACCCCGGGATCGAGGACAAATACGATATCCTTATCATTGACGCTCATATCCTTCGCCCATTCAAACATATTTCCGCCGGTCAGGATAACGCCGTAATGGTCGAGTGCCGTGTGATAACCGACCGATTCCCGTTTCAATTCTACAATTTTTTCAAATGAAGCAAGCGGATTCGCATTGCCTTCATAGGTCAGGGCTTCGGTTCCGAGTTTTGTTCCGACTATGATTTTCCCGTCAGACGCCATGCCTTCGGGCAGCCGACTTATATCAAGTCCCGCGTCTGTAAACGGCTGCGCGTCGAATTCGATCATAACGTCGTATACGGGGCTCTTACTGAAATCCTTGCTCCAAATAAATCTGGCACTTCCGTCCGGTGCATTCAAAGACCAGGCGTTGTTTATTTTATCTTCGGCTATATTAGCGGGAATGGCGTCCAGTACCGCATCAAATGATTTAATGGAAGTATAGCCGATAACATCCAGTTGTTTACAGGATGCGAAAACCAACACAGACGCTGCCATCAGTATACTGTATAACAGGTTCTTCTTCATGTGATTATCTCCTCATCATCGGAAATATTAATAAGGTCTAAATCTCTTCAGTCTCAAAGCGTTTGTTAAAACGGATACCGAACTGAAGGACATGGCTGCTGCGGCCAGAATGGGATTCAGAAGCGGTCCTCCGAAAATATAGAGCAGACCGGCGGCAATCGGGATGCCGGCCACGTTATAGCCGAATGCCCAGAACAGGTTTTGCTTGATGTTGCGGATGGTGCTTTTGCTCAGATGCAGGGCGGTCGGCACATCCATCAGGTCGCTTCTCATCAGGACGATGTCCGCGGATTCCATGGCTACATCGGTGCCGGACCCGATAGCGATGCCGATATCGGCCTGCGCGAGCGCCGGCGCGTCGTTGATGCCGTCGCCCACCATGGCCACTGTTTTCCCTTCGGCCTGCAGCTTTTTTACTTCGTCGGATTTGTCCTGGGGAAGAACCTCGGCCAGAACTCTGCCGATGCCGACCTGTTTTGCTATGGCTTCCGCGGTTTTCCGGTTATCGCCTGTGATCATCGCGACTTCGATGCCCATGGACTGCAGTTTTTCAACGGCTTTGATACTGTTTTCCTTCACCACATCGGCAACGGCTATGATACCCGCAATTTTCCGGTCCAGGGCGATATACATCGGGGTTTTGCCTTCCGCTGCGAACCGGTCCGATGGATTTTCAAGCGATTCCAGAGAAATGTTTCTTTCATTCATGAGTTTTTTATTGCCGATAAGCGCATGCATCCCGTCAATTTCCGCTTCGATTCCGAATCCGGGTATGGCTTCGAACCGGTCGGTCTTGAGAAATCCGGCTTTTTCTTTTTCCGCAGCCCTTACAATGGCTTCACCGAGCGGATGTTCCGAACCTTTTTCCGCGGATGCGGCAATCAGGAGCAGTCTCTCGCGTGAAATACCGGGAGCGGTGACGATATCCGTGACTTCGGGTTTCCCTGCGGTCAGGGTGCCTGTTTTGTCAAAAATGATCGTATTGATTTTATGCGCGGTTTCCAGCGCCGGACCGCCTTTGAATAATATGCCGTATTCCGCGCCTTTGCCCGTCCCGACCATGATCGCGGTCGGTGTGGCAAGCCCGAGTGCGCATGGACATGCGATGACAAGCACCGAAATAAAAATAGTCAGGGCAAATTCAAGCGTCCTGCCCGAGATCATCCATGCCGCGAAAGCGAGTATGGCGATCGCACAGACGACCGGCACGAAGTAGCCCGAAACAATATCGGCCAGCTGCGCAATGGGCGCTTTTGAACCCTGGGCATCTTCAACCAGTCTGATGATCTGTGCAAGCGCGGTATCGCCGCCGACTTTTGTGGCTTTGAATTTTATCGAGCCGTTTTTATTTATGCTGGCGGCAAAAACCTTGTCGCCGCTTTTTTTATCGGCCGGCATGCTTTCGCCTGTCAGCATGGATTCATCGACAGCCGTATTTCCTTCGAGGACAACGCCGTCCACGGGTATTTTTTCACCGGGTTTCACGAAGATCACATCGCCCGGTTCAACTTCATCGATCGGAGTTTCGATCTCTTTTCCGTCGCTGATCACGACGGCTGTTTTAGGCGCGAGCCCCATCAGTTTTTTGATGGCTTCGGATGTTTTGCCTTTTGATACGGCTTCAAGGGACTTGCCGAGGAGGATCAGCGTGATAATAACGCCCGCTGTTTCAAAATACAAATGATCAACGGCGCCGAAATTGCCGAGAGTTATCTGCCGGGTCGAATACAGGCTGTACAGCACGGCGGCGGAAGTGCCGATGGCGATAAGAGAGTCCATATTGGGACTTCGCTGGATCAGAGCCTTAAAGCCCGTCGTGTAAAATCGGTATCCCGCTGCGATGACCGGCACGGTCAGGATGATCTGTGTCAGCGCGTAAACGAGGGGATATTGCATCGGATCTAAAAAGTCCGGGATAGGGAAGGGAAGCCACCGGATCATGGAACCCATCGCCAGATAAAGCAGCGGGAGAGCGAATGCCGCCGAAACGATGAATTTCGTCCATAGAATCCGTATGGTTTTTTCTTTGCGCAGCTTGTCTTCGTCTGCGGCGGTTTTTTCGATATTCAGCGCTTTATAGCCGGCTTTTTCGATCACCTGCTTGATTTCCGAAAGCCTGACCTGCTGCGGGTCGTATTCGACCGTCGCTTTTTCCGTCGCAAGATTGACCGAAGCCTTTATGATGCCGCTTTGCCTGCCGAGTGATTTTTCGATCCTCTGCGAACAGGCCGCGCAGGTCATTCCTCCGACCGGGATCGTAACGTTCCTGTTCCGGGAATCATCCGGAACTCCGTATCCGGCTTTTTCTATATTTTCTTTTATTTTATCGAGCGGCACTTTTTTTTCGTCGTATTCGACCGTCAGCTTTTCCGTGGCGAAGTTCACGGACGCCCCGGTCACGCCGTCAAGTCTGCCGACGGCTTTTTCGATTCTTTGTACACACGCGGCGCAGGTTATGCCGCTTATTTTTACGGTTTCCTTGGTCATGTGATATCCGGTCCTTTCATTGAGTCTGATGATTCCCGCAGGTGTTTTACAGGAGTTTTCCTATGGTTACGAGCAGTTCGCCTATGATCTCGCTGTCGCCGTCTTTTATTTTCTGCACCAGGCAGCCTTTTATATGATTTTCCAATACAAGCTTGCTGACGGAGTTCAGCGCTGCCTGAACCGCGGCGATCTGATTGAGCACGTCGTCGCAGTAAGCGTCTTTTTCGATCATCCCCCTGATGCCGCGTACCTGACCTTCGGCCCGGTTCAGCCGTGCAAGCAGGCTTTTTTTTAATTTTTCCTCCCGGGTCGTCGTTTTTTGGGCGCATCCGTCCGGACCGCATCGGTCGTTGTTTGCTTCGTTTTTCATGGTTGATCCTCCGTGAAGGGCAATATACTATACCCCTGTACTGTATATCTTATTATACACCTGCCGTTACGGTTTGTCAACAGTTTTTTTTATTTTATTTTTCGGTGACCGTGATCGTGCTCCGGATCATGCCCATCCGGCAGCTGTATGTGAATTTCCCGGTTTCGGTCGGGGTGAATTCGATGATGTTGTTGCCTGTTTCCAGCGGTTTTTCGATGTTGTATTCCGGAATGACGATCGTGTTGTTGCAGCCTGTGATTTCTCCGGGTTCCGCCTGTATGATCCATTTCACGGGAATACCCTTCGTTACGGTGATCGGTTCGTAGCGCCCGCCCGGAAGTCCGGTCGTAACGGTCTGCAGTGTTTCTGATATTTCCGCGTCACCGCCTGTTTCTCTTTGTGTTCCGACAGGATTACCGGCGACGGCAGGGGTGAATCCGAAACCGGATAAACCGGCTCCGCTGCTGAACATAAACATGCCCAGTACAACAACCAGCACGGCGCTGCCCGTCATCATTCTGCCGGTAAACTTTTTATTTAAAACAGTGCTGAGCGCGCCGAGTCCGAACATCAGCGGAACGGTGCCCAGACTGAACAGAAGCATGGAAAGGGCTCCTTTCCACGGATTGCCTGTCGAGAGCGCATACAGCTGCATAGCCTGCAGGGGACCGCAGGGCATCAGTCCGTTGAGCAGACCGACATAAAACGGACTGCCGCTTTTTTTCTGCCGGTATATTTTTTTTGCAAAAAAAACCGGTATGTGTAAATTCAGCCTGCGGAGCCCGGGAGAAAGGTTCAGCATATTCAGCCCCATGATGATCATAAAAACGCCTGCCGCGAGCTGCACGATTCCTTTGGCCGTTCCGGAAAAACTCAGAACCGATCCTATCGCGCCGACTATTCCGCCTGTGACCGTATAGGAGATCACTCTTCCCGAATTATAAAGTATAGCCGGTCTCAAGTTCGTATTTATATGGATATCGGAATTTTTCGGGATGCACTGGGACAGATTGATGCCTCCGCACATGGCAACGCAGTGGATGGACGTGAGCAGGCCGATCACAAACAGCATGCCGTAACCCGTTGATTCTTCGGCCAGGGGGAATGAATTGAAAACATTTGATAAACCCGAACGGCTTATGATCAGATACAAGGCAAACAGGATGATCCCGGTTCCGAATATCGCCGGCAGATTCGGTTTTTTCTCGGTTTTGCGGACTTCCCGTACTGCTTTATAATCAAGCTGTCCGATGATGCCGGTGATGTTTTTTAAACCGGTCACGTTTTTATCATAGGAGACGACAGCCGTGCCTGCGGTATAACTGACTTTCGCGGATGCAATGCCTTCGGTTTCCCGCAGTTTTCTTTCGATTTTATTCCCGCAGCCGACACAGGTCATGCCTTCGATTTTTATGACCGACGTGATGATATTTGCCTGCATATAAATTCCTCCCGTGTATAGGTAAATATTCCGGCGATCTGACGAAACGACAGGCCGGCAGGGAACCGGTTTTTTTCAGCGGAAAAACAAAAACCGGAATTATATGATCTTTTCGTCCCCTATGCTTATTTTAAACGGCGGATGTGTAGATTTTATGCGGATTTTATCCGGAACACTTGTATTATCAGATGATTTATGCAATAATGGAGGCGAAAACAAAAAGCGAAAAGGACGAAAGAAGACGAATGGCACAGAAGTCTTTTGTAACGGGCATGCCCGATAAATCCGGCATGTTCCTTCGCGCGTCCCGCATCATCGCGAAACAGGGCGGGAACATCACCAGGGTAAGCTACAACAGGGCGGTCGACCCCCATATGCTGTTCATCGACGTCTGCGCGGGGGAAGAGGATCTGGCGCTGATCGAAAAGGGGCTTTCCGATATCGGGTATATCCGCAAAAAAATAGCGGAAACCAGGATCATCGAGGTGGCCGTGAAAATTCCGGATATCCCGGGCGGCGTACTGCCTGTACTCGAAGTGCTGAACGGTTATGAGATCAGCATTTCCTATATGAATTCGATCGCGGACGGCAGTCCTTTTCAGTATTTCAGGTTCGGGCTGCTGATCGAAGATCCCGCAGTCATCAAGACGCTGCTCGATGAGATCGGCAGGATCTGTCCCGTCGACGTTGTCGAGTGCGGCACCTCGGAAGAAAATCTCGACAATACGGTTTTTTATATCCGTCTGGCAAACGAAATGAGGGGTCTGCTCGGGATCAGCGAAGAAAAAAGCATGCTGTTTCTTTCGGAATCCAACAGGATCCTGCAGGTCCTTCAGGCCGAAGGGGAGGATGCCGGAAAAGTATTCGGTACTATAAGGCGGTTCGCGCGTTTTATCAGCGAGAACCGGGGAGAACGGTACAGAACAGGGATAGAGCGGATCGATACGGGCGGTTCCGTGGTGATCCGGAGCATACAGCCGTATTGCGGCAGCAACACCTATATGCTGACCGCTCCCGGCGAACTGCTACTGATCGACACGGGATACGCGGTGTTTGCCGGGGAGAATCTCCGTCTGCTCAAAACGATGGTCCCCGACTGGGACGGGCGCCGGAAAAGGATCTATATCACGCATGCCGACGTCGACCACTGCGGTTTTCTGTCGAAGGCCGATGATTTTCTGATCACGGTCAACGGGAAAAGCGCCGCAAGTTTCGCAAGACAGGCGCAGGGTCTGCCTGATTACCGCGAGCAGACGGCGCTTCATTTGGGATACAGCAGGATCAGCAGGATCATATCGGGTTATGAGCCCCCCGACATGAGAAAGCTCGCGATCATGGACAGCGGGACGCCCGAAGAACACGACGGGCTTCTCACCGTGGGCGGTTTTAAAATAGGAGATATGGACTTTACGGTCTATGAAGGCAGCGGCGGGCATCTATACGGCGAAATGATCTTTGTCTGCCGGAAAAAAGGCATCGTTTTTACCGGCGACATTCTGGTGAATATCAACGGTTTCTCCGAGGAAAGGGCTGCCTTCAATTCGCTTGCCCCTTATCTGATGAAGAGCGTCAATGTCAGTCCGCCGAAGGCAAAAGAAGTGAGAAGGCAGGTCACGGAACTGATCCGGGAAATATCGGATGAAAATAAAAAGCCCTGCGTCGTATGCGGAGGACACGGCCCGGTTTCCGAATGGTCCGAAGGCAGACTGATACTCGCTTCGGAAGCTTCCGGCGTGACATTCATACAATAAATCAGGTCCGGACGGCGCGTTCGGGCCGATAATAAACAGCGAAAGGGAAAGATCATGATCACTGACAGCAAAGGCCGCAGATGGTACCGCGGAAACCTGCACACCCATACCACAAATTCGGACGGCAGGCTCGGGCCGGCGGAAGCCGTCGCGCTGTATCAAAAGGCGGGCTACGATTTTCTGGCCCTGACGGACCACTGGGTCGTTTCGGAAGGGGGGATGTCCGGAAACATGCTGCTGCTGCCCGGCTGCGAATACAACAGCCCGACGGGCGATACGCGCGAAGGCGTATTCCATATCGTGGGGATCGGCATGGAAGAAACCCCGGGGATCAAACCGGGTTCGGACATGCAGACGGCGGTCGATGCGGTGAACAGGACGGGCGGGATCGCCGTACTGGCGCATCCGTCGTGGTCGCTGAACGACCCCCGGCAGATAAAGGGATTTACCGGTCTTTCGGGCGTCGAGATCTTTAATTCCACCTGCGGCCTTCCGTCGAATACGAGGCCTTATTCGGGCGTGATCGTCGACCTGCTTGCGCGGGACGGTTATATTCTGCCGGTCATGGCGGCGGACGACGCGCATTCGTATAACGGAGACCAGACAAAGAGCTTTATCATGGTCCGGGCGGACGAACTGACGCAGTCCTCCGTTTTGTCCGCCGTACGCGCGGGCCGATTCTATGCCTCACAGGGCCCCGAGCTTTATCTTTCGCTGGAAGGCGATATCCTGACCGCCGAGACGTCCCCTGTCGAACACATCTTTTTCTTTACGGATACCTGCGGCGGGGTCGTCCGGACGGGTAACGGACTGACGGGCGCATCCTATAAGCTCCGCCCGTCCGACAGCTTTGTAAGGGCGGAAGCGCTTGACAGCTGCGGCAGGTATGCGTGGTCGCAGATCATGAAAATACGAGACGTCTGAAGGAGGCAAACCCGTGTATTTCGACATTCACGCTCATGTTTATAAATATCAGTATCCCGACGGCTTCGGCCGCATGCTGATGATCTCACCGGAACGACTGCTTGAGCGGCAAAACGCGCTGGGTATCGGGCGAGCGGTCCTTCTGCCGCTGGTCAGCCCCGAACTGTATGTGCCCCAGTCCGTCGGGGAGATCATCGAGCTTGCGGACCGTTCGGACGGACGGTGGATCCCCTTCTGCAACATGGACCCCCGCGTGCTGACCAACAGCAGCGACGCGCCCCTCGGCGTGCTGCTTGAGTATTACAAAAAAGCCGGGTGCAGGGGGATAGGCGAAGTGCTGCCGAATATGCCCTGGTCGGAGCCGCGGCTGCAGAACCTGCTTCACTGCGCGCAGGACGCGGCCATGCCGCTGCTTTTCGACATGACGGGACGACTCGGTTACGGTTACGGCATATACGACGAACCGGGTATGCCTCAGCTCGAGCGGTCGCTCGAACGTTTTCCGGATCTGGTCATGATCGGTCACGGACCGGCTTTCTGGGCGGAGATCTCGGTGCTTCGCGACGAGGGTGACCGGTACGGATACCCGTCCTATCCCGTCATCGGAGAGGGGAGGGTGGCGGACTTAATGCGTAAATACCCGAATCTCCGGGTCGAGATATCGGCCGGAAGCGGCGCCAACGCCATGCTGCGCGACACCGCATACGCCGTGAAATTCATTGCGGAATTTTCGGACCGGATCATGTTCGGCACCGATATCTGTTACGACGACCAGCCGGTTCCCCAGACCGGATTTCTCGAAGGCCTGCTTGCCGGCGGACAGATCACCCCGGATGTTTTTGAGGCGATAGCGCACGGGAACGCCGAACGGCTTCTCGATCTGTGAATCAAAAAACAGCCGGATCCCGGTAAATGACTCCCCGGTCCGGCTGTTTATTTTAAACTGTTTTATTTGGCGGGACCGGCCGTTTCGGTGCCGGCGGGTGTTGTCTCCCCCGGGTGAGAAGCGTCGCCGCTCTGTAAATTAACGCCTAATTTGTCGATCGTGATAAATTTAAGCAGCGTGTCCATGACCGTGGAACCGCCGCTGCCGTTTTTGCCGTCCCCGCCCATATTTACGATCGTTTTGGGCACGATGTCAACGGTGGCTGTGCTGATCGCACCGGCTAATTTTTCGGCTACATCCTGTATCAGGCGGTATTGCGCCCCGCCGTATGCCTTGACCTGCGCATCGATCGCTTTTGCGCGGGCTAAGCCGACAGACGTTTCTTTGGCACCTTCGGCTTCGCCTTCCATGGTCAGTTTTTTGGCGTTTGCTCCCGCGAGGGCGATGATCTGTTCCGCTTCCATTTCGGCTCTGCGGGCAAGTGCGGAGCCGTTGTTTTTTTCCACTTCGATCTGGATTTTGGATTTGGTAAGGGCGGTCTGCTGTATTGCGACCGCTTCCGCTTCACGCAGGGATTTTTCGCTTTCGGCGGCGGACTGCTGTTTCTGATAGGTTATTTTCTTTTCCTCGGCTATCTGGCGGTCACGCAGCTGGGTGAGGATGTTTTCGATCTGAACGTCATTGACTTCCGATTTCGGCGTTCCGATCAGCACTTCCTCCAGCTCGAGATTGTATTTCGCGAATTTCTCCTTCATTTCGAAGACGGCGCGTTCGCGTATTTCGCTGCGCTCCTGGATGAGCTGGATCAGTGTTTTGGTCTGGGCAACATCCTTGAAGTAAGCGCTTACAAGAGGGTCGAGTGACTGGTTGACCAGCAGCGAGATATCGCCGAATCTTTGGATCACCCACGGCGCCTGTTTGTAATCGATATGCATGACGACGGACAGGGGCAGCGCCGGTTCGAAAGCGTCTTTGGTGATGATATCGACTTCGGTCAGGTTTTCGTCGTATTTATGGTCGCCCGTCTCGCCTTTGTTCCATTTTAATATGATGTTTGTCGTGGGCACCAGCACAACTTTGCCGGCGTCGGTATTGAACGCGTATTTTCCGGCCATCAGAGGCTTCGCAAGCACGCCCTTGCAGCCTTGTTCGACCAGCTCGCCGTGCTTATAATCGGCGCCCGTTTTGTCTTCTCCTTCTTTGCCGAAAAACGAAACGACAACGCCGACATTTCCTATCGGTACGACGGTCTTCGGATAATATTCGACCGTCGCGAACAGCCGGTTGATATAATACGTTCCGTCCGTTAAAACCTGGAGCTGTTTGCCGCGGTAACCGCCGAGTTCCAGAAACTTTTCGGGGTCCTGGAAACTGGAATGTCCTTCTCCCATATCGGGGGCTATGATTTCACCCTGGGGCAGCGAATTTCCGTCGTGTACCGTGACGATGCCCATCAGGTCGCTGTTTTTTTCTCCCGCGTTGCCCATAATGACGATCGGGCGGAATGCGTTCCGGAACTTCAGGGTCTCCTGCATGCTGTTGATGATGCCGATTTCCTCTCTTCGCGTGGAAATGCTTTTGATGCTGTCGGATGTGATCACGATAAACTGAGCCAGGTTGATCGCGTATGTACCCTCCCTTAATATTCCGCGCTGCGGGCCCCTCTGGCCGCCGTTCTGCAGAAAACCGCGGACGTCCTGGAAGTTGACCGCTTCGCCGATGACTTTCCCGAGC
>CAZVPD010000081.1:0-16966 GCA_964628455.1 uncultured Lachnospiraceae bacterium
TTTCGGTCTCAATGAAAAGAAAAAAGCAAAAGTGATCGAAAAAGCTCTGCAAACGGATGTTCTGCCCGGGACTGTCGTATTGAACGGCGAATTTTTCACATCCGATGAAATCGAAGAAAGCCGATACACCAACGGCGGACTTTACTGTTTTGACCTGAAAACCGCCCTAAATGCGATCGGCGACCTCAATACAAAAAACGCACAGGATGAAATATACCTTACCGATGCTCTGGCTTATTTTGCGGAGAGAAAAACAGTGGAGCTGCTGGCAATAACCCGAAAAGAACAGATGATGACATACAACACAAAAGAGGAGCTTTCTCAGCTCGATTTGTATTATGCATATACGGACAGAATAAGAGATCTTAAGCCGGCCTCCGTATGGAAGAGGGATATCGCCGTGCAGACATATGAAATAAAAGAAAAATTTAAAATGCTATACGGTGATGACACGGTGTTTATCGAAGAACGCAAAAAAGCCTGCATCAACCTGCTTGAATCATTTATCGGGACTTACGGCGATAAAAAAATCGTCATAGCGCGCGCTCCCGGGCGTATAAATCTGATGGGACGCCATATCGACCACAGGGGAGGGGGCGTCAATATGATGGCCGTCGGCTGTGAAACTCTCCTGGCCGCCGCTCCGCGTTCAGATGATTTGGTGTATATTTCCGACACGGATAAAAACTATAAAGATTACTCATTTTCGATATCGGAATCCCTTGAAGGTTATGACGGCAGATGGGAAAACGGAAGGGACGAATGGCTGAAATATATAGAAAGCGACAGAATATGCTCTGCAGTCGCGCAAACCAAAGGCGAATGGATCAATTACGTTAAGTCAGCCGTTTTGCGATATCAATTTTCATGCGGTAAAAAGCTGACCGGAATGGATCTTATGCTTTCGGGAAATATTCCTGTCGCAGCCGGTCTGTCCTCTTCCTCCTCGATCGTTGTTGCGGTTTCCGAAGCGGTCGTTTGTCTTAATCGTCTTGAGATCACCGAAAAAAAGTTTATTGATTTCTGCGGTGAAGGCGAATGGTTTTCGGGTTCAAGGGGAGGCGCCGGCGATCATGCGGCGATGAAATGCTGCCGGCGCGGGATGGTTACGCATTTCGATTTTCATCCGTTTGAGTCGGGTGAATCTGTTCCCTTTTCGCCGGATTACAGAATGATAGCGGCGAACAGCTTTATCGAGTCGAAAAAATCGGATATCGCAAAAGATAAGTTCAATCAGCGTGTCGCGTCCTATGAATTCGGGATGATGATGGTCAGGCAAAAACATCCCGAACTCATGATATTCCGAGATCTTACCTTGCTGAATGATAAAGAAATATATACGCTGCTGCTTGAACTGCCCGAGCAAATAACAACGGATGAACTGAAAGAAATGCTTCCTAATTACACCGAATACATCGAACATATCCAGCGCAGTCATAAAACACCGGAATATTATGAGTTGCGAAGCATTCTCTTCTATGGGATCTCGGAATGGAAGCGTTCCGAAAAATGTATGGATGCGTTGAAAAACGCGGATTATGAACTACTCGGTAAACTGATGAATATCAGCCACAATGGCGACCGGATCACGAGTGCAGGAAAAAGCTATGATTATCACACCGGAGACGCATATATTAAGGATCTTATAACGAAGGGCGCCCCGGTATATATGCAGCCGGGAGGTTATGCCTGTTCGGTCAAAGAGATCGACGATCTTGCGGATATGGTTTCCGCCCGGGAAGGTGTCATGGGCTCCGAGATAGTCGGTGCGGGACTGGGAGGCTGTCTTGTCATCCTGGTCAGAAAAGAAGCCGCAGGCAGTGTTCTGCGGTTTTTAAAATCAAATTATTATGATAAGAAAGGCTTACCGATGGGTGCGCAGGTGTATGTTCCGTGTTCCGGGTCCGGGGTATGGCACTGACTTGCTGCTGTTTTTTCGGAAAATTCAAACACAGGGACCGTATTATGCGGATTAAAAATAGTGCCGAAACAAGTGATCTTTCGCCGAAGGGAGCCGACACGAAATGGAAACGATGTTCAAAGACAAAACCCTCCTGATCACCGGCGGTACCGGTTCTTTCGGCAACGCGGTCCTAGACCGCCTTCTGGAGACCGATATCGGTCAGATCCGCATTTTCTCCCGGGACGAGAAAAAACAGGACGACATGCGGCACAAATATCAGTCGGATAAAATCAAGTTCTACATCGGTGATGTTCGCGACCCGGCGTCGGTCAGAAACGCGATGCACACCGTCGATTATATTTTCCATGCCGCTGCTTTAAAACAGGTCCCCTCCTGCGAATACTTTCCGCTGGAAGCCGTTAAAACAAATGTGCTGGGAACCGAGAATGTGCTGACGGCTGCGATCGATGAAGGCGTCCGATGCGTCATCTGTCTGTCGACCGACAAAGCGGCCTATCCCGTAAACGCCATGGGAATATCCAAGGCGATGATGGAAAAGGTGATCGTCGCCAAAAGCCGCACGGTCAGTTCCGGCGGAACAAGAATCTGCTGCACGCGATACGGAAACGTGATGTGCTCCCGCGGTTCGGTGATCCCTCTTTTTATCGGGCAGATCAAAAGCGGAAAGCCTGTGACGGTGACCGATCCGAAGATGACGCGTTTTATCATGTCCCCTGATGAAGCGGTGGATCTGGTTCTTTTTGCTTTCGAACACGGAATAAACGGTGATATCCTGGTGCAGAAAGCACCTGCCTGCACGATTGGGATCCTTGCCCGGGCTGTCAGGGAACTTTTCTCGTCAGACCGGGAAACGATGATCATCGGCATCCGTCACGGCGAAAAAATGTATGAGACGCTGCTGACAAACGAGGAATGCGCGAATGCCGTTGACCTCGGGAACTTCTACCGCGTTCCGTGCGACTGCAGGGACCTTAACTATGAAAAATATTTTACCGGAGGGGACAGGAAGCGCGATGTCCTGACCGAATTCAACTCCAACAACACCGAACTACTCGGTGTCGAAGCCGTGAAAGCGAAGCTGCTGACGCTGGCGTATGTCCGCGAGGCAATGGCTTCACTGTTAAATCCGCCGACCGGAGGAAGAAGCTTTGCGCCGGAAGGACAGAGATGAATGCTCCGTTCGCGATGACAGAGGATTCGCATCCGGTATAAGAATGAACCGCCATACTGATCGTCTTTACAGAATATAATTATCCGAAAAAAGGCGCGCGTCTCCGGCATCTAACGGAGACCGTATATTTGTCTTGTTTTGTTTTGTTTTGTTTTAGTCTTGTTTATATAATATTATCATTCCGATATCATTTGAATAACGCGATTTATATCACTTTATATATCACTTTGCATATCACTTTATATATCGCTTTGTATATCACTTTGCATAAAAATTCTCAGCAATTTCGGTTATGGGACATGTGTGGCACATAAATAGTTATTTTACAGGCTGTGCGCATTTCCTCACGAGCGGATTTTCCGATAAAAAAAGACGCTGAAATTCACAGCGTCTAAAAACTTTATTTTTTTCTATCTTCTCCGCTGAGAAAGGGCAATCAGGCGAATGAGCTGTGCCAGCGACAGCGCAAGCGCTCCGACATAGGTAAGAGCGGCAGCGGAAAGAACTTTTTTCGATCCTTCCAGCTCATCCTGACTCAGCATGCCCGAATCACCCAAAATTGCGACGGCTCTGCGCGAAGCGTTGTATTCAACGGGCAGCGTGATCAGCTGGAATACGACCACTGAACCGAACAATAGGATCCCTATATTGACAAGTCCCGTCATTCCCAGGACGATCCCGAGCAGGATCAGGGGCATGGACAGTTTCGATCCTATATTGGTCAGCGGAATGACGGCGGCGCGGAGTTTCATCGGAGAGTAGGATACGGCATACTGGATGGCGTGTCCCGCTTCGTGCGCCGCCACGCCTACCGCGGCGACGGTAGCCGTGTCGTAAACGCTTTCGGACAGACGTATAACATTTGTCCGCGGGTCATAATGGTCGGTCAGTTCACCTGCCACCCTTTCTACTTTAACGTCTGTGATGCCTGCGGAGCGCAGGACGTTATAGGCGGCTTCCGCTCCGGTCAGGCCTCTTTGTACACGCTGACCGGAATATTTTTTAAAACTGCCCGAAACCCGTGACTGCGCCCAGATCGAAAAGATCAGCGCGGGCAGAACCAGAATCAGATAAAGCGAGTCAAACGGCAAATACAATATTTTCCCCTCC
This sequence comes from uncultured Lachnospiraceae bacterium, assembly GCA_964628455.1. Classification (GTDB taxonomy): domain Bacteria; phylum Bacillota; class Clostridia; order Oscillospirales; family CAG-272; genus JAQVWU01. The sequence goes on from CAZVPD010000081.1 coordinate 4,206, forward strand.
CGAAAAATCCCGTCCCGAACATACCGGGCGCCGCATCTCCGCACCCGGGCGGAATTTTATTTTATATTTTATCATTTCACGCATGCGTCTGCCGGTCACTATTCGGGAAGAAAAATTTTCTGCTTCTTCTGTGACTTTCTGTAGAGCACGATTTTACGGCCGATCACCTGAACGGGATCGGCACCCGTCTTTTGACACAGCATTTCGCATATTTCTTTTGCCGGAAGCACCGAATTTTCGAGCACATGTATTTTGATCAGCTCGTTCGCCTCAAGCGCGCTGTCGATCAGCGCGGTATAGTTTTCGCTGTCAATCCCTTCCTTGCCCGTCTGATACCGGACATCGATCCCGTTTGCCAGCTTTCTTAAAAAGGCTCTCTGTTTCCCTGTCATGCAATCCTCCTGCCTGTTGTTTCTGTTTTTTTATTTTCCCGCGAATATTTTCAGATTCGCGACGCTTCTTTCCGCCCACTCGCTTTCGAGCTTTATCGTCTGCTCCGTGTCTCCCTCAAAGGGCGTCCACAATTCGATGATCCAGGATATACCGTCTTTTAATTTTTCTCCGGCTTTTTTGAGATCGAGCATTCCTTCTCCGACCGGTGCGCCGGTGATATCGAATCCGAGCATAGTCGGTTTTCGCCTGATGACATAATCCTTGCAGTGAAAATTGACCGTATAGCCGCCCAGATTGTCTATGACTTCGTCAAAACTTTCGCCGCGGCCTATATTATTGACCGCATCCAGACAAATACCCAGATACGGACTCGCGAAATATTCCATCAGAGCCTTATATTCCGACGAAAGCCGGAATTCATGGTTTTCGACGGCAAGAACGATTTTTCTCTTTTCCAGTTCCGGAAGGATCTTCCCGATGCGTCTGACCGCTTCTCTGAAGTCCGGTTTATCCGGACCGTCGCTGATCAGCGTCCTGACCAGGCTTGAGCCGGTTTTTTCCGCTGTTTCGAGATGCCGCAATAAATGCTCCGTCCCGAGTCCTCTGGTGCCGATTTCGATTTGTATACCGAACCGGCGTGCGGATTCCGCACAACTCAGGATCTCGGTTTCCGCCGTTCTCTCAAGCGGCAGGTTGTCGGCTACCTGAACCACTTCCGTTCTCAGAAGAACGGCTTTTTCCAGCAGGCCCGGCAGCGTCAGCGGATGCGCAGGCCTTCTAAAACCGGTTATACCGGCTGCCCAGGGGTATGTCCATGAGGATATCCCTATTTTCATAAGACCGCCGCTTTCGCCGTATTATTTGTCAAGATGCAGCATCTCGCGCAGAACTTCCTGAATATTCTCCCGCTTGAAAACATCCTTCCAGTCGTCCCGCAGAACATGCCTGCGGCCGTAATCGACCGCTATCATGGCAGCATCCGAAAACGGATTGCTGCTTTTTAATACGATGGCAAGCGGGATCTGAATGTGTCCGAGTAAAAACGATTCCGCAGCGGGTCTCGGAACACCGCAAAGGACCGCTTCCTCGATGGCTTCTTTCATGACGGTCGCGCACAGAGCGATGACCACTTCGGCTGCGGCGGGTTCCAATACAGCCATTTGTTCTACCGTAATTCTGAAACTCTCCCGCACGGGACTGAACATGCTTTTGCACAATTCATCCGCTTCAATGAATTTGCTTTCTTCGCCTTGTAAAAGAGCAATGACGATATCCTGCACCGCGGCTGTTCCTCCGAAAAGGTCGGCTTTTTCTTCGGGGGTGTTTCTTTCTCCGAAAAGAGGAGGATGGCACGGGTGCGTCACGACAAAAGTGCAGTCATCGCGTAAAGTCAGCCTGCCGGCATATGCGGCCGCCGGATCAAGGGTGATGACCGTAGCGCCTGTTTTAAGCAGCGGAACCAATCTTGCCGAAAGGTTCGGCAGCGCCGCGTCCGGCAGAGCAAAAACGACGGTATCCGCAGCGGGTACGGCATCCTCGGTCACCCATGCCTTCACACCCAGGGCAGTCAGTTCATCAAGTCCTGCCCTGTCTTTTTCGCATCCGACAAAATCATATCCGTATTTTATCAGATTAGGGATGATTCTCCTCCCCATTTTTCCGCCGGCTCCGATCAAAGCGATCATTCTTTTATTCTCCCCCGTTTATTTGTATTTCGCCGACCGGCACGACCCTGTTTTCATCACACGATCTCATAGCAGCAAAAACAAGCCGCATGGTTTTTAAATTGTCGGACATGCTGGTGACGGCCGGAATTCCTCTTTCGAATGTATCCGTCAGCATGGCAAGACAATTCGGAATCGCGGCAAAGACGTGCGCGCCGTGAATTTCCCTTTCCTGATCCGGGATATAGGGCAGTGCTTCGCATATTGTTTTTTCGCGGTATGTTTCGATGCCGTTTTGCCTGAGGATGATCTCGTTGTCCCTCGTTATGATCAGCTGCGCGTTTTCGCCGATCATATTCACCTTATAATCGAAATCATGGACGAGATTGCAGCTGATCACTGCGCCGTTCGCGCCTGTCAGTATCGAAAGAGCGCTGTCGTCCAGTTTCAGGTCTTCATATTCGCAGACTGCTTTCGAATAAACATCCGTCATTTCACCGAAAAGGAATCTTGCGACGTCAAACAGGTGGGGACCCATGTCACGGAGCGCCATATGGTCCTGTGCCGCCAGGGCAGGCTGAACGCCGATGATCTTTCGATCGGGTGATTTCAGCTGCAGTTCTGCTCTCAGAAGTCTGCCGGTTATGCCGGATTCAAGCAATTGTTTTGCCCTTATAAACTGAGGCTGATATCTGAAATTTTCGTGAACGGCATTCCATATCCCGTTATCATCACACAACCTCTGCATTTTGACGCAGGTTTTATAATCCTGCGCCATGGGCTTCTGGCAGATAACCGGTTTCCCGTATTTTACGCTGAGTTCCGTGATTTCCGGATGGGCGCACGGATCCGTTATAATGTCGCACAGGTCGAAATCGCATGTTTCAAAGAGTTCTTCCCTGTCGTCATACACTTTTTTTATATGGAATCTCGCTGCCGATTCCTGTGCTTTGCATTTGGTCCTGTTCCATATACCCGTTATCTCGGCACCGAGGGACTGCCACGCGGCGATCTGAAACTGCGACCAGTAACCCGCCCCGAAAACTGCCACTTTCATCGGCCTTCTGTTCCTTTCCCCGCATCAGACAGCTGCGATCCGAGACCGAAAACATCGGATGCGGTTTTATAAAGTATATTTTCAAGATCCCGGCTGTTTTTTGCGGCTGTCCTGTATTTCACGAGTTCGACGGGAATATTTGCGGAATGGTCGGAAGAAAACATCAGTTTAGACGATCCGATTTTTTTAAGCGCGTTTTCGATATGGATTATACTCACCCAACTCGGTTCGAGATACACGTTTTCGAATTTTTCCGCAAGGTAAAGCGCCTGAGTGAAGAACATATCCGAACCCGCATGCGCGAGTATAACGGGTATGGTTTTATAATCGGGCAGGACGGCCAGAAGTTTTACCGGATCGGCAAAAGGTATTCCGGCACCCGTATGTACCATAACGGGAACATTCAGATCCTTAGCCGTTTCAAATACATACCGCCCGTCGCGGCTGTCGGGATTTACGGCATGTGCGACCGGAGTTATTTTCAATCCCACAAAAGAAAGTTCCGCAACGCATCGCTTTGCTTCTCCGTAATAATCCTCAGGCCTGAAATGCGGATTGATCGAAGCCATGCCGAAAAACTCTCCCGGATAATCGAGACAGAGCCGATGAATTTCATCGTGATATTTTGCTGTTTCTTCCGGATACGGCCTGGAGATAAAGGGCTGCACGACCGACGCGCCGATCCCGTATTTCCGGTGCGCGTCCAGCAGGTCTTCCCTCGTTTCTGCCGCGTCAAACACGCAGTCATATCCGAGATGTGAATGTGCGTCTATAATCATACTGCCACTGCCTTTTTTTAAAGTCGATAGCCCGGCAGGTTACAGCCGGGGGCAAATAAAATACCGAAAAGTTTTTTCCTTTAAATATATGATAGCATAAAGGAGCAGACATGTAAATAGCTGTCTGCATCCTGTTCTGTTTATTTTTATCCGACGCGTATAAGTTACGGATATGTGACAAAGAACAGGATGACCATGCCGGCCGCAGATGCAGCTGAAAACAGCTGAAAAATGAATATAGCTATCCGGTCGTGTTTGTCCGTGACGAGAGATAATATTCCGGCGCAGAATTCAGTCGGTCCGATATACAAAAGGATACCCAATGATTGATTCTGATGAAACGTTCTGTATGAACGGATGTTCCCTGCTGCCGTAATTTTCATACTGTTCGAAAAACACGCGGTCATTCCCTTCCGAATGCGTCAAATACATTGTCATGCATCAGCCGGTCGATTTCCGCGGGCAGGTAACCGAGATCGGACAGCATCGGCAGAAAAAAGTCGGATAAATGCGTATATCCGTTTATGCTTCCGCCGTGCGGGAAACGCGGATTATACCATCCGCTGTCCATGCTGATCAGGATCTGCCCGAAGAATCCTTCGTTTTTCATTTGTCCGATCATCCCGGCACTCAGGAGGTCGTTTTCCGGGCTGTTGATCCAGTCGTATTCAAGATAAGCGCCTTTGCCGGCAATTTTCAGATGGCAGGTCATGTCTGTTTCGGCAGCCGCATGGATCCATATAAAACGCGACGGAGACACACCCTCTTCCTCCATAATGCAGGTCTGCCTTAAGGCTGTATGGCCTGTAATCGTATGGCTGCCGACGGCAGCGCCTGTCTGCAGCGACGAGCTGCACGCAGCCCTGAATATTTTTTCTTCACAGGCCGTAAGACCCGAGTCCGAAGCGCTCAGTTTGATAAAACCGGCCCGGATACCCGTATCTTCAATGCCCTTATTCAGTTCATCGGTCATCCATGCGGTGATTTGCTCCCGGCTCATCGAAAAAAAGGCATCGGGTATCCAGGGCTCCCTGTAAACGCCTGTAGGTATGACCGCACACAGGCCTGTGTTTACGGATACTGCCCTGACGATATCGGCACGGCGTCCGACACCCACCGGTGTGGCATCAAAAAGGCAGTCGATGCCTCTCGACCGCACTTCGGCGATCAGAGGAGACATGGTTTCAATCACATCCCGTACGTCTGCGCCGAGATAAGCCGATGCCGGAGGTTTCCCGGTTTCGGTAAAAATATGTTCATGAACCAGAATACGCCCGAGTCTCTCCCGGGTCATCGGACCGAATGTCGTATATATTTGTTTTGTCACGGCAGTGTCTCCGAAATTCTTTAAATTTAAATCCCATATCGGATCCGGCTCCATGCATCGGCAAGACGTGTAAGTGTCCAGGAAGCATTGGCCGGGCTGGTGGAGGGGAGTATGGTGATATCACAGCCGGTCTTCGGCCGTATATACCGGTCATACAGTCTGCCGGCGGTCCTGCCGTTGGCATAAATACGACCGATGCGGCTTTCGGAAAGAACGGCTTCAAGATCATTCGGCAGGATGTTCTTTATTTTGCTGTCGGCTGAACCGGTTATATCACAGCACCGGATGACATCCCAGAGCGCTATGCCGTTCGAGAGCAAAAATTCTGTTTTTTCACGGTTTGTCAGAAGTCTGTCCCGACCGAAAACATCCGCCAAAACCTGCCAGAACCGGTTCCGGGGATTGCCGTAATAAAATCCTTCTTCTCTCGACAGAACCGACGGAAACGTCCCGAGGATCAATATCCGCGAACCGGAATCGTAAACCGGTCCGAAAGTATGTGTAAGCATTACAGGCCGACCTTGTTCCTATTTCTTTCGGATTCACTTACGGGAAGTATGTCTGTTTTCCGGAATTTCAGATAAGCGCACAGCGCCATAAACAAAACGAATTTGATCCACACCAGAAACTGCGAGCCGTAAAAAGGAAGTCCGAACAGGCTCCATACTCCGTGTTTTTCGGTTGCGGAAATAAACATTGTCCCAAGTACGGACCCGGCGAGTATGCTGACATTGGCGGCAAAATTCCAGAAAGTAGTAAAAATATCCGTGTTTTCCGCCGGAAGATTCATATAAAAAAGGTTGGCAAATACCAGATTCACTCCGATGGAATTCAGCCCCTGCAAAACGCTGACGATCACATATACCCATTTTGTCTCCGACGTTGAAAATGCGATGAAGCATTCGAGAAGACCCGTTACAAATACCGTCATGAATAAAACATTGAATGCGGAAAACCGGATGATCGCCTTCCGCCAGTACCGGAGCAGAAAGACGCCTCCCGCGGCATTCACCACCGAACCGACAAACATGACCGTATATCCGACCCCGACCGTATTCAGAACATAATAATTCCAGGTGTTGCTGTTTACGTTCGATATGAAATTCCACGATATCAGAATAACGGCAGTCAGAATGAATTTTTTCGCTCGCAGCGGTATGATGATAATGTCCGAAATTTTTATTTTTTCGCGGGATCTCGTATATTCAAATTCGCGCGGTATCAGATAGAGTATCAGTCCGTCGACAATAAAGACAGCCGCCGCGATCAGGCGGAGTATGGTTATAACTCTTCCCTGCAGAAACGAACTGTCCAGAGAATCAATGACGACAGACGAAACGATGGCTACCAAAGTGCCCACGACCGAACTGATCAGGTTCAGGTATGAAAAATAAACATTGCGGTCGTATCCGTCCGGTAAAAAATTCATATGCCAGGCTGTTACGCCCGATCCTATCAGTGCGTTGCATGCATTACCCAAAAACAGAAAAAACGCAAACCAGAAAGTTCTGCGGGCATAATCGGCAACGAAAAACGGCATAACGGTTGTCGCAAACACCACACACACATAATAAAAAACATGGTTAAAGAGAACAGGAATCCTGCGTTTTTTAAATCTACTCAGCAGCACAGGTGAAAAAATACTCAGACTCCATGCCAGATAGGGGATAAAAGCAATAATACCCACCCGTATGATATCAATTCCGTTCGCTGCCAGAAATCCTGTATAGAAAACTCCCGTGATATATATATTGACAATGCTCAGTATAAAAGTGTGTATGAATATAACGCTTCTGCCTTTTGACAATTCATCCCGGAAATTAAAAATGCGGTGAAATTCCGAATATAAAAATCTTTCTTTTAATGAGATCATACCTGTGCCGTAACTCCCGGAAATTATTGTGATCGGATATTCGTATAATTTTTACTGTTTTGTTAAAACGATGAATCCCCGTGCAGGAAATATTTTGCGGCTTCCGGTATTTATCCGGTATTGATGCGGGAAGGACGGGACCGTTTCGCACTTAAAAAATCATCCGCCCCGCAGATGATTTTCATATGTTGCCCGTGAAAACAGTATCGAGATATTGTCCGGCTGTGTCCGCAAGCCTGTATAAAGTGACGGGATCCGTGGGCTTTTTACCGGACATTTTCCCGTGAGGAAAGAATCTTGTGACATGAAGGGGTATCGAACGGCCGACGGAGGCAATCCAGGACGAAAGCCGCGTCATCTCCTCCGGCGTATCGTTTTCGCCGGGAATGATCAGCACGGTGATTTCCACATGCGACTTTTGAACCGCGGTTTTTATAAAATTCAGCACCGTATACAGGTCCCCGCCGATTTTCCTATAAAATTCTTCGCTGAAACTCTTCAGGTCAATATTAAATGCATCGATGTACGGAAGAACTTCTTCCAATATCTCCCTTTCTACCGATCCGTTGGTCACCACAACGTTCTTCATGCCCCGCTTTTTCACCTGAATTGCTGTATCGCGGACATATTCATATCCCGGCATAGGTTCGTTGTAAGTAAACGCAACTCCGATATTCCCGCGGTCTCGGGTTTTATCGGCAAGTCCCGCGAGTTTATCCGGTTCCGTATATTCGTAAAACGCGTCGCCGATCCCTGCGGCGGCTATGGCATCGTTCTGACAAAACGGGCAGCTGAGATTGCAGCCGAAACTTCCGGCGGAAAGAATTTTACTCCCGGAGAAAAAGCATTTGAGGGGCTTTTTTTCGATCGGGTCGAGTGCAAGCGATGTGATCAGACCGTAATTGACCGGAATATTCCTTCCGCCTTCGTTTTTACGTATCCGGCATCTGCCTGTCTGACCATCTTTCAGACGGCAGTGATGCATACAGATGCCGCATATGATCTCATTGATGACGGACCACCTCAAATCTCTGCAGCATGACTTTTTCGTTTTCGCGGATGCCCGCTTTTTTTCTGGCGACGGATATCTGCTGCCCGACCGTTTCTATTCCCTTAAGGTTCGGCAGAAGCAGTCCGCGCTTTTTTCCGGCAGTTACGATCACCCCGTATCTTTTAACGTCGAGTTCATCCTCCGAAAGAATGCCTTCCGTTTCGCTCAATATATCGACGCTGTAAACAAGATCCTCCAGTTCATCCTTCGTGACGGGCTGAAACCGCGGGTCATTCGAAGCAGAACTGATGGCATTTCCTATGATTTCTTCCGCTATACAGCCGGTCGAGGCAGAGATCGTACCGATACAGCCGCGGAGCTGTCCGTGCTTTTTGATCGACACAAAAGTCCCCGCCCTTTTTTGAGTCATTTCAACAGGCAGATGATCCGGAACCTTTATCTTTTCATCTCTCAACACATATGTTTCGAGAGCCCTGCGCGCCAGCCGGACATATGGGTCTTCATTTTGTTTGATCGTTTCCATCTTTTTTCTGTGTCCGGCGAGATATTTATCGAGAAACATCCGTTGATCGTTTTTTTCGCCGGGTGCAAAAGTAACGACGCCGTATCCCACGCCGAACGGACCTTCATACGAGAGTTTCTCGGTCTTTACGTTTTCACCGTCAAAACAACCCGCCATGATCACAAAAGAACGGTGACCGCATTCCCCGGCCTTTTCGCAGAACGCTTCGTCGAAATCCAGTAAATCCCCGAACAGACCGGACTGCATGACCCGCATGATCTTTTCGTCATATTCGGGACCTTCGGGCTCAAAACCGTAAGGACCGTCGTTCTTAAGTCTGTGCGACAGATCACCGCTTGCCACTACGGCGGTCCTGCGGTTGAGCTTTACGGCCGTTTCCCGGATCATAACACCGAGTTTGTAATGATCCGCATACGGCAGTCCGGAAAGACCGATCCTGACGAATCTTGCTTTTATTTCTCCTTCATACGCCTGACGGATAAAATAGAGAGGGACCATGGTCCCGTGGTCGAGTTTTTTATCCTGTTCGCCGAATACACCGGCGGGAAATCCGGTTTGACCGGCCATGCGGCATAATTCCGATATAAAATCCGTATCATATTGGATTTCGAATCTGACTTCGTCCGCATCATACTGCGAAAAATTCCCCTTTGCCGATATACCCGATGATATATGAAAATAATCCGCATACATCGTATGATGAGGCGATAAAACGATGACCGTTTCAGGCCGACCCCCGATCAGAAACCCGGCGGCTTTCCGGCAGCTTCCGATCGTTTCCGAGATCTCCCGCTCCCGGCCCTTCCCTATTTCCGGAATAATCAGCGGAGGGTGAGGAACCATGACTGCGCCCGTTATACCCATGCGAATCCTCCTTTGCATCCTAAAAAAACGACGGCATTCTTCCTTCCGATCCCATTATATTCTATTCTTTTGAAAAATTCAATATGTAATAAAATAAATCGGATCCTTTGCGGATATTCGCATATCCGGACTCTGATCCTGTATGCAGTTTGCGAAATGTTGACAATCTACGTCTTCCGTAATATAATATAGTCAAATAAAAAAACGAAAAGGTTCCAACATGAAATTTATTGTTTTTTTCCTCGCTGTACTTTCGGCGGTTCTGTTGATTCAATCGTGCGACAGCGCAAACGAAGATCCTGCTGCGGCTGACAATACGGCTGTTCCCGATCAGCCGGACGGCATCTCCGCCTTTACGATCGTAAGGGGAGATACATGCTCCGAAGCGATTACAGAAGCCGCCGTGCAGCTTCGCCATCTCCTCGAGGAAGCATCCGGTCAGAAAATCGAGATCAAAACGGACTGGACCAAACGCGGTGCGGAAATTTCACGCTACGGCCGAGAAATACTCATAGGCAGGACAAACCGCCCTGAATCGGAAGCGGTTTATACGGAATTCGACCGGTCGAAGGAACCGGCGGATTATATCATACGTTCCTCCGGTGAAAACATTGTCGTCGCGGCCACCGATGAAGCGGCACTCGAAGCTGTAAGAATTTTCACGGAATCTTTTATAACGATAAAAGGCGATAAACCTGCGATCAGCGACAGGATCGATCTTACGAAAACACACGACTTTCCGATCGACCGATTCGAAATCTCGGGACATGACATCGGTGACTATACGATCGTATATCCTGCCGCATATACGGAATATCAGAAAACCGACATCCTCGTTTTCCGCGATATTCTATATACGGCGACGGGTAAAAAACTGAAAGTCCTGCCGGAAACCGAAACCGCATCTCCTCCGAGAATAAATATCGGAACCGCGGGAGGCGCAACTTTTGACGGAACCCATCCGCTTGATTACCGCATACGGACCGAATCGGAAAACCTTTCGATCGGAGGCAGCAATTATTACGCCGATATCAAAGCCATATACCGTTTTTTGTATGACACTGCCGGTTATTCGTATGACGGTTCCTTTCATAAAAACGAAGTGATTCTGACGGGCTCGGATGATATAAACCGATACAACGACATAAAAATCCTGATCGGCGCATGGTGCACAAGCGGGGACGCCATTGAAACGGAAGCGCAGATAAGGGATATGGCTGAAGCGGGATTCAATCACGTCAACATCCAGGTGCCCGCAGACAGGCAGCTGATGCATCGTTTATTAAAATGGCTGGCCGTTTATAACCTGGAATGCCTGTGGTTTGACGGCAGTGTTTACGCGGACTTCGCCACTCCGGATTTTGCGGCGGCAGCCGATTATATCGGCGCTCCGGTCAGCTGGGGGAATTACCTGTATGACGAACCGAATTCGGATAAATTCGGTCAGCTTGCCGACGCGTATGCTTTATATAAAGAAAAACACGGAAAAGAACCGTTTATCAATTTATTTCCCATGTATGCGAGCGAAACACAACTCGGCAATCCGACCTATACCGAACATGTAAACCAATATCTCGACACGGTCAAGCCTGCTTTATGCTCCGTGGATATCTATCCGCTCGATGCCTACGGCTTATATCCTGGATATATGAAAAACCTGGATATCGTCGCTACAGCCGCACGACAGAGAAATATTCCGCTTTCCGTTTATATTCAGAGCGTAAGCTTCGCCGAATCAAAACGAACCCCCTCCTATGCCGACCTGGAGTGGCAGGCTTATTCCTGCCTTTCATTCGGAGCCGCCGGAATCATTTATTTTACTTATGTCACACCGTATTCCGATGCCGAAAGCTTTAAACCCGCGCTGATCGACCATGAAGGCAATAAAACAGAGCGATGGTATTTCGCCCAAAAATTAAATGCCGAAATTGCTTTTTTCGCCGATGCTTTTGCCGGTTATAAAAATCTCGGCGCTTTCAGCCATAACAGCAGTCCCGAAACCGGTTTTCTCGAATTCGAAAATCAATATAAAAATTTCAAAGCAATAAAAGACATTGTCTGTGACAATCCGCTGCTGTTCGGCTGTTTTGAAAACAATGATTCTTATGCATTTACAGCTGTGAATATGACGAATCTGCAGATGAGCCGGGGAATATCCGATGTCCGTGTAAAAACAGATTCAACCGCCGTAATGTATAAAAACAACGAATCGGTCATCCTTCTGCCCGATGACGAAGGCTATATATCGTTTTCGCTCGATGTCGGAGAAGGCGTATTCTGCACGCTTAATCAAGAGTGAATGACATGTTTAAATTCATAAAGCAATTCACAGTCAGTAAAAACGAAAATTCCCGAAGTTTCCGGAGAGAAACGGCGAAACAGCTGAACGGACGCGGACTAAAATATGTCACCGAACGCAGAGACGGTGAGGATTACGTCATCGGGAAAGAAGGTTCTCTTGTCTGCAAAGGGGATGAACTGATCGTCTTGTCTTCCGAAAGCATTCTGTTCCGCTCGAAAATCGATTCCCTTCAGATGAATGAACTTCTCAGCCTTGAGGGGATCATTCTGACCGGCGAGGACCTCGATCATGACGGCAGGAACCGCTGCGTTGTCGCCTATTATACGTATTACAGGAAGGTAAATCCATGACAGCGTGCAGTGTATGTCCGCGCGCCTGCTATAAAGTCCGTCCGACCGGATTCTGCGGCATGCCCGAAAATCCGGTCATCGCGCGCGCCGCGCCGCATTTCGGCGAAGAGCCCTGCATTTCCGGCACGAACGGTTCCGGGACCGTGTTCTTTTCCGGATGCAGCCTGCGATGCATCTATTGTCAGAATTATTCCGTCAGCCATGAAAAAAAGGGGTATGAAGTTACGACAGATGAGCTGAGGTCGATTTTCTTCGGTCTTATCGATCAGAATGTGCATAATATCAATCTGGTGACTCCGTCGCATTATGTAAACGCCGTCATCGGGGCTGTCGGCAGCGGACTTCCGGTCCCGGTCATCTGGAACTGCAGCGGTTATGACAGCGTCGATTCTATTAAAATGCTGAAAGGCAGGATCGGGATTTATATGCCCGATATGAAATACTCCTCGGATATCCTGGGAAAAGCCTGTTCATCGGTTGATAATTACGTATCGACCGCCCGGGAAGCGATTCTTGAAATGTACCGTCAGACCGGACGTTATAAGCTGGACAGCAGCGGTATTATGCAGAGCGGACTTCTGATCCGTCATCTCATTCTGCCCGGACAACTGCAAAAC
>CAZVPD010000082.1:0-2961 GCA_964628455.1 uncultured Lachnospiraceae bacterium
GAGGTCGTCGAGGCCCTGCGGGAAGCCGGCGCCGAAGTGCTCGGCATTGTGTCCATTTTCACCTACGGCCTCCAGAAGGGTCTGGACCGTCTGGCCGCCGCTGATGTTGTCAATCGAAGCGGACGAGAACCAGCAGCCGTCCACATCTGCCGTGCCGTTCGCGTCGACAACGAGATCCGCACCCATCGCGACGCCTTCTTCCGTGACGTTGCCGTAGCAGACGGCGAAGTGCTGACCCGAATAACGGCTGACAAGTTCGTCCGTGTCCCCATCGATCCTGACGTCGAGCGCGGGGAAAAAGCCCTGACGGAGCTTCGTCGAAGCGAGGCCCTCGCCCGTGAAAACAAGCATATGATAGCTTCCGATGTCCTCGATCAGCCGCAGGACCGTGACTTTTCCCGGCTTCATGGTGAAGCTGTTCTGCAGCCCCGTGAACCCGACGCCTTCCATGAAGTTCTGTATCAGGCAGCTGCCCGATGAAAGTCCGTAGGGCATGAATCCGCAGGGGGAGAACTTCAGAACGCCGTCCCTGTGGTTGATCGCGTCGCCGTAGGCGATGACCTGACCGGTCAGATACTGCAGGATCATCATCGATACCGTGCAGAGGATATCGCCTTCGCAGGAGGCGACGAAGCTCTCCGAAGCGGCGAGGGAAAGCGGAACGCACATGGTCATGCCGTATTCCTTCGAAAATTCATACTGGCATTTGACGTTTACGGCGTCGAGGGCAAATCTGCTCTTCAGGGCTATGAGCGCAAGATAGAGCGATGCCGCTTTGGCCAGCATGTTTTCCCGGACGGCGGGATGGACGGACGATCTTTTTCTGATGCCGTCGCATGCTTCCCGCACGGCTTTTTCACCCATGCTTTCGGCGAGGCGGATCAGCGAATACGAGTCGATATGCTCGATTTCGGGACCGATCAAGGCCCGCATCAGGACGTGGTCGAAAGTACCCGTGTAGATGCTCATGGACGTGTATCCCACAAGACCCGTCCTGCTGCGCTTGAGTTTTTGATAAGCGGAGGCGGCGCGGCAGAAGGAGACGGCTTTACGGACGGCGCTTTCCTCCGAAGGCATGCCGAGGATCCCCTGATAGGGCATTTTTATCCGGTCGAGGACGCCTTTGAACATCGCGTAGGAGACATAGGAGCCGGTGCTCATCTCTTTTCCGTTCTCCTCCCACATCGGGAAAGCCCAGATGCAGCAGGGAAGGTGCTCCGTTTCCCGGAGGGCTGCCATGGCGACAGGGCATTCAAACCAGGAGCCGAAGAAAAAAACCACGCCGCCGGCGCCGCTCTTCGTCATCTCCTCTCCGGCCGTCCTTGCGCCGGCGATATCGACCGCGGGAGATGCCACGGCGATGATCTCGATGCCTTTTTTTTTCAGGCTGTCCTGTGCTTCCGAGGCGAAGCGCAGCGCGTTTCCGTCGGCCGTATAATCGGGATGCGCAATTGTAATAAAACCGATTTTATTCATAAGCATTGCCTTTCCGGTAATCCTCGAAGATTTGTTTTGAGTTTTCCGTGTTTTCCGGTCTGTAATGACGGGTATTCGGCCCCTGCCCGAACTTGTCTGTCGGAAAGCCGATGCATTTCGCCGCCGTCATCGCGGCCCCCAGGGCGGCCGTTTCGGCAAACGGCAGGGCCTCTGCGTCTTTTTCGCAGAAATCCGACAGGATCCGGCAGAGTATGCCGCTTTTAGCCGCTCCGCCGAATATTTTCAGCCGGTCGATCCGGGCGCCCGCTTTTTCCGCCTCGTCCAGGTTCATCCTGACTTCGCACGCCAGCCCTTCGTAGACGGCGCGGATCAGTTCGCTTCCTGTAGTCGAGAGCGTCACCCCCGTCCAGCCCGAACGCATCTTCTTTCCGAAATGAGGCGTTCCCGCACCGCTTAGATGGGGGTGAAAGCGGACTCCCCCGCACCCCGGGTCTGCCTTCTCGGCCAGAAGGTCCATATCGCGGTAGCCGAGGTCCGGAAACACCGTATCCCTCGCCCATTTGATCGCCGCTCCGAAGGTATTGACGCAGCCTTCGAGCACATACTGCTCTCCGTCCGCAAACAGAAAGGCGGGCAGCGTCTCGCTTTTCGATCCGCAGAGCACCTCGAGCGCGCCGGCTGTGCCGAGGCTGAGCGTGGCCGTGCCGGGTCCGATCCCTGCTCCGAGCGCCGCGATCTTCTGGTCCTGAGCCCCGACGGCGACGGCCGTGCCCGGTTTCAGGCCGGTCAGAAGCACGGTTCCGGCACCGACTGTGCCGGCTTTTGTCCCCGTCGGCCGCACGGGCGGCAGTTTACAGATCGGAATTCCCCCCAGAGCGGCCAGTTCGGCGCTCCACTGCCTTTTGCCGATATCGAAGAGCATGGTGCCGCCGGCCATCGTCGGGTCGGTCACGGCGCAGCCCGTCGTGCGCGCGATAAAATAATCCATCGGCATCAGAAACAGCGCCGCACGGCCGAAGATCTCTGCTCTGTGCTTCTTCAGCCACATGAGCTTGGGGAGCGTGTATAGCTCCGACGGGTGCTTTCCCGTGATCCCGAACAGCCGTTCCGGCGCGATCCTTTCCGTAAGCTCCCGTAATTCGTCCTGAGCCCTCGTATCGAGCCAGCTGATCCCCGCGCAGAGAGGCAGATGGTTTTCATCCGCCGGAACGAAGGAAATGCCCTGCGACGAGATCCCGGCCGCGCGTATGCAGACAGGATCGAAATTCCGGGTGATCTCCCTTATAAGGGCGCAGGGCGTTTCATACCAGCCGGACGGGTCCTGCTCCGTAAAGTCTTTTTCGGGGTGCATCAGCTCCGTTTCCGCGGACACGGAACAGAGTTCGCTGCCGTCTTCGCCGAAAAGGACCGCTTTGACCGCTGTCGTCCCCAGATCGATCCCCAGAAAAGAATTCATGAAAGCTCCTTTATCAGCCTCAGGGCCGTGTCCGCCGTGATCGAACGGCGTCCTTTGACGATCGCGCA
>CAZVPD010000082.1:2971-16803 GCA_964628455.1 uncultured Lachnospiraceae bacterium
CTTGTCGCCGAATTCGGGCGTCAGCATCGAATTGCCCGATTCGTAGCTTTCATCCGCGGCCGCTTCGGCGTCGGTGCAGTATCCGGGAAGGCAGCCGTCCGCGAGTTCGAAAACAAAGACCGTCCCCGGAGCGTTTTCATTTTTTATTTTCAGTCCGAATGCGGTGAATATCTCCCCCGGTAGCAGGACCAGAAAATGCCTGCCGACGGCGATGACCCGTATTTCGGCCGGATTTTCGTCATCGAGCAGCGCTATGCGCCTGCCCTTCTGCATGCAGACGGCGTATCCGAGCATATCCTCGGCTCCGAGCATTCGCAGATTGGCCTCCTGAACCTCGATGTATCCCGCTCCTTCGCTTTTCAGGCGCTCATATTCCTTCGTTTTCCTGCGTACGTTTTCCCGGAGTCCGAGGATCGGGGGGAAAACCTTGATGTCGAACGGGACCTTGGCGCCGGCTGTCCTTAGCACGGGCGAGTCCTCAAAGGTCATGCCGCCGATGACCTGCGCGGCGGTTTCACCTATCAGGCGCCCCACCCTTTCCGCTTCGCCGAAGGACTGCCCTTTTCTGAAATACCTTGAGCTCTGGTCTCCCGACGCTCCCTGCGCGAATCCGGCGACTGCGTCGGGAAAGCGTTCCAGGACCGCTTTTCGGACATAACCGGGATAATCCGCGCTGACCAGCGTATTGTCCTCATGCAGGAACGTGGGGTGGAGCGCGTAACTGACGATAACGCCTCTTATCGTCCCTTTTGCGTCCCTGACGGCCAGGACATTGACCGAAGGGTCGCAGATCCCGCCTTTTTTGCGGCGGTTGCCCCCGACTCCTTTTTCCGCTCCGCAGATACCCGTTCCGAAGCCGGCCGAGGCGGGAAACGCGTTCCGCTTCGCTTCCGCGGCGGCGTTTGCGATCCCCTCTGTCAGGAACCGGACATATTCGGGGCTGATATCGTCGCTGTCCCCTGCCGTGGCGCTCAGTTCGGGATTGCCGGCCGCCCACGGACCGGAATGCGTGTGCGAGCAGCAGATGAACAGATTTTCTTCCGGAAGGCCGCAGAGCCTGTTTGCTTTTTCGCGCGCCTGCCTGACGTATTTTTTCGAGAAAAACAGAATATCGAGGGTGACGACCGCGATCTCCGTTTCCCCGTCGCAGAGGTACATGCACGCCGCGAACAGAGGGTCGCGGACCCCCGTGTTTTCCCTCGTGAAATGGGGATATCCCGCAAGCCGCACCCCCGACGGCGGGGACATGTCGAAGCATGCGGTTCCCGCTGTAAACCGATCCATGGATTCTGTCGTCCTTTCGAAATATTACCGTTCTGTCTGCATTATAGTACAAAAAATGTTAAAAATCAATCGGTATTTTAATTGCGCGCTTTTAACAGGCGGCTTAAATATTTTTTTATGAATTGCCTGTTTGCTGTAGACATTCCGGAATACAGCGTATATAATCGGATACAGGCGGTCAGGCTTAAAAAAGGGAATGCGGGGGTTTTGAAATTGAAAAAACTGTATCTTGTATGCAACGCCCATATCGACCCTGTATGGCAGTGGGAGCGGGACGAAGGGGTCGGACTGGCGCTGTCGACCTTTAAAACGGCAGCCGACCTCTGCGAGGGATCGGAGTCCTTTGTTTTCTGTCACAATGAGGCGCTGCTTTACGAATGGGCGGCGGATTATGCCCCGGAGCTTTTCTCGCGCATAAAAAAGCTGATAAAAAATTCGAAATGGCGCATTATAGGCGGATGGTACCTCCAGCCCGACTGCAACATGCCTTCGGGAGAAGCGGTCATACGCCAGATCATGTCGGGGTATCGGTTTTTCACGGAAAACTTCGGCGCCTTTCCGAAAACCGCCGTTAATTTCGATTCTTTCGGGCATTCCAGAGGCCTTGTGCAGATCCTTAAAAAAGCAGGCTATGAAACGTATCTGTTCATGCGTCCGGACAAAGGATCCGGAATGCTTGAATCCCTGCCCCGGTATTTTACGTGGGAAGGCTTCGGAGGGGAGAGCATCCCCGCCTTCCGGCTCGAAACCCCTTATTCGACACCCGCCGGAGGGGCGGCGGCAGCGGTTGAGGAATTTATAAGATCACGGCCGGAACAAAACACGGCGCTGAAAACATGGGGCATCGGCGACCACGGGGGAGGACCGTCGCGGTGCGACCTTGCGGATATCGAAGATCTGATCCTGAAATATAAAGATGAAACCGAAATCGTGCACGCTTCGCCCGATGATTTTTTCGCGGCGGCGGATAAGAACGGCCTTCCGGTATGGGACAGGGACCTGAATCCGATGTTCATAGGCTGCTATACCTCCATGCATGACGTCAAAAAGCTCTACAGGGAACTTGAGAACCGGCTGTTCATGACCGAAAAAGCAGCGGCGGCCGCTTTCTGTCAGGGGCTGGCTCCGTATCCCGGCGATGAGCTGGCCGAAGCCGGAAAGATCCTGTGTTTCTCCGCTTTTCACGATACGCTTTCCGGCACCATATCGAAGAAACCCGAACAGGACGCCGTCCGTGCGCTGCATTTCGGCCTCGAGATCCTCTCCCGGGTTTTTACGAAGGCTTTCTACGCGTTTTTGCGGTGTCAGGAGCCGGCGGCGCCCGGCGTGATCCCCGTTTTTGTCTGCAATCCCCATCCGTATCCCGCCGGAGATGTTTTCGAATGCGAATATACGCTGGCCGATTATAACTGGAGCGATGATTTTCACAGGCCGGTGATGTTCCAAAACGGCATTCCCGTGCCCTGCCAGACCGAGAGGGAAAGCGGCAATGTGCCGGTCGAATTCCGCAAGGGACTGGTGTTCGAAGCCGAAATCCCCCCTATGTGCCTTGAACGATTCGACTTGCTGCTTGAGACGGTTCCCCGGCCGGCCGCTTTGCCGGCGGTCACCTGCGAAGAAGACCTTGTGATCGGAGGCAGCGCCTCCGAAGTTGTGATCGGCGCCCGGACGGGACGGATCCGTTCTTATTCGGTCAACCGGATGAATATGGTCCGGGAGGATTTCTGCGAGCTGTCGGTTTATGTGGATTCCGTCGACCCGTGGGGAATGGGTATAAAGGCGATATCCGAAAAGTGCGGCCGTTTTGAGCCGATGAGCCCGGAAAAAGCCGCGGCTTTTGCGGGCATCCGCGGCGCGTCGCTTCCGCCCGTCAGGATCACGGAAGACGGTGACGTGAGAACCGTTGTCGAAGCGCTCTTTGAATATCATGATTCGGCTGCCCGGATCTTATATAAGATCCCGAAGAACCGGGCTTTTATCGACGTTGAGCTGACGGTTTACTGGAATGAAAAAAGCAGATTGCTGAGGCTGTGCCTTCCCGCCGCCTTCGGCGACACCCGTTATTCCGGGCAGACAATGTTCGGCGTCAACGAATTCACCGCGGACTCCGGGGAAGCCGTGCATCAGAAATGGACGGCCGCGGCAGACTTTTCCCGGGGTCTGGCGGTCACGGTCATCAACGACTCGGTTTACGGACTCGAGTGCGGAGATAACGGGATCCGGCTGAGCCTCCTGCGCTCTCCGGCCTATGCCGCGATGCCGCTCGGAGACAGGGAGATACTGCCGCAGAACCGTTTTTCGCACAGGATCGATCAGGGCGAAAAGAGTTTCCACTTCAGGATCGAAGGAGGTCCGGCTGCCGACAGGTTTGAAAAGATCGATCTTGAGGCGCAGCTGTTCGGCGAAAAACCGCACGCCCTCGGCGTCTTTCCCGTTTCTGGTGAAAGAATTCCGCTGAAAACACCGCTGGTGATAGACGGGGCGAGGCTCGAGACCTTTGTACCTGCCCGGGAGGACGGATTTTTCCTCATCCGCCTGTTCAATACGGCGGACCGCGTCAGCCGCGTCGGCATTGCTTCGGAGCTTTTTGGCTTGAAAACGTCGGTTTCTTTTAAACCCTACGAATTTAAAACGTTTAAGATCGGCAGAACCGCTTTTTATGAGACGGATCTGTTTGAAAACAAAATATAAATGAAAATAAGGGGTGATCATGCATGAAAATTGTCACATCCGGCGCCGAGGAACGGCGCGCCCGGGAAATCTTCGACGCTTTATGGAGCGATGTGTCCTCCCTGCCGCTTTCTTTTGATATCGGGGAGGAGAATTTCCGGGGGTTCGGCAGCGATTTTACCGTCAGCCGCAGCGAGCGGGAGGAAAACGGAGCCTTTCACCTGACGCTGACCGCGATGTACCGGGACTGCCTTGAGATCACGGTCCGCGCCCTCTATCACACCGGATACGCGGCTTTCGAATGGACGGTCTGGTTTGAAAACAAAGGGACGGGTAATTCGCCCGTCCTGTCCCGGATAAAAGCATGCGATATCCTTCTGACCGGAATGAGCCATATGGTCCTGCATCATGATACCGGCGACGACGTGGGCGACCGGGGGGGCTTTTTGTCCTCCGCGACGGCTTTGAATTTCGGCATGAAGATGACGTTCGAAGGGCCGCTCGGACGTCCGACCGCTTTTCAGTTCCCCTATTACAAGATCCTGCACGGGGGCGGCGGATTCTTTTTCGCCGTCGGCTGGCCGGGACAGTGGGAAGCGGAATTCGATACGCGGGGCAGCAGCGCCGACCTTCTGCGCATCACTTCCTGCCAGAAAGAATTCGCAGCCTATCTCGAACCGGGCGAACGCGTCCGCACCCCTCTGACCGCTTTTCTGTATTTTAACGGCAGGGAGGAGGAGCGAAGCGTCAATTTGTGGCGCCGCTGGTTTACCGAGAGGAATTTACGGAAGATAAACGGCGGCACGATGCCCCATCAGCTGGCCGCGACGACCGCGTACATATACGGCGAGATGGTGAACGCGACCGACCGGAATCAGATCGAAGCGTATGACGCCTATCGGGCGGGCGGCGTCCGGCTCGATTACTGGTGGATGGACGCCGGCTGGTATTTCCTGCGCGAGGGCAGACCCATATCGGGCTGGCCGGAAACAGGCACGTGGATCGTGGATACCAACCGCTTCCCCTCGAAATTCGCGGATGTTTCGGGGCATCTGGCCCGTTACGGGACCAAAACCATGCTGTGGTTTGAACCGGAGCGCACGCATCCGGGCACGGAGCTCTACGACTGCCATCCCGAGTGGCGGCTCGGCGACACGGTTCACGCCGACATGGGCAATCCTGCCTACAGGGAGTGGATGCTCGGACGCGTCTTTAAGGTGATCGACGAAGGCCAAATCTCCCTGTACCGTCAGGACTGGAACATCGACCCCCTGGACTGCTGGAATGCCGCCGACAAAAAACGGGGCGACGGCAGGCGGGGCATATCCGAAAACCATTATGTGACCGGGATTCTTTTATACTGGGACGCCATCATCGCGAGGTATCCGGACATGATGATCGATTCCTGCGCGTCCGGAGGACGCAGGATGGACCTCGAGACCATGCGCCGGGCGGTCCCGCTGCATAAAACCGACGCCGATTACGGCGATTACGACAAGAAGCAGAGCATGCACTACACGCTGTTCAAGTGGCTCCCTTATTTCGGTACCCTTGTCACCGGCTGGAAAATCGAGAATATCGTCGACGCGTATTCGCACCGTTCCGCGTATGTCGGATGGTCTGCGCTCGGATACGACTTCCGCGACGCCTCCGCGGCGCCCGGCCGGACATACGGGGACGTCGACTGGACCGCGCTGCGCGGGTATATTGCCGAACGCCGCGAGGTGATGGACAGCCTCTACGGAGATTATTACATGCTCACCCCGTATGCCTATGACCGGGACGACAGCGTCTGGATCGGATGGGAACTATGGGACGATGCCCTCGGGGAGGGATTCATCACGATGTTCCGCCGCAAAAACAACAGCGAAAAAGAACGCAGCGTATTTCCGAAGGGGCTTGACGAAGATGTGACCTACCGCGTGGCCGTCCACGGCGAAGACGGAAAGCCGGAGCGCGAATATACGGCGCCGGGTAAAGACCTGTGCCGTGACGGTATCGTGCTTTCCATTCCCGAACCCCGCGGGTCAGCCCTTGTAAGGATCGTCAGAACAGAATAAAAAAAGCAAAACAGGATATATGAAACCGGGATCCGGAATACCTATATCCTGTTTTTTTGTCTAAACGGCGCCGCCGTTGTCTTTGATCCAGATATCGCGGATGACCTGTTCGGTATCCGAACCTTTGGGGGAATAAGCCCTGTCATACGGATAGAAAGTGCCCTGGCAGATGGTCATCAGGTCGCTGCCGCTGCGAAGGGCCGCTGTCCGGGTCCCCGGCATTTCAAGCGAGCCTTTTCCCCCGTCCGCGTTTTTCACCCATTCGTACGCATACCCGAGCCAGTACTGCCGGTAGGACGGCGGCTGGTTTGCGAACCAGCTTATCTCGTCAAAGCCCCACCAGGCCGCGTCGGCCCTGTCGACAAGTTCGGGCTCGTGTCCGCAGTAATTGTCGAGTTCGACCAGATAGGGCAGCATTCCGGTCGTCAGTCCGCTGCGGGTCTTTCCGCCGAGGCTTCTGCCGAAAAGGGAGTCGGAATACCCTTTTCTGAGCACGATCCTCTGCGGGTCCGTTTCGCCCGGTTTGTGGCTGACCTCCTCTTCGGGCACTGCACCGCGCAGGGGAAAGCGGTGGAAGTCGAAAAGCAGAAAACCGTCGTCTCCCGTTATGCCGTGCGTGTGCGCGTTTAAAAGGACAAGACGCCGTCTCGCGTGCGCCGAGGCGTAGGCGCGTATCATGTTCATCACTTTCGTCCAGCATCTGAAGCCGGTGTCCGCCGCTCCGATCAGGTGCACCTGACCCGTATGCAGGCATTCGAAGCCGGCGTCGATAAACAGCGCGGCGCGGTAATAAAACCACATCTGCGTCTCGGTCCGGGTCATGTCGGGAACACCGGCGCCCTTTCCCCAGTGGTCGGTGAAACGGCCGTCCTCAAAAAGCATCGCGCCGTAACGGAAGCAGCGTTTTTCGGGTTCGGCGCCGAACGCTTCGAATACCCATCCCGGGATGGAGATCCGTTCGACTGCGGTAAATACCGTTTCGAAGATGCACGCTTCGAAAATAACGTCGGGGTCCGACCCGTGAAGATCCGATATCGCCTCCGCGTATTGCTTAATGACCGCTTCGTCGTTTTCCCCCATGACCCACATGGTGGACGCGCGGCCTATGAATTTCGCCCCCGTGGAAAGGACAAATCGTTTGTTCTGCGCGATATCCTCCGCCCGGAGCGATTCAAAATAAAAATGGTTGACGGCGCGGGACAGATAACCGATCAGGACCTCCTCCGATATCGTATCCCGAAAGCCGTAGTCGCGGCCCGTATTTGCGGGATGGCTGCCCGCGGTATAGGACGTCATAAAAAACACCTCCGTGATTCCGTTTATACTGTACCATATAAAGTTCCGTTTGTACAGACATTTATTTGACAGGTTTTGTTTTATATGCTATATTGAAAGCGGCGCATCCCCCCGTATTGTTTTTAAAAAGGAGAAGGATCATGATGAATATAGCTTTTGCGGGTTTCAGGCACGGCCACATTTTCGACCTCTGGAACAGGGCGGAAAACAATGCGCAGGTGCATATCTCCGGTTCGTGGGAGGGCGACGCCGCAACCCGCACCGTCTGCACCGCGCGCGGGATAGAATTCGTCTATCCCGATTTTGAAGATATCCTGAACGACGGCGCCGTCGACACCGTGGCGATAGGGGATTATTACGGCGTGCGGGGCAGCCTTGCCGTAAAAGCTCTCTCCGCCGGAAAGCATGTCATTGCCGACAAACCGCTCTGCACGTCGCCGGGCGAGCTTGACCGGATCGAGTCGCTTTCAAAAGAAAAATCGCTGTCTGTTTTCTGCATGTATTCGATGCGTTATGAAGCCAACGCCGCCGCGGTCCGGAAGATCATCTCGGAGGGCCGAATAGGCGAAGTCCGCAGCGTATACTTCGGCGGGCAGCACCCGCTCAACGCGGGCACCCGTCCGTCGTGGTATTTCGAAAAAGGGAAACACGGGGGGACCATCAACGACATCGGCATTCACGGCGTCGACTTCCTGCGATACGCGGCGGGGCTTCGTTGCGAAAAAATCAATGCCGCGCGCTGCTGGAATGCCTTCGCGAAAGACCATCCGGATTTTAAGGACAGCGCCCAGTTCATGCTCGAGATGCAGAACGGCGCCGGCGTGATAGCCGACGTGTCCTATGCGGCGCCCGATTCTTTTTCCTACTCGCTGCCCGTTTACTGGCTGTTTATGATCTGGGGTTCGGAGGGCATGCTGAAATTCAATGCCGGATCAGGCCCTGTAGAAGCTTACTTCAGGGGTGCGGACAGCGTCGGGCATATCAGGGGAAGCGCTCCGAAGGACGATTATCTGACGGACCTTATGACCGAAATAAAGGGCGGCAGGCCGAAGATTCTGTCCACCGCGGAAGTGCTTGCGTCCGCGCGGGACACTCTCACCATACAGGACTTCGCGGATAAATTTCAGCCGTGAAAACCGCGGCTAAACGTGATTTACAGCCGGACCGGCGGCGTCCTGCGGAGGAAAGCGGAGTGCCGTGTTTTTATCCTATTCCGCCCGATCTTTTAGCATGGGCATTGCATTCCGCGCCGGACTGTTTTATAATAGGCACAGCACTCACCCGATCTGAATAACGGAGGTTAACCATGAATCTGACGAAAATACCCGAAAAATACCGCGGTCATGCCGCTTTCACGCCGGTTTCGTTCGCAAACATCATGCTCCCGGGACGGCTTGTCCGTTCCGCGACCGAACTTTTCTGCGCGGATGAAAACGGACACGTCACCGAAAAGGAATTTAAAGCTTACGAAGAACTGGCCGCCCTGCCTTTCGGCCTGATCATAACCGGACATACCTGCGTGTCGCCCGAAGGACGTTCGAACCCGGGTCAGAACGCCGTCTGGGATGACGCTTTTATCGAAGATCAGTCGCGTCTGGCGGCGTCGGTCCGCCGCGGAGGAAGCAAAGTCATCCTGCAGATCGGACACGGGGGAATGAAAGCCGAACGCTCAAACGGCGGGCGACCGGTTTATACCCCGGACAGCATGACTGCGGGACAGATACGCGAAACGACCGCCGCTTTTGCCGAAGCCGCGAAACGGGCCCGGATCTGCGGCTTTGACGGCGTTCAGCTCCATGCCGCGCACATGTACCTGCTGTCCCAGTTTTTTTATCCTCAGTACAACCACAGGAACGACGCGTACGGCGGCTGCGCCGCGAACAGATTCCGGATCATCCTTGAAATTACCGAAGCGGTCAAAACGGCCTGCGGCAGGGAATTTCCCGTCTTCATCAAGATCAACGGGGACAATATCACCGACGGCGAACAGTATTTCGCCGATCTCTGCGAAGCCGCGGATCTCTGTGCCGGCGCCGGCATCGAAGCGCTCGAGCTGAGCGGCTATGAATCGGTGAAACAGGGCACACCTTCGGAACCGTATTTTCTGAAAACGGCGCTCCGCCTGATGCGGCATACGGATCTGCCGCTCATGCTCGTCGGAGGTATCAGAAAAAGGGAAGAGATCGAAGAGATCCTCGCTTCGGGTATAAAAACCGTCTCTTTCTGCAGGCCCGTCATGCAGAATTATGCTTTTATCACGGAGCTTTTTTCATAAGCGCCGTACCGGAACAAATACGACGGGGGTGAAGGATGAAGAATGAAGGACAAAACGTTTATTGCCGTTGTCTGTTCGATACTGCTGTTCTTTTTTTCGGTTTCGCCTTTTATTTACGCGCTGAGTTCGGCCGGAGTCCTGGACGCTCTGAACACGAAAAACCTGATCGTGACCGAAAAAGTATACGGACCCGATGTTTTCGGTCATAGAATCCTCAACACGGCCGAACGGGCCAGGACGCTGCTGCGGAATGTCTACATCAACTGCATTCCGTTTTACGATACGGCCGTTTCCTCGGTCCGGTTTGCGGAAGTATCCCTGCTCGGACTGACCGGGCGCCTTGCGGAACCCTTTTTCAGCCGTCCCCCGGAGGACGCGCCGCCGTCCCCGGACACCGCCCCGACGGGCAGCGGGGAAGATACGCTCCCCGAAACGGAACCTCTTCCGCCCCCCGTCGAATACCTGTCCGTGCCGGTGTGGGGGGACGGCAGGCCCTTTATCTATGCGATCGAACCGCTCAAAGTCATGGAACGGGTGGAAGGCGCGTCCGGGGACGAACTTCAGAAGCTTACGGAGATGCAGCTTGCGCATATCCACCGCCTGAAAGAAGCGGCGGACGGGATCAATTACTACGTGTATATGGGGACAAGGCTTCAGGAAACGGAAATGTATGACGACATGATCACCGGCCCCGATTCCACAGTCCGGTATTACGAATATTTCAGGGATCATCTGGACAGCGATATCCGGTTCGACCGGTTCAGGATGGATACCCCCGACGACAGGTTAAACAAGAAATTCAGGTCCGACCACCACTGGAATATTTACGGTGCCTACGAGGGTTACAGGCAGATCATCTCGATGATGGCCGAAGATTCTCCCGAAATCGGCGCTCCGAACGAATATGAGGTCATAAAGATACCGGGAATAAAGTGGATCGGTTCGCTGGGTTCGGCGGCGGGGCAGACGGATATGGGCTATGCGGATGATTTTTATATTCTGGATCTGACCGACCTGCCGGATTTCAGCGGAAACGACTATGACCTGAAAGGCCTTCAGCAGAGTTTTACCGCGGGTGAGTTCAATAAGTTCGGCGTCAGCTTCGACTATTACGTCGCTTTTAACCAGCCGCAGGACAGATACATCTTCGAGGGAAACCATACGGGGAGGAATCTGCTTCTGCTGGGGGATTCGTATTCCTGGTCGATATCTGCGATCCTGGCGTCTCATTTTGATACGACTGTCTGCTTTATCCGTCCCTGGACCGTCGCAAACGACGTGACGTACGATTACCGTCAGCTGATCGAGGACAACGGGATCACGGACGTGCTGATCCTGCTTTATTCGAGCCGTCTGCTGTTCGGATATGACTCGACCGATTTCGGCCGGATGCTGACCGGATGACCGGCGGGGAGGGGTGGTTTTATGCTGTTTTCGGACCTCGTGTTCCTGTTTGGATTCCTGCCCCTGTTTTTTATCTGCACGTATTTTTTCAGGGATCATATCCCGGCAAAAAACATCCTGCTCCTGATGTTTTCGTTTGTGTTTTACGCCTGGGGCGAACCCGTTTATATCCTGCTGCTTGTTTTCTCGGTTCTGATCAATTACGCGGCCGGTATCGAACTGGAGCGGACAGCCGGTAAAAAAGGGCTGCGGAAAGCGATCTTTTTCGCGGCCGTGGCGGCCGACCTGCTGCTGCTCGGAGTGTTCAAGTACGCGGGTTTCTTCGTCGGGACGATAAACGACCTGTCCGGCGCGTCCTTCGGCGTCCCCGAGATCGTGCTGCCCATCGGGATTTCGTTTTATACGTTTCAGATTCTGTCCTATGTGGCCGACGTTTACCGCGGCGAAGTAAAAGTCCAGAAAAATCCGCTGTTTTTAGGCGCGTATCTCGCTGCTTTTCCGCAGCTGATCGCGGGCCCCATCGTGCGTTACAGCACGATTGCCGAAGAACTTGAGGAAAGAAGCGTATCGACAGAGGATTTTGCGTACGGCATCAGGCGCTTTATTCTCGGATTCGGCAAAAAAGTTTTGATAGCGAATCAGGCAGCGGTCATAACGGACAGAATACTTGACGGAAACGTGAGCATAAGCCGGTACGGCGCCGCGGGGGCATGGCTTGCGGTGATCGCCTATTCGATACAGATATACTATGATTTCAGCGGATATTCGGATATGGCGATCGGTATGGGAAGGGCGATGGGGTTTCACTATCTCGAAAACTTCCTCCATCCGTACGCCGCGGACTCCGTCACCGATTTCTGGCGAAGGTGGCATATCTCCCTCTCGACTTTTTTCCGCGACTATGTGTACATACCGCTGGGCGGAAACCGTGTTTCCGCCGGCCGATGGGTCCTGAACATGCTTGCCGTCTGGCTCCTTACCGGCCTTTGGCACGGCGCGAGCTGGAACTTTATCGTGTGGGGACTCTATTTCGGCCTGATCCTGATCACCGAGAAATTTACTTTGAAATTCAGATCCCAAAGCGGATTTCCCGGTCACGCTTACGCTCTTTTCACGGTGATCATAGGCTGGACCGTTTTCAGATGCGAGAATCTCGCTCAGACTGCGGAAACGCTGAAAACCATGTTCGGAGGCTCGGGATTTGCCGACCTCAAAATCATCTACGCGTCCGGCGCGCTGAACCTGTTCTTTCTGACCGCCCTGGTCTGCGGCGTCATCGGCTGCATACCCGCGGTGTATACGGCAGCCGGCAAAGCAGTCTCGTCCTCTAAGCCGGCGAAGCTGGCCGCGGATATCGGACTCATCGCGGTATTGCTGCTGTCCGCCGCCCTTCTGGCAAGGGGATCGTACAATCCCTTTATCTATTTCAGATTCTGACGGATTCCCGAAAAAAAAGCGTATCCGGCATTCTGCTTGACACGGAGGGCGCAGGATGATATAATGAAAATCGGGAAATTAAGATAAAATATTTTAATCCGAACGATCAATAAGGAGATGTGACGCCATGATCTGTCATGTTACTGTCGAGACGGAAAACTTAAAGGAGTCGACCGACTTCTATGCGTGGCTGCTTGACCTTCCCGTAACCCGCAGAATGGAGATCCCGAACGGGGAAATAGCTTTTCTCGGCGAAGAGGAAACAAAACTCGAACTGATCTTCAGAAAAGATTATAAAAGATCGGGCACGGCGGAAGGCATCACCGTGGGATTTGCCGTGCCTTCGCTGAAAGACAAAATAGTTCTGCTCGATGAAAAAAACATTCCCCACAGTCCCGTGATCACCCCGAATCCCCATGTGATGTTCTTTTACCTGACAGATCCCAACGGGATCCGGATCCAGCTGCTGGAAGAAAAATAAATACGCTCCGGCCGTCCCGTTCAGCCGGCAAAAAAGATCCGTCAGCCGGCTTCCTGCTTTCGGGTCTTTGTCGTTTAATTGTTTTTATGAAACAAATCATTTCCGGAAGGAGTCGGACAAATAATGCCTGTTTTGAAACGATGCATGTCATTCCTGCTTGCTTTTATATCGGTGATCTGTTTTTCTTCATGCGGCGAACCGGCTGCGGAGCAAGAGATAAAAAAAGAAGAAACTTCAGCCGAAAGCCGGCAGAACGTCATAGAAGAACCGGATCTGCTGGAGGCGCGAACACGGGTGGAGGACGGTCTTCCCGAGGCTGATTTTAACGGAGCTCCCTATAGGATCCTCACCTACAACGACCCCCGGATCCTTTCCTTTATAGCCGAAGAAGCCGAAAACGGGGATATTGTAAACGATTCGCTTTACGCGCGGAACCGTGTAGCGGAGGAGAGATACAATACGGAACTTTTTTTCGACTCCTCCCGTGATTTTGGCGGGGTCGTCAGTTACGGCGCAAAATGCATTCAGGCCGGGGAAGACGCTTTCGACCTGTTCTGTTCGCATGTCGTTTCATTAAGCGAATTGTCTCTCAAAGGGATGATGATGAACTGGTACGACATCGGTTATATTGATTTTGACAAGCCGTGGTGGTCTTCGAGCAATATAAAAGACCTTACGTATAAGAATGTTTCGCTGCTGGCTGTCGGAGATTTCGCGATGTCTGCGCTGTCCTATACCTACTGCATGTATTTCGACAAAAACCTTGCGGACGATTATTCTCTCGGCGACATCTATGAGACAGTGCGGAGCGGCGGCTGGACGATCGACAAACTGAACAGTCTGACCAAAGACATCTATACGGATTTAAATTCCGACGGGAAAGCGGACAAAGAGGATTTTTACGGCCTCAGTTTTCGGATAGGCA
>CAZVPD010000083.1:0-5984 GCA_964628455.1 uncultured Lachnospiraceae bacterium
CGGATTTCACCGCCCGCAGGCGATTTCACCCGTGCTGCGCACGGATTTCACCGCCCGCAGGCGATTTCACCCGTGCTGCGCACGGATTTCACCGCCGCAGGCGATTTCACCCGTGCTGCGCACGGATTTCTCCGCCCGCAGGCGATTTCACCCGTGCTGCGCACGGATTTCACCGTTTTCCTGTAAGGAAAAATTTTTCCTGTAGGGAAAATTTTCCTTACAGGAAAACAAAAGCGCCGCTGACCGGTCCGAGCCGAAGGCTCCGGTCTTCGCCGTTTCTGATCTCTATCCGCACGTCAAGCCCGGTGTCGGACGAATTGGAAACAAACAGGAAATCCCGGCCGTCCTTTCGCTTCTGTATCCAGGACAGGTGTCCGTTTTCGGGCTTTTGCGCGCAGCCGACTTTCACCGAAAAACCGATCCCGTCAAGCGTTTCGCTCCGCCTGAAGATGCGGTCCGTGTATCCGCCCGCATCTTCGCCTGTTTCGGCGATGAAGGCCGGCGGAAGGCCTGTACTAAGCACGATTCCGCCGCTCTCCCGGTACTCCGCGAGTTTTTCCAGCGTTTTCAGCGAAATGAATCTCATACCGGGCACGAAGATCACCCTGAACGGGGACAGGTCTTTCTCCGCAAGCACCTCGGGGTGAAGGAACATGAAGTCCCGCAGCCGGTTGTAGATCAGTTCCTCGCCGAAATCGAGGTAATCGCTCCATGCCGGACAGACGCCCCCGTTATACGCGTCGGGAGAGGCGAAGCTGTACGCCGCCTGCAGGTCGTCGATCGGGTAGAGGACAGCCGCTTCGCAGATGTGTTCCCCTCCCTGAAGCAGTTCGCAGCATTCCTTGACGAAGCGGTTGAATTCCGCGACGGGGGCTGCAAAGCGGCTGCTCCTGAAAGAGAGCTCCGGCGGGAAAATGATCCTGTCCGGCCGGTTGTCGTACCATGTCCCGTGCGGAACGAAGAAATTGATCCCTTTTGCCATCATGTCCAGCGCTTCGCGCATCAGCACCGATGGGTCGAGGTCCTCGCCCATCGCGCCGAAAAGCTCGCACATCACAAGCTCTTTGCCGTAGCTGTCCGCCGCCGACGCGATCAGCTTATAGGCCTTCGAGCCCCTTCCGTAATACGCGATCTCGTCGACGCCCGGGATATGCTGGTGCCTGAAGGCCTTCATCAGGTCGCCGCAGATCGGCACGGGATTGACGGCCTCCTCCTGGTCCTGATGGCCCGTCAGCTTTATCCCGTGCTCTTCGCACCAGAACGCGAGGGTGCGGATGTATTCTTCGGAATACAGTTCCGCCCTGAATCCGAAAAGCATCTTCCGGGCGTATGCCGTGCTTTTTCCGATCTCCTGCCAGAGGGCGGGATAGAGCGGGACCGGCGAAAAACCGTAAGCCGCTTCGAATTTTTCGGCGAATTGATTGGTCCAGATCCTTCCCCCCTCGATATGCCAGAAGGCGGGTTCGTCGTAAAACGCCATGACGATAGTATTCCCGAAGTATTCGGCGAACCTGGCGTAATACGCTTCGTGGGTGAGGGAGATGAATTTTCCGACCGCTTCGCCGTCGAGGTAATCCGCGAGCTTCGCGCGGCGACCGAACGAATTCATATCGCCCGCCGTCACACAGTCGAAGACCATGACCTTCATGCCGGACTTTTGCGGGGTATAGTCGATGTCCCCTTCAAGGACCGTGATTTCGTCCGAGCCGCAGTCATACAGGACGATCCCCTGACAGGATGCGGTCCGGCTGTATCTGAAAGACCGGCCTTCGGTCAGAAAAAACTCCCGCAGGTCCAGGCGCTTCGCGCAGCATTCGGGATATTTCTCCTCGAGGAGCCCGCCGGCCGACCCGCTGGGAAAACCGTTTTCGTCCCAGAGGATGATCTTCAGGCCGGTTTCGCGGGCGCATTCCAGCGCGAGGGCGTATTTTTCGAAATATTCTTCGGACATGTAGCCCGCGTTGTTCCAGAGGACGATCATGACGCCCTCGTAGCCGTCTTTATCTCTGAAGTTCGTGAACTGGTGCAGGATTTCCTCGCGCGTGATCTTTTCGATCTCCGTGTTCCAGACCCATTTCGGCAGCGTGACCATAGGCTTCGCGTCCTTCCGGCTGCGGTTATATCTCGAGCAGCCCCTGCTTTTTGTATTCGCGGAAAATGTCGAGCACGCCGTCGTATGCGTTTCCGCTGCCGACATAGCCCCCCCGGACAAGCACTTCTTCTTTGATCTCGGTGTCGCCGTTTTCGGGTGTCCCGCACAGGAAACCGTATTTCCGGTCGAACATCGACGCGTCGTTGCCGCTGTCGCCTATGACCAGCACCTCATACGGGGACAGGGCGTAATAATCCGCCGCTTCGGCCACCAGCCGTCCTTTCTCCGAAAGGCTGTCCATCACCGATACCTGCCGGCAGTTGCGGTGCACGCGGCAGCCCGGAACCGCTTCGGCCGCTTTTTCGCGGATCAGAACCTCCGCTCTGCGCGCTTCGGATTCCTCGGCGAAGGTGTATTCGAGCGAATAATCGTGCGATATCTTCCAGCCTGTCACCTCAAAGCCGGTCTCCCCGAGCAGCTCGAGCCACTGCGCCGCGCAGCCGAGCAGAAGCCGGTTCGTCTGCATGATGCGTTCCTTTGTCTGCCTGTTCCGGTCCGCGAAGACGTCGCCCGGCAAAATCAGATAGGATTCCGACACGCCGGCAAAAGACGGAAAGGGTTTCTGCCATTGAAAACCGCCGGAGGTGACCGCGTCCCGCAGCGAACCGAGGTCCCTGCCCGTGACGATGCCCGCCAGCCCGCCCTTTTCGATAAAGCGTTCCAGCGTGCCGAAAAGCGCGGCCGACAGCCACGGTTTGCCCGGCGTGTAATTCGCGATCGTTCCGTCAAAATCAAGCGCAATGCATTTTATCATGTCCGTTCCGATTCCTTTTTATGATAGTCGGTCCCGTGAAGGCCTGTCGAGATAAAAATACGCGACACTCGACCAGTCGTCGTCAAAACGCTCGAAAATGGCGTTTTTTATTTTGTCATAGTCCAGATACGCCGTATCGCCTGCGCTTTTGATCCGGAGACCGTTCCTGCGGCAGTTTTCGAGGCCTTCGGGCCCGGAATACGCGATCTGCTGAATGGTGACCCGGATCGAGGAATCAAAATATACGGGATCCGGTCCGTGAAAGCGGTAGAACGCGTATCTGTCCGCATCGAAATCGGCCGTAAGGCAGCCCTGATAGAGATGGGCGTATGTCCCCTGTCCCCAGCCGGTGCCGATATAGTCTTCTGTGCCCGTCCCGGCCAGCGTCGGATAAGCCTCATCCCCGTCGATATAGCATTTGACTTCCCCTTCACCCCACCATGTGCCCTTCATAAGGGGGTTGCAGGTCACGCCGAAGCTCGCGCCGAGGTATCTGCCGGCGCCTGTCACCCGCGGCAGGATCGTATAGTCCCTGCATTCGGCCGTTTTCGCTTCGCGGTTATAATAAGAATGAAAATACAGCATGCTGTCGTCGTGCCTGTCGCCGAGTGTGTATTCCACCTGATAGAAGAACTGGTTCTCGTCAAAACCGGTTTCGTTTGAAACCGTGATCTTCATCCCCGTCCTAAAGGGCATCGGCAGGATGCAGTTGAAGCTCCTGCCCTCGGGATTCGAAAAAAACGCGTTTTCAAACGGGGTCGGGACCGCCTGGCCGGTACAGAAAAAATCACCGAGCGGAACGTCCGCGGCCGGGGTTTCACAGCCGTCCCAGTAAAAGCGGAGCCTGAATCCCCGCAGCGCCTCGGGATTGTTTCTCTGCTCGAAAGTGATCCAGATATGGCGGACCGTGCCGCTTGTCACTTCGGCATGCGCAAGGACCGCGGTCTGCCCGGCGGTGAGCGGACGGATCGCGGGGGAACCCTTGCGGCCCCCGTTGGACATGGCGGCCCTGCCTTTGAGGCCGTCCGGATTTTCGGCGTTCGCCCATCGGGTCGATACCCCTGCCGGCTTGCCGTAAAGTTGTTCTGACATGGCGGATCCTCCGGATTTTCTTTTTTACAATAGGATTGATTTATAATCAGGTGATTTCATGATACCATGAGGAGTTTCTTTTGTCAACGCCAAAAATCGCTGTGCGGAGAAATCCGTCCTGCGGGAGGGAGAAAACACTGCGGCGGCGGACAATACGCGATCACCGGTACGGCGTCCCGGTCTCTGTCGTCCGAAAAAGAACGCCGGGGACCGGGAACGCGCAGGTTTTTTCCCATGCGGACAGGGCAATGTGGTTTACCTATTGTCCGGAGACATCGTTTACAGTAGGGAACGCCGTCCTATGTAAAGTCCATGGATTCGCGCTGAAGCAGGATATTTCCCGTTGCTTTCTGTTGACACGGCACCGTAAAAATGATACTATTAACTTGGAGGGAAGCATTGTCTTTCCGGTTTTTCTCTTTGCCGAATATTCATACAACACGGAGCGGGAACATCATGACGCCGAGGTTCGGAATCAATCTTTATATCATATTATCCATACTGTGCCTGTCTGCCCTGACGGCGTGCTCGGGCGATATCCCGGCCGGCACGCCGGCAGCGGAGTCCGTCACGGCCGCCGCCGGAGACAGGCAGATTTTGCCCGCCGAGGCGCAGAACGATTTTTCGGAAGTCCTTTCGGACAAAAGTAAAACCTATGTGGTCTATGCGGTCAATTCCGTTGACGCGGGGCTTGTCGCAGGGGACGCCAGACAGGACGTTTCGGACGGACGGGGAACCTCCGCCGTCACCGCGACCGCCAAAACGGGCTATAAGTTCGTGCGCTGGAGCGACGGGTCGACGGAACCGCGGCGCTCGGGCGACACCGCCGCGTCCTCATCTGTGCTCACCGCCGTCTTCGACTACGACCTTCTCGAGGCTCCCGCCATCCTCATCGACACGGAAACGGGCAGGGACGTCGAATCAAGGAGCGAATACATCGCCGCCGGGATCCGCATCATCGGCTGCGGGGAGGAGTACGAAACGCCCGTGCTCGAAGCCCGCATCCGCGGCAGGGGCAACAACTCCTGGAGCTATGAGAAAAAGTCGTATAAGATCAAGCTTGCCGAAAAAGAAAACCTGCTTGGGATCGGCAGGGGCAAGGCGAAGACATGGGTGCTGCTGGCGAACATGTGCGACCAGTCGCTGCTGCGCAACCGCGCCGCCTTCGAGTTTTCGCGCCGACTTTCTGGCATCGCCTTCGCTGCTGCCTCGCACACCGCCGATGTTTATCTAAACGGCGAGTACAGGGGCGTCTATCTTCTGGCCGAGGAGGTCGAGATCGATAACAACCGGCTCGACATCGACGGATCGACGGACGGCACCGACATCGGGTATCTCGTCAAGCTCTCGTATTACGCGGAGGACGACACGGTCTTTAATCTGGCCGGAAGGCAGTACCACATCGTCAGCGACCTCAGCGAAGACGCGGACGAACGGGATGCGCAGCGGGATTTCATCATCGGCACGATGAACGAAGCCTGGGAGGCGGTGAAAAGCGGGGACAGGGAGCGCGTCGAAGCGCTGGTCGACATAAAATCTTATGTCGACGTCTACATCGCCGAGGAGGTCCTGAAAAACCTCGATTTCGGGTTCGACAGCTTCTATCTGCATAGGGACAAGGGCGGGAAGCTCTGCTTCGGCCCGATCTGGGACTTTGACCTTTCTCTCGGCAACGCCAACGAGACCTGCGAATATTACACCGACTTTTACGCGGCCGCCGACACCGGCAACGGACTCGGCAACCCCTGGTTCTTCACGGTCATGAAGCACACATGGTTCCGCGAGCTGGTCAGGGCGCGCTGGGACGAACTCGGGGACGAACTCCGCTCAATCTCCGGAACGGTCCTCGCCGAAGGGGAAAAATACAACAGGGCGTTTGAGCGCAATTTCGTCCGGTGGCCGATTTTCGGCCTGGTGATGAACCGCGAGACCGGATTCATCACCGCGCTTAAAACATATGACGAGCATTATCAATACCTTGCGGAG
>CAZVPD010000083.1:5994-16687 GCA_964628455.1 uncultured Lachnospiraceae bacterium
CTGGACGAAAACATCCGGGCCGCATCCTTCACCGAAGGGTCTTCCGGGGGCGAAAAAGTCCGGTACGGCAACGGCACGACGTCGCTCATCCCCGAAAAATTCGGGCCCCTGAATGCGTTGATCCTGCCGGATTCGGTCTCGGGCGCCGAAGGCTTCGAGAACGAAGGCCCCGTCAACGCCTTCGACGGCATACGCGAAACGAAATACTGCTTCGCATCCTCCGGCGGGTCGGAGCTGCTTTTCGCCTTTTCGGCTCCCGTGAAAGTCCGGGCGCTCATGTTCATGACCGCGAACGACACCGCGGACTACCCCGAACGCAACGCCGACGCCTGGGTCCTCTACGGCGCCGCGTCCCCCGGCGGTCCTTGGACAGAACTCGCGG
Organism: uncultured Lachnospiraceae bacterium; assembly: GCA_964628455.1. Classification (GTDB taxonomy): domain Bacteria; phylum Bacillota; class Clostridia; order Oscillospirales; family CAG-272; genus JAQVWU01. The sequence continues at coordinate 6,377 of CAZVPD010000083.1, forward strand.
CCGAGCCCGACAGCGCTTCGAAGACCGGCACCGACAATTTCACGTATTACGGCATGAGCTTTGAAAACGAAAAGAGCTTCGCACATTATAAACTCGGCATCACCGAAGACGGGATCGTGCAGTTCGCCGAACTATCTCTGTGGGGCGAAAAAGAATAAAAAGCCGGATCATGCCGGTTGGATTATGCATCCTCAGGTGCATAATTGTTGAAAATGCATGGACATATGCATAAATTTATTTTATTTAAATTATATGAAAGTAAAAAAAGAACGATCAAAAAAGAACACCGCGGCATTCTTTTTTCAGACGTTCTTTTTATTTCACAAAGCAAATTCAAGCCCCGCCGGCGGACCGGCACAGGCTGCACTTCGTCGGTCCCCTCGCTTTTATCCGATCCTGTGACCCGGGATGCCGTTTTACTTTATCTTCTTGTTCATTTCGTCTTGCAATGCCGGTCTTCTCCTGTTTTGGGCTAAAATATCCGCATAATATGCGCGGAACGCGTCCTTTTCGTTCAGGAGAATGCAGATCTCTCGGATGACGGCGCAGTAGTAGGCTGCCCTTGCATACCTGCTTCTCTGCGCGGCGTCGATGTGGAACCGTACCATGAGTTTATACATCTCAGCGGCGCTGCTTAACAGAAAACGTCTGTTTTCCGCATCCTCGCACTTCCGGATCATGTCGGCAATGCCTTCGGTTTTATTCTCTTCGACCGACTGCAGAATTTCCGTCAGACCGGACGGCAGCGTTTTTTCGGAATGCAGCGCGCGGTAAACCAGTGATTTGGCCGTATATTTCAGATTTTCATGCCGCGAATAGCCGTCGGACCTGAGCGCCGTATCGATAAGCTTTGAAATCTCTCCTTCATAGGACCATATTCTGAGCAAAGCCGCCGCAGAATCGTTCCTTTTGCCGGACAGAACATACTCCGCCATTTTATCCGGAAAGCCCTCGGAAGTTCCGAGCCTGCATGCAATGCGCCTTGCCTGCAGATACCGTTCATGGGTGTTGTCCGCAGTAAACATTTCAGCCGCGGTTTCATAGGCTTCGCCGTACATGTTTAAGCTTTCATAGCAGCTGACCAGTTTTGTGTTGAGGGCCGAAACGACCTTCGCATCCGTGATTTCCTTTAAAGCGTCCCTGATGATCGGTATGGCTTTATCCGGCATTCCCCGGTCCATGTACCCCTGCGCCAGATCATCCGAAAAGTTCGGGTTAAAGCGGATCAGGCTTTCCGAAACCGCAATTCCGTCGAATTCAATGCTGAGCTTTGAGTAAAAACTTTTCAGCAGTTCATACAACGAATGCTGGACAGACCGGCTGTCCGTATGGCCGGCAATATTTATTCGGACAGCTTCTTCCATATCCGCTAAATCATCAAACCGGTTCAGAAGGATACCGGTGTTTTCCCCGCCGAAGTAGATCCATAATCCGACGGCTTTCCGGGCAGCCTGCTTTTTATCCGGCAGCTGATCCTTCAAAGAAAGCAGATATTCGTCAAAGACTTCCTCCCGGTCGGTTCTGATATAATACATCGGGTGATCTGTTCCCAGAAGAGCTTCGTCGGACTCCGCTTCGCGAAGACAGCCCGTCAGCCTCTCGAAAGCCCTGTAAGAAACATCATAGTTATGGTTTCTCGAATACATCACCGCAAGCCTGAAAAAAGACGAAAAGCCTTCCGCCCATTCGCTGTGTCTGAAACCGGATACCTCATTGCCGTCATAATAGTCGCGGTAATCATAGGGATCCTCGGTCTCTTCGGTATAATAATCTCCGGCAAGGCATTTGCCGCAAAAAGCATCGACCTTCTCTAAAAAGGCGCAGCCGTCGCCTTCACCTGCCTCCAGAAGCGCAGCCCGCGGGTCTATCCATTTCGAAATAAACTCCAGCCGGTCCTTTTCGGATAATTGTTCCGTCAGTTTTTCTATGATCGCAATCAATTCCTCTTTCGGCCGGCTCAGGAGATTGTATTTATCCTCAATCATTTAAGCTCTCCGGAAAATTTTATAAATTTCAAAGTGATTGTTCTTCTCTCGAATATCAGAAGGATAAGAAAACTTCATATGGCAGATAATACCACGTTTTCATCAACCATTATAGTATTCGGACCGGGGAATGTCAAGAATATACAGACAAAAAAAGAAGTGTGATTTCGGGAGAAAACGACATTACTTTTATTGTGCATATCGTATTATGAACCGATTGACATAATATATACAAAAAACAGAAATTTCGTTTTTCCCTCTTGTAATACGGCAGCATATGTGATAAAATCATAAAGACTATGGAAAGTATTTTTGATAATATAGCAATAAGCGACAAAAATAATTCTGCGATATAGTGAAGTCGAACAAATGACGCATTGGGTATTATTTGTTGAAGATAGTTTTTTAAATATTAGAAGGTTTATCTTGATTTTAATAAAATATAACCGGAAGTGTTTATGAAAAAAACTCGGGAACAGATCAGTAAAAATATGAGAAATGTAAAAAATAAAGATTCTCAAATTGAGCTTTTACTACGCAAAGAATTATGGAAGAGAAATGTCAGATACAGAAAGAATGTGAAGTCTGTTTACGGACATCCCGATCTTGCTTTTAAAGGCAAGAAGATTGCGGTTTTCTGCGACAGCGAGTTTTGGCATGGATTTGATTGGGAAAACAGAAAGAACGATATAAAAACGAATAAAGAATTCTGGATAAGAAAAATAGAGAAAAATATTGCAAGAGATTTAGAAGTAAATAAATATCTTGATGAACATGGCTGGAAAGTAATTCGGTTTTGGGGGAAAGAAATAAAAAGTAATACATATGCTTGTGCTGATATTATCGTTAAAACATTAAAGGAGAAAACAGAATGCAATACATAACGATAGACTTATGTGCAGGTATAGGCGGAATTCGTAAAGGATTTGAATTGGCTGGTGATTATAAAAATATCATATCTGCCGAAACAGATGAATTTGCATGTAAAACATACGAGCATTTATTTGGCGATGATCCCCGCAACGATTTAACATCTTCTGATTTTAAAACAAAAGTAAAACAAATACAATATGATGTTTTATTGGCAGGATTCCCGTGTCAAACATTTAGCAGTGTAGGATTAAAACTTGGATTTGAAGATACAACTAAAGGCACGATTTTCTTTGACATAAAAAATATTATTAAGGATACAACGCCCAAAGTATTATTTTTGGAAAATGTAGAAAATCTTGTTACGCACGATAAAGGTAACACATTTCGAATCATTATTGAAACACTGGAAAATGAACTTAATTATAAAGTTCTGGGTGTTACTAAAGATGAACAAGGGAAATTGTTTTATAATCCAAGGTCATTTATCAAAAATTCCAAATATTTCGGTGTTCCTCAAAATAGACCTCGCGTTTATATTATTGCTTTCAGCAGAAAATATTTCAATGAATATATTTCGCTTTTACCGGAAGAAATACCCGACAAATCGAATAAAATAGTATATCGATATTTAAAAGATATTCTTGAAATTAATGTTCCTGTAAAATATTTTCTTTCAAGTGGTTACCTCGAAACTTTGGAAAGACATTTTGAAACACAAAAATCTAAAGGAAATGGTTTCGGTTATAGAGTTATTAATCTTCCGGGTAATGATAATCCCATAGCAAATACATTATTAGCGACGGGTGGGTCGGGACGAGAAAGAAATCTGATTTACGATATATCGAATGGTTTAAAATATACCGGAACAACTATTAAAGGGAAATACTCACCAATCAACGAAAAATTTATCAGGACGATGACTCCGACAGAATGGGGACGTTTACAGGGATTTATCGGATATGCATTTGTAAAAGCAGATGGGTCTGAAGGGTTCTCATTTCCCGATAATATTCCTGATTCGCAAAAATATAAACAATTTGGTAATTCTGTTACTATTCCTGTCATAGAATTTATGGCATTATTTATCAAAGAATGTATGAATAAAATGCTTGAAAAATTTACCGATTTAGAAAAACGACTTTTCTATATGTATGGCCTAGAATTCCACATTTGTAAGAGAATATACGATAAACTTTATAAAAATGTCAGAGAAAAAACAATACATTCATATTTTGACCTTGTATATCATGTTGGAATAAAAAATTATTTTACCAAATATTCCGTCGCAAGGTTTCTTAATGTTTCTGAAGCGCGTGCATACCAAATAATTTTACAATTAAAATCAAACGGATGTATAACAGAAAAAGAAAGATACGGATATACATTTAACATTAATTGATCAAAATATTCTGCAAACAAGGAGGAAATATGAAAAAAGTAATTAAAGTAATTAAACGCATCCTCGATCATTGTGATTTGTTATTTGAAGAGAATGTATTTTCAAAGGAAGTTATTATACAAGCTTTTATGGATTTTCTGTCAATGACATCAGAAAAAGAAAAACACAATGTGGGTATTGTATTACACACAGGTTCTGTATGTTATGACGCGGTTATGGTTGTATATGTAGCATTAATGTGCCTTCTTTATAATAAAACAGATACAGATACAATAATTTCCTCACTTAAAATCGGTGATATAGTATCTTACGGCGATAAGAAAAAAGAACGTTATTCGTTTGGCGGATATACCACTCATCCCATGGATCCGCAAAAAAAATCTGTATTATTAACTAAGGGGAACAATAATAATAATACAGTTCCTCAAGAACGTTGGAGATTTATTACCCCATATAACGGAAAAGCAACAGCACTCGATGGGAGAGGTATTCGTAAAAAAAACGGAATACGAGACGAATTCTATAAAAGTGTTTTAGATTTTTCTGCCGATGAAATACCTAATATCATCGATACATCGGTGGTTTTTGTCACAACTCGAGAACATAGTGATTATCTTATAAATAACATTTCAATTAGGTTTGATGAAAAAGAAATAAAATTACTAGAGTTGGTTACTGCTTCTTATTATACCGAAGAGGATGAATATCCATACGGCGGAAATGCGGAAAAGATGGAACCTGTCTTAAAAATTACAGGGAAAGTATCGGTTGCACGAAATCTTATTCATAAGAATGATACTAATAAAAATGTTGGGATTATAATCCTTGGTAATGAAATTGTATTCAAAGGGATCTCGGAATTACCGGAAATGATGAACAGACGTTCTCTCCAATTTGTCTATGTGGCAGTAAATATTGATTCCGAAAAAGCAAACGAATTGATAAATGCGACAGAAAAAAATGATAATTTGCATATTTTTGCATGTACAAAAAAATTTTTACTTTCAAAATCTATTCACACAAAAATAAATAATAAATTTACATTGGAGTTATCAAAACAAGTTGACGCAGTGCTAAAAAATGATATTCAACCTTATATAATACCGTGTCAATTCACATGGTCGGAATATAGCAATTATAAAAATGCACTTTATGATATAAAAAAATTTGATTATGAATCGGAGGAAAAAACTGATTTTATAATAAATGCATTTTCTCTTACAAACTTATTTCTGACTGCGGTATTTAAGATTAAACAACTTGACAAATTAATAAACGAAAAAAAATTAGAATTAGAAACAACAGAAAACAAATTGCAGAAGTTAAATATGATTGCAGATATTTTACCGGAGATGCTTCGAGAAAAAGTACGAATGATAATAAATTATCTGGAAACAGCGTATTTAAATTTAGTGAATTTCTGTGAAAAGGAAAATTATTTAATAAAAGTGTTAATCCAGAATCATGATAAAAAAGTTGCGATAATTGTACCCAAAGCGTACTATATTGTTGTTATGCGCGAGTCTAATTTATATAATTTAATGGATAAATGGGAAAATCTGACGATTACTACGGCGAATCGTTTTGATAACACAGTTTATTATGATCGAATTATAGTTTTGGGAAATTATGAAGGGAAAAGATTTAATACGTTTAGATGTCGTTCTTCTCAACGTATAGAAACTATTTTATATGAATTTGAATTAAATGTCTTTTATCATAGAAAACGTTATGAGAAAAAAAATGAAGTTCAGTTAAATTTATTGAATTACATTCCGTTGAAATCGGATGATAATGATGAAGCTCATTATTCTTTGGGAGTTAATGATGAAGAAGTCGATTTATTGGCGAATATTGATGCTGAGGTTGACGAGTTTATTACTCACTTAAACGAAAGTACTACAATAAGAGGATTAAATTTAGAAAATAATATACAACAATCGTCTTCAACCGCAGAAATTATAGCAATAGGTGTTTTTGAAAACGGAGAAAGAGTGCTTTTTTCAAAGCATTACAAGGCTTATGTATTTGATGAAAATAATGGTAATGTTCAAGAAGTTTCTGTCTCCGAATTAAGTCCGGGTGATTCGATAGTTTTTACACAGAAGAATTCGGAAACAAGAGATGTTGTAGAAAACATTTTAAACCGTCTCGTAAATGAAAACAAAATCAATGATAACACTATAATAACAGATTATAGAAAATCAAAGTATTGGAAAAAAGTATTACATGATTACATGGAACGGAATCATAATTCAGCCTCGGAAATTGTATCAATGATGATTACAAACGGAGTACAAGTCCAAGATGCCACTATAAAAGGTTGGCTTGATGAGGATTCACATACGGTTGGACCGAGAAAAATCGATTCTATCTTACAAATTGCCCGATTGGTTGAAGATAAAAACTTATATGATAATGCAAATGAATATTATGAAGCTTGTAATAAAATCAGAAAAATCAGAAAAGATATACTTAAACAGATAGGTAAAGTAATTAATGCAAAATTAAGCGGGAAAAAGCCTGATGCAAATAATTTAACAGCAGAAATATATGAACGAGTAGATTCAATAGCTCTGGTATTACGACTTGAATCAATAACAACGGTAAATCAAACGGTGCCAATCAACATGATAAATAGACCAATCAATATATAAGAGGTTTAATATGATTGATTCACGAGAAATGATTAACACAAGAGAGCGATACTTAAAAATAATTAAGGAAGAATTGCTTGGACCGGGGTCGGAGATTTCTATACCTGATGCTGAGCACGAAATAATCACCAGCTCTCCGCATATGAGATATTCTATAGGGATTTTATTCCCGAAAAATGAAAAAATCAATGCAGATAATGATGATAGTTCGCGTATAGAAGAAATAAGCGATAAGTCCGTTGATTTTATCGATGATTCGGAAATAAATGAGGAGAAAGTTACTTCGAATAAATTAGATCTGGTTTCTCCGGCGGATGAAGAGAATCTTGATGAAGAAATGAGCCTTGCGGCACAAAACATGCCTTCATCTTTAGGTATGACATTCTTTATTCACGGTAATGCATCGGTTATAAATTGTGATATTGGTTTTGCAACATACAGACATTTACAGGTGTCTGATTGTAAATTGCCTTTTTATCCCAACAATCCGGAAGAGTATAATGTTCCCGAACAATTATCATTATATATCTATTATGACAAAGAAGAAAAGTGTTTAAAACTTTGTTCAAGTAAAATTACAAAAAGAATAGTTAGGGATTTACAAAAAAATAGTTTAAAGGAAAATGATGAATATAATCTTTTTGATATGATGTATAAGCTTTGCAATCAAATAAGCGGAGGTTTTATACGTGTACCCCATAAAATTGAAACCAGTCTTAAATTCGGTGATTCGGATTATTTAGATGATAATCAAAAACTCGATGAAACAACGGCGAAATTAACAGCATTAAGACGAAAAATATCAGATGATTTATACTCCGTTACCATTATGTTTGTAAATGATATAACCGAACATGCAAATGGGACCAATTGTCTTTTCCAACCTGAAATACGTATACACAGCAACAAGAATAATTTTGTTTTTAAAGAATATTCCGGTATACATGACTTATCCATACTGGATGATGAAGAAAAATCATTGAATCTTCAATATAGAAATAAAAAAGTTTATGGAACCGGCCTCGGTACTTCTCTTAATTGGGATATTGATAATAACGGAAACGGTTTTTTATTTAATGATTTTTTTCCGCAAGTCGAAGTCCCGCAAATAGATTTTAGTTTACCTGTTGATTCTGGAGTCAGTGAAAATGCTTTATCTATGAAGTATTTGTCTGACTTAGAGAATGCAGAAAAATCAATAAAAATAGATTATCTTAAAGAATTGGTATATGCTTATGAGAAATGGATCACCAATCTTAAATCAAAAATATGCGACCTGGACGAAAAATATCGTGACATTGCAAAAAAGAATTTATTCGGGTGTGAAAAATCATGTAAACGAATGTATTCGGGTATAAAATCACTTATTAATGATGAAAAAAAATGGGATTCTTTTCAATTGGCGAATCGTGCAATGTATATGCAACGAATTCATCTTAATATTCAAAAAAATACTTCAAATTCAGATAGATTTCCATACGATGATGAGTTGACAGATGTTCTTGAAAATCTTGATTATTATATAGCTGATAAGCAATTAACCGAGAAATACGATGAAAAAGATAAGTATTTATGGCGTCCGTTTCAAATGGCTTTTATATTGATGAGTATCGATTCTGTGTCTGATGAAAAAAGCGATGATCGGAACTCGGTTGATTTAATATGGTTCCCTACAGGCGGTGGCAAAACAGAAGCTTATCTTGGTTTAACTGCATTTACTGTTTTTTACAGAAAACTTGCTCATCTTGATGAATCTGCCGGAACAACTGTAATTATGCGCTATACACTACGTCTTTTAACCGCTCAACAATTCAACAGAGCATCAACATTAATATGTGCGTGTGAATATATCAGGAAAGATTCTCAAAAACTCAAATCAAAATATAAGACTTATCCTTTGGGAAATAGTTCTATCACCATCGGTCTTTGGATTGGTGGAGAACATACACCAAACATGAATTCCGGTTCTGAAAAAAGTGCTCAGGCATGCTTATCTCGCTTAGATAAAGCTAGTATATATAATTTACGAGAAGAAAAGAACAGTTATAATAAGTTTCAAGTGTTAAAATGTCCTTGGTGTGGAACAAAAATGGTTAAAGAAGTTGTAAATAATACCGTTTTGGGTAGTTTCGGATATAGATTAAAAGACAACAGACATTTTGAATTATTTTGCCCTCAGGAGAAATGCTTTTTCAATGAAATATTACCTATTCAGGTAGTTGACGAAGAGTTATATCGCAATCCGCCGACTTTGCTTTTTGGTACAGTAGATAAATTTGCTATGCTTCCATGGAAAAAAGATATAGGTATATTTTTCGGACTTAACAGTAAAAACCGTTCTCCTGAATTGATAATACAAGATGAGTTACATCTTATTTCCGGTCCTCTCGGTACGATGGTCGGTTTATATGAAACGGTTATTGACCTACTCTGCAAAGAAAAAGGTTTGTCAACAAAAATAGTTGCTTCAACAGCAACTATTCGTCGATCTTCAGAACAATGTTCGGCATTATATGATCGGAACGTTGACCAATTTCCGCATCCCGCTCTTGACGCCGAAGATTCTTTTTTTGCGAGAGAAGGGAGTATTGATCATGATATTGGGAAATACGGCAGATTTTATGTCGGATTAATGCCATCGGGAAAAACAAAAGCAATGATGGAAATCAGAGTGATTGCCGCTTTATTGCAAAAAATAAATATTATGAAATTGTCGGATGAAGTTAAAGACAAATATTGGACATTAACTGTTTACTTCAATAGTTTAAAGGACTTGGGGAAGTGTTCGACACTAGTCAATGACGATATTAAAGATTTTATAAAAAGGTCGGCATATCGTCTCGGAACTTCAAGAGATGCTCGAATGATTGCAGAGGCAGATGAATTGACAAGTCGCGTTTCAACAACAGCATTGAATGAAACTCTCGATAAACTTGAGAAATTAACTTTTTCAAAAGAAAATATTGAAAAAAAGCGATATGCTTCGAATATTCTTTTGGCGACAAACATGATTTCTGTCGGATTAGATGTTGCAAGGTTAAATGTTATGCTCATGGTAGGACAGCCCAAACTCACAAGCGAATATATTCAAGCTTCCAGTCGTATCGGACGGTCCTATCCCGGTGTGACTTTTGCGTTGTATGATGGATCTAAAAGTCGAGACAGATCGCATTATGAACAATTCAAACAATATCATGAATCATTTTATAAATATGTAGAACCTACCGGAGTAACTCCGTTTTCTAAACCCGCTCGTGACCGTGCCCTACATGCGGTAATTATTGCTTTATTAAGACATCTCATCCCTGAATTGTCTGAAGAAAAAGATGCGGCAGCTTTTTTACGTAAGGCAGCCTCCGAAAACTTCTTGCGTTTTATGACAAAATATGATAAAATA
>CAZVPD010000084.1:0-10814 GCA_964628455.1 uncultured Lachnospiraceae bacterium
ATCTTCCTCTCCGCCTTTTCGAAGCTCTCGTCAAAACGGGCGGCCGCTTCTTCGTCGACCTGCATCACGGGACTGTCCCGGTAGATCAGTTTCCTGCCGTCGAGTGCGCCCGGTCTCAGTTCCTTTACCAGCATGGCTGACGGAAAGACCCCGTCCCCGAGGGAGATGTTAAACCTTTGGCAGCTTTTAAACCCGCGGCCTACGTAATTGCCGGGGTTCCCGAAAATCACGATCACGTCGTATCCGAGTTCCGCCGCTTTTTCGAACGAATGCTCCATCAGCATCTTCCCGTAACCCATCCTCTGGAAGCCGGGCAGGACGCAGACGGGTCCGAAGGTCAGGATCTCTTTTTCCTCACCGGATTCGTCAAGAAGCTTCGCTTTCGTATACATGATGTTGCCGATGACCCGACCGCAGGTTTCGATCACGAAGTCGAGTTCCGGCAGAAAATCCTCATGGGAGCGCATGACATGGACCAGATAGTGTTCGCTGCACCCCGGAACATAAAGGTTCCAGAAAGCCTTCCTGGTTATCTCCTCGACAAGTCTGCGGTCCGTCTGCTCTTCGTTCCTGATCCTGACATTCCTGTCCATGTGTTATGATGTACCTCCTGTTTTTATTCCTTCCGGCATCATGCCGGGATCCCTGACCGCCCGGAAACTCAGATAGCTCTGTCCGTCCGTCTTCCTTCGGTCGAAAACGCCGCCGTGATAGACGATGATGTACGCCCTTTGCTCATCGTCGGGGGAGGTTTCCGCCGTCCAGTAATAGATCACCTGCGAATGGACATCCCAAAGCGGGCTCTCTTTATCGGGCGTTTTTTCATAGACGGCTTTCCCCGCGGTTTCATCCCAGAAGCCCCCCGCTTTTTCTCCGTGAAGCATCATGGAACCGACCGCCTCGGCGACGGAGGGCAGGCGCCAGATATTCTGCTCTTCGGCCAAGACTTCGGTCCCGTCCTCCGACAGATGACGGCAGATCTCCCGCGCTTCTTCCCAGGTCGTCCCTTTATCCGGCCATCCGGGCCCTCTCGGCGCCCAGGCGAGCGTCATTCCGCTGCCTTCGACGATCCTCGTCCCGAAGTCTCCGTCGTCGATCCTGCGGGAAACCCTGATCCCCTGCGGGACCGAAACGGAAAGGATGATCACGAGCGGAACAAACACAATCAATCCGTAAGCAAGTTTCTTCGGCACCGGGTCTCCGAAAAAATAAAGCAGGCCGAGTCCGGCAATGGGGATCACGATCATGAAACCGAGAACGGAGAAGCTCGCTCCCGAAAAGAACCATACGCAGAACACGGCCAGTGCGATATGCAGAACCAGCCCCGCTTTTTTCCATTTCAGCGAGAAAAGAGCAAGGAACGTAAATACGATCGCAATCAGCAGATACTGAAAGAAAAGCATAAACAGGTTTTCCCGGACCGAAACCGAATACCAGCCTTCATGAATATTTTCGACGGCGCCCCAGTATGCCCAGAGCCCCGAAAAAACGACCGTGACGCCGACGCCGGTCCAGCCGGCAACCGCTTTCGCGATGTTTTTCACGGGATCGCCTTCTTTCTCCTATTACTCTCCGTCAATCAGCCGGTCCCGACGTTTTCCGGTTGACTTTCCCCCCGCGGCATTCTATAATGGTTTCGGGGAGATCCGGCGTCTGCCGGGAAAAAGCGGAGCGGCCCCCGAACGGCGGAGCCGCACTGCTTATCCGGATTTTTATATTTTTAGCACCGGACCTATTCCGCACCGTATGTGTCGAAGTATTCGAAGACCTCTTCCATGCGCTTGTCGTAGGCCTTGTGGTTCTTTTCATAGTAGGAAGCGATGTCGGCACTCTTGTCGTAAATGAGGAACTGCACCCAGAACGCGGCCCCGAAGATGCCGTAGACATAGCCGAAGTCAAACACGCGCTTTTCGAAGATCCTGTCGAGCATGGCGACCGATTCCTCGTCGCGCGAGCCTTTGGTCTTGAGCACGATGTCGTAATAAGTCGGGACGACGCCTTTCCAGCTTTCGGCGCAGAGTACTTCGATGATCTTGCCCGCGAAAACGGTATCCTGAACCGAGATCGGGATGGCGAGGGCTTCGTGCCCGCCGTCGACCATGGTATAGTAGCTGTCCTGAATTTCATCCCACTTCGGATAGGGGATGATGCCATAGTCGGTCTCGAAATCGCGCAGCGGGCCTGCGGCGAAGGAGAACACCTCGGGGATGAAGAGCACCTGGTTGTTGAGGAACATCGCATTCGCTATTTTTTCATTGGGATTGATGTCCGTGTAGGACCCGGCGCTGTTCCAGTGTATGTCATAGAGCTTGTTGTAGATGTCGACCACTTTGTCGTTGTAGTAATCGAGCACCATCGTGCCGTCGGGCTGTTTCTTGCAGAGCTTCTCGCCGAATGCCCAGAGATAGACGTTGACGGGGCTTCGCGCCCAGATGGCGTAGCCGAACTGGTCGTCTTTGTCGGAAGAGCTGTTGCCGTTGAGATCCGAATAGACGTCAGCCGACAGTTCTTTCAGTTTGTCGGCGGTCCATTTCCCGTCGTTTACCATATCGTACATGTTCGGAAGTTCGTAGTTGTCCGCGAGCTGCTTGTTGAAATACATCGCGTAGGTGGAGTCGATGGTCGTCAGGGCGAAGTCGCCCATCGCGAGAAAAGCTTTGTCCGAATAGGTGAGGTCGTCGATGGTGGACTGAGACCACCACGGCTTTGCGAAATCGACGACGGGGATCTCGTACCAGTTGTGGTAAAGGTCGTCGCCCACCGCCTGGCCGGCGTAAATGATATGACCGGCATAAAGATGAAAGGCGTCGTCGCCCGCCATCACCGATTTTTTAAGCATCCCGGGCTGGGAGCTTTCTTCATAGACGACCGCGTCGATCGTGATGTTGAAACGTTCCGCCACATTGAGGTTGCGCTGATAGATCGAATCCTCGAGGATATCGCCGGTCATCTCTTCCCTTGTGTACCAGTTAATGCAGGCGTCGTCGCCGATGATATGAAAGGCCCTGCCTTCGAAATCCTCGTTTTCGACTCCGTCCGAAACGTTCTGACGTGCCGCGAGCGAGTCTTCGTCCTCCTCGGGGGCCGTCGTATCGCCCGATATCGCCGTCGTCTGCGCGGCCGTATTGTCCGCAGCGTCCGAGCACGCCGCCGCGGTCACAGCAATCGTCGCGATCATGACGCCGGCCAGCAGAACCGATATCATCTGTCTGATCTTCATATCTTAACTCCTTCATCATATTATTATAAAATATTATATCACAGCGGTCCGTTGCTGTCAACGCCGAATAAAGAGGCAAAGATCTGTAAGATCCGACAAATAATTCTTATAACAACAGATGAGAAAGGAATTCCGAGATGAAAAAAACCATGACTGCCCTGACGGTCTGCCTGCTTGTTTTTATCCTGGCTGCCTGCACCGCGGACACAGCGGGAAAGCCGGCGCGGCCGGATGTTCCCGCCGAGACATATGCGGACGGGCTGCCCGACCTTCCCGATTCCGTGCCGGAGGGGACGGATTTCGGAGGCGCCGAGATCCTTTTCCTCACCCGTGAAGAACCGGACGGCTTCTGGGACACCCTTGACCTTTGGGATACGGAAGCGCCGAACGGCACTGTGCTGAACGACGCGCTCTATAAACGCAACAGGGTCGCCGAGAACGCGCTGGGCTGTCTGCTGACCGAATTTTCCCTGAGCGCTCCCGATATGTCGGAGGCGCTTATAAGGACGACGGCTTCCGGGGACGACCTCTATCAGGCGGTCCTGACCACGCTTCATTTCGCCCCCGCGCTTATGCAGCAGGGCCAGTTCATCGACCTCGGGGGTGTCTCTGCCCTCAACCTGACGGCGCCCCGGTGGGATGTGCGCCTCAACGACCGGGTCTCCGTGCTGAACAGGCAGTATTACGCGGCGGGTGACCTGAATCTGATGAGCCGGTATGCGGCTGCGGTTCTCTTTTTCAATACGAAGACCGCCGCCTCCTCCGGCGTTCCCGATCTTTATCAACTCGTCGGGGACGGGAAATGGACGATGGAGGCTTTTTCCGCAGCCGCACTCAGCGTCAACGAAGACCTCGACGGCGACGGGGTCATGAACGCGAGAGACAAGTGGGGCATCGTGAGTGAATCCGATATTCTCCCGTATTATATGGCCGGATGCGGCCTTTTCCTGAGCGAAAAAAACACCGCCGGTCTGCTTTCGGTCGCGGAACCGGACGAACGCGGCGGGGCAGTGTTCGAAGCTGTTACAAAAGTTTTCCGGCGCGGAAATTTCTTCGATTCCCGGGATGGGAGCTATAATCCCGACGGCGGTGAAAACACCCGGAGAAACGCCTATACGATCTTAGGGGAAAACCGCGCGCTTTTCTTCGCAGGAGAGCTGCGCGCCGCCTCATTTATACGCGAGATCAAAGTCGAATACGGCCTGCTGCCCTTTCCGAAGCTTGATGAAAACCAGCCGTTTCATATCACGCCGGTGCTGGCGTGGGGCGCCTCGGTGACCGCGATCCCGTATACCGCCGCCGATACCGCCCGCATCGGCACGGTGATCGAGACCCTCTCCTATCTGACGGCGCGGGGAGTGACCGAAGCCTTTGCCGAAACCGTCTGCCGAAGCGGCCCGAGAGATATAAAATCCGCCGGAATACTCGCCCTGATGTTCGAAACGCAGGATTTCGATCCCGTTCTGTCCTTCGACTACGGGGGCATGAAGTCCTCCCTGCGCACGGCCGCCGCGGAAGGCAGCGGCGGATTCGCCTCTGTTTTCAACGAATGCCGTGATGCGGCACAGGAACAGTTCGATAAAATCGGAGAAGCCATGAGCTTTTCAGGATAAACTCCGGCTTATGTGTTTTGCAGAAAATATCGAAATTCTTCGGCACCGTGTTATGATAACCGCACCGCGCGTCTGCGGACCGGTTGCGATTTATGTTTTATACCGTATGAATCTGTCCCAAACAAAGTTGCACGACAGGCATACGGCGCGCACGAAATTCACATCAGGGATCCCCGCGCCGCTGCCGGCGGCAATAGCCGCGCTGACCGCCCTCGCGGCGTGCGGTCAATAAAACGGCCGGCGAGGGCAGGACAATCATGATAGACGGCAGGCGATTTGACACGGCCTATATGTTCGGCACCTCCGACCGGCTGCAGCGGTTTCCTGTCTGTTCCGCAGGCAGCCGGAAAAAAGTCCCGGCATCGCCTCCGCCTATGCCGAAATCGAACCGACTGTCGCCGAAGGCCGCAGACAGATCGCTGAATATCAGTAATAAAAGCCGAAACCGCTCCCCACAGGGCGGTTTTTTTCACGGCTGTCAAAAACCGCTTGCAAAGCCCGAATTTCGTGCTATAATAAAACCGAAGGTGTAAAGAACGGCCGATCGTCACAAAATACTTTTTACGGGGAAGGCGGTACATATACGCCCGAAACCGTTCACGGGAGGTAACCATGCATAACGGGATCAGAATCGAAACCGCCGTCGGCGGACTCGCCGCGGCGGCGGTCATCGGAAAGCGCTTTTACGAAAGGGGCGTCACCCTTTCGGACAGCGGGTTTAAAATCGTCCTTGACAAGGGGCCGGTGCCCGGAGAAGGCGGTTTTATGCTGTCGGAGGAGGAAGGGGGCGTCCGCATAACCGCCGATTCCATCATCGGCGTCCTGCACGGCGCGGGTTATTTCCTGCGCGGTTGCGTCTTTGACGACGGCGGTTTCGAGCCCTGCGCATTCAGGGGCCTGAAAATACCCGAATGTCCGATACGGACCGTCTACCTCGCCCATCATTTCGGCAACTATTACCATAAAGCGGACGCCGTCCGTCTCGGGCGCTGCCTTGAGGACATGGCGCTCTGGGGCATCAGCGGCATCCATTTAAACGTTGCAGAGATCGATATCGAGAGCGAGGAGTCCCCGGAACTGAAAGACGAGATCGATAAAATATCCGAAGTTTTCCGTTACGCGAAAACCCTCGGCATGACGACTTCGACGGGGCTGCTCGTCAATCAGGTCTTCAAGAAATTCCCGCAGGAATACGGGTTCAAGCCGGTCGCCGACCCGCTCGGCCGGCACGGCAACACGGGCAATATGCTCTGCCTTTCGGTCCCCGGCGCCCAGGAATACGCCGATTCCCTCAACCGACGCATGCTTGCGGCCTACAGGGAGAACAGCGCCCCGATCGACTTCGTGCGCGCGTGGCCCTACGACGAAGGCGGATGCGGCTGCGAAAAATGCGCCCCCGGCGGAAACTGGGGCGGAAACGGATATATCAAAGGCGCAAAATCGGCTTTTCGCACGGCGCGCGAACTGTATCCCGACGTCCAAAGAGTCCTTTCGACCTGGACCTTCGACACTCCGCCCTGCGGCGAGTGGGAAGCGCTGACCGAATCCCTGAAAAAAGAAAAGTGGTGCGACGTGATCCTGGCCGACGCCCATGAGGATTTTCCCCGATACCCGCTCGATCACGGCGTTCCGGGCGGTCTTCCGATGATCTCTTTCCCGGAGATCTCCATGTGGGGGCTTTACCCGTGGGGAGGATGGGGGGCAAATCCCCTGCCCGCACGCTTCACGCGTCTGTGGAGGCAGACGGGGCATATGCTTTCGGGCGAATCCGCTTATTCCGAGGGCATCTACGAGGATATCAACAAGTGCGTCATAGCCAACCTCACCTGGAACTATGAGGCGGACCCCGACGAAACGCTCGCGCAGTATGCGCGCTTTGAACTCGGAATGAAAGGGGACGCCGCGCTTTTCGTCAGGCTGATATCGCTGATCGAAAAGACCCATACCGCCGCCGCGGGCGGCCGATGCGATCCCGCCGATTCGGACGAAGCCTTCGCCATTGCCGGAACCATCGACCGCAGTCTTCCCGAATGGGGAAAAACAGGCTGGAAATGGCGCATCGTCTATCTCCGCGCGCTGCTCGACTGCCGGCGTTACCGGCTTGCTGCCGAAAAAGCGGGTCCCGGAAACAACTTTAACGCCGACTATAAAAGCCTGCTCGCCGGCGACAGGCCGTCACAGGACGCGTTCGCCGAACTTATAGAAATCTTTCTGTGCGAAAAGAACTATTCCGGAGATCCGTATCACTGCAGGGTCAGGCCGCTGACCGACTGACGTACATATCATACATAAATTGCGGATGCAATGACCGACTTTGACGGAGGGTAAACGATGAAAAAGCGACTGTTTCTTCTGTTTCCTATCCTGCTGACCGCTCTTGCCTGCCTTTCCTGCGCCGAAAACCGCGGTACAGGCAGCGAGATCACCGAAAACCCGGCAAGCGAAACCCTCCCCGAAAGCGAAGAGATCCGGGAAGTGAGTGACGATGTCCCCGAATTGAATTTCGGCGGCGCTTCTTTCCGCACGATCATCCAGTCCTCGACGATCAAGGACATGTATGCCGAAGAGCAGACGGGAGATGTGCTGCTCGATGCGATCTATCTCAGAAACCGCGCCGCGGAGGAACGCCTCGGCGTCGTTATCCCCGAACCGGTGCAGGCCGATTTCACAAAGCTGTCCGGAATCGTAAAAAGCTCCGTAAGCGCGGGGGACGATGCGTTTGACCTCGTCATCGGCCAGATGGAGCAGACAGGTCAGGACGCACTCGGCGGACTGTATCTGAACTGGCACGACATCCCCTACACGGACTTTGAAAAGCCCTGGTGGCCCGAATCGGTCGCACAGAACGCGGCCACGGTCAGCGGAAAGATGTACAGCGTCGTCAGCGATCTCTGCATCTCCTTTGCCGAACAGACGTGGAGCATCGTCTTCGACAAGGTCAAAGCGGAAGAAGCCGGCGTTACCGGCATTTACGACACCGTCAACGGCGGGAAATGGACGGCCGACGCGCTTCAGACCGTCATCAAAGGCGCTTATTCCGACCTCAACGGCAACTCGAAACAGGATAAAGAAGACCTTTACGGCCTTGCGTGCAGCCCTTCGGACGGTTGCTGCCTCCTGAGTTTTGTCTACGGTTTCGGGCAGCGGCTGGCTGTCGTCGAAAACGGCAGCGTGAATATGGTGTTGAACTCCGAAAAAGCGGCTTCCGTTTTTTCGAAAATGTATGAGCTGTACCATGAGTCGGAAGACAGTTTCGCCGTCACCGGCAGCTGCATCGACCTCTTCGAATTCTTCGGAAAGGGGAACGCCGTCTTCTGCCCCTATCAGATCGGCGCCGCCTACTCGATGCTCAGGAATTATGAAAACGATTACGGCATCCTCCCGATGCCGAAGTGGGACGAAGAGCAGAGCGCATATTATGCCGTTACGGACGCGGGCTGCAGCGTTCTGACCGTTCCCGTCACCAACGGCAACACCGAAATGACCGGCGCCGTGACCGAGGTGCTCAGCGCATACAGCTATAAAACCGTCCTGCCCGTCTACTACGACATATCGCTGAAAACCAAAGGAACTCGCGACGAGGAGTCGGCCGCCATACTCGACCTGGTGCTGAGAAGCCGCGTCATCGACTTCGCCTACCTCTACGACGGCTGGAACGGATGGGTATTCAAGCTGCCCGAAATGATCAGGTCCGCAGACAGCTTCGCCTCCACCTATGCGAAACACGAAAAAGCCATGCAGATCTGGTATGACAAAGTGCTGCTGTATTTTACGGAGTGACGATGTGATGCAACGTTTCGGGATATCTAAGGAAAGGAGCGCAGAATTATGGCTTTCGGCATATTTACGGTGATACTTTCGGTTTCCGGTCTCATTTACGGCGTTATTAAAAAAAATAAGCCGGCATTCACGGTTTCGGCGGTGCTTCTGATCATGACCATTACCGTATGGGTGTATTTTTATTATAATCCGTATTGATTACAACGATCACCGGAGTTTTACTCAGTGCCGTCCGGACAAAACGTCCTCCGTTATTATGAGGACCCTCATTCGCCGCCGCTTTTACACAGAACAAAAGAATACGGAGGTGTCCATGAAGAGAGAACCGATCGCGGTTTTATCGGCATTGCTGGCAGTCCTCATCCTGATCCCCGTGTTTTCCGCCTGCTCCGGCAGCGTTTCTCAGGAGGAAAAGACCCCGGACTCAGTCGAAAACTCCGTACAGACGGCTTCCGCAGCAGCCGGCGAGACCTACGCCCGCAAAGACACACCCGACACCCTTCCCGCCGGCCTTGATTTCGGAGGTCAGAGCATCGTCCTTTATTACCGCGATTTTGACATCCTGCACAAATACCAGATGCAGGGCGAAAACAACGGCGGAGATATCCTCTATGACGCCGTTTACAACCGCAACCGGGCGGTTTCCGAACGGCTGAACGCCGTGATCGAATTCAAGACCGGCCCCGCGAACGACTCCTGGAGCGATCTCATCCGCAACGCCGTGCAGACGGACATCATGGCCGGAGAAGCGGACTGGGACCTGCTTTTCATGAGCGCGCAGTTCGGCTTCACGCAGTCGCTGCTCGGTTATTACATCGACCTGATGAATTTCCCTTATATCGACGTCGGGCAGCCCTGGTGGTGGGTCTCCTATATGGAAGAGGAATCCATCGACACAACCAAGCGCTTTATGCTCAACGGAGATATCACCCTGTTCGCCCTGATGAGCGCGACGAGCGCGTATTTCAATAAAAATATGTTTACGGACATCTACGGCGACCCGGAAGCGCTGTATACGGCAGCCGAGAACGGTGCCTGGACGGTCGAAAAATTCCTCGGCTACTGTGCCGGAGCCTACAGCGACCTCAACGGCGACGGTCTTCGCGGCGAGGAAGACATTTACGGAGCGCGGCACACGTCTATCTGGACAGGAGTGAATTACCTCACCCTCTCCTGCGGGCTGCCGATGTCCGGACGCGACGAAAACGGACTTCCCGTGCTCGATATTTATAACGAAAACTGGATAAAGTGGACCGAGATCCTTCAGAAATACATCATGTCGGACGAGTATTCCAGAATAAGCGCCGGAGCAAAAACCACGGAGCAGTATTTTACAGGACAGGGTTCGCTCTTCAGCATGGGGATGCTTTTTAACGCCGACGAGTTCCGGGACACGGAATTCGCATACGGCATCGTTCCGTTCCCAAAATTCGACGAGGCTCACGATTATCTTTCGGCGGGCGCGACCCCCAATGCCGACGCGGTCTTCGTTCCGGTCACCACCGCCGCGGATAAATATGAATTGATCGGCGCGGTCACGGAAGCGCTGTGCGCCGAATCCTACCGCAGCGTGACCGAGATCTACTATGAAAAGACGCTCAAAGGCAAATACCTCGAAAACGAACGCGATATCAAAATGGTCGACATCATTTATCAGAACATCGGCACCTGCTTCGTCATGGTAGCCGGCGTCGAACTCGGAGCCGGCGCGGTCTCGTCCATGTTCGTCTATGTGCTTCAGGACAGCGACGGCAACCTCACTTCCTATTACGAAAAGAACAAAACGGCTTTCGAGCAGTATATGGCGGATATGCTCGAAAAATACCGTGAGTCCGGGCAGCCGTAGACGCCCGGCGATAAGAAGCGTCATTCTGCGTCTGCGATAACCGAAACCCTTCATCCGCCGGCTGCGCAAGGAACGCTGTGCGTGCAGGAAACGCTGTGCGATCCTTTTCACATCGAAGGGGGAAAGCTAAAAAAAAAGGAACGGCATACAGGCCGTTCCCTTTTATTTTACGGGGTTATTTTCTGGTTTTCTTCACGGCAAACGCGCCTGCGAGGGATAGAAGGGCGGGAATCGCAAACATCGCAAATCCTATGTCGCCTGTCTGGGCGGCAACGGGAGCGGCTGTGACGACGGCTGCTTCGGCTGCGGCTTCGGCGGCGGGAGCTTCCGTGACCGCTTCGGTTTCGGGAATGAT
>CAZVPD010000084.1:10824-16642 GCA_964628455.1 uncultured Lachnospiraceae bacterium
GCGTCTTTCTTCACGAGGGTCAGGGAGTTTGAGCCGACGCGGTCGTCGTTTTCCTGCGGACCGCAGATGCCGTCGCCCCATGTCAGCCATGCGTTGTAAGTCGCGTCCGCGGGAGCGTTCAGGCGGACGAGTGCAAAGCCGTAAACGAAATTCTCTTCACCCTTGCCGACGAAATACGCGTGCGGAACAGCCGTTTCGTAGGTGGTGGAACCGCTTCCGACGGTGATCTTATACTGAGCGCCCGGCACTTCCTGCGCAGCCTGGAAATCCCAGCTTGTCTGTGTGCCGTCGGAAAGCTGACCTATCGAAATATTCGGAACCGCAGCGTCGCTCCAGGGAGCGTCCTTGTCGCCCGAGCCGTTGGGACCCGCGGGGTCCGCCCTGAACTGGATGACGTCGCCGTTCCAGAGATTGCCCCCGCCTTCCGGCAGTGAATGTCCGTCGGGTTCGTTGGTGACGACCGCTATGTAGAGGTTGGTCTCATCCCAGCGTACCCACATGTCAAAGCTGATATCCAGTATGCCTCCTCCGGCATCACAGTAATAGGACGCGGCCTGATCGGAAGTAACACGAACCGTGACGTCGCCCCATTCTTCGGGGGTGACTACGCCGTCGATGACCGGCAGGATGTTGAAATACGGAGCCTCGATCTTGTCGATGTCTTTTGCCGAAACCGCGAAGGACGTCATAGCGATCATAAGCGCTATGAGCGCGAGAGCCGTGATTCTTTTCATCATTTCCCATTCCTTTCGTTTTGCGCATATTTTGACCTCTTTAAGAATTTTAACATATTGTTATTATTTTGTCAATAACATAAGTTACTATAATTGATGATTTTTTTTGTTTATTATGTGGAATTTTATCCGGTTTTAATTCCGTTTCGTCGTGCATATCCTATAATTCCCCGCTTCGGAAGCCGGATCGGACCAGAAGCGGTAAATTTGTTAATAATATGTAAATTCAACAAGGCAACTATTGACACCAGAGGACTTTATGCTATAATATAATTAGCACTCGGGGGGCGAGAGTGCTAATTATACGGTCAATATTCCTCATAAATCAAGCCAATATTAAGAAAAGGAGTTGTTAATCATGGCAGGATTGATACCGTTCAACAGAAAAAACAATGAGATCAAACCCCGCGGATTCGAAGATTTCTACAACATGCTTGACGACTTTTTTAACGAGTCGTGGCCGACCGGCAGAAGTCTGGTTGCCGACACCTTCAAACTCGACATGCGGGACAACGGAAACGAATACCTGATCGAAGCCGAACTTCCCGGCGTCAAAAAAGAAGAAGTCTCCCTTGACCTCAACGACGGAAAGCTGAGCATCTCCGTCAAAAGAGAAGAAAACATCGACAAATCCGAGAAAAACTTCATCCATAAGGAACGCCGCTACGGTTCGATGCAGCGCTGCATCTATCTGGCCGACGCCAGAGACGAAGGCGTTTCCGCCAAACTCGAGGAAGGCGTGCTGAAAATCACGATCCCCAAAGAAGTCAAAACGGAAACTTCCCGCAAAATCGAAATCGAATAAGCGCATGACAGGACGCTTTTCCGGCATAGCCGCCGGAATAACATAAGATCACAGCTGTCCATCAAACGGATATCTTAAAATCGCAACCGATATTATAATTTAAAATTTCCGAAATAAAATTCACATAGATTCGGAATGCCGCCGTAAGGAACGCCCCCGGCGGCATTTCTTATTGTCCGGATTTTTCGCAACAGACGCGCACCAGGTCCGGTTTTTCGTTCCGCGCGGAACTTGACAACTCTCCGCCGAAATGTTATAATCGCGTATGAATCAAATCAGACAGGCAGATAATCCCGAAAAAAAGTCAAAAAAGTCAGGAAAGAAGGAAAAACCATGGCAACTCTCGCGCAGAAATATTCGGCCCTTAAAAAATCCGTGGGCGGCAACCGCGAAATGACGGGCTATGAAGAGACCTTCGGTATGCCGAGGGAAGAGCAGCAGCATATCACGATGCCGAATAAAACCATCCGCCGCATCCTGGCGGAAATAGAATTCGCGATCAGGCTGTCGGGCGCCGAAGGCGGAAAATTCGACAGTGAGATCGGCCTTGCGATCGATTACCTCGAACTCGGCATCGCCGAGGAAGGCGTGCTGACCAAAACCGCCTGCCTTGAAGCGGAGAGAATGCTGCTCGGACTCGCGGAAGCGGCGAAGGAATACAAGCTGATCCTGGCAGGCCACGCGCACATCGACATGAACTGGATGTGGAGCTGGCACGAGACGGTCGCCGCGACCCTGGCCACTTTCCGGACCATGCTCGATATCATGGACGAATACCCGGATTTCTGCTTCTCTCAGTCCCAGGCTTCGGTCTACAAGATCGTCGAGGACTTCGAACCCGAACTGATGCCACGCATACAGAAGCGTATCGCCGAGGGGCGCTGGGAAGTCACCGCATCGGCATGGGTCGAAACGGACAAGAACATGCCCAACACCGAATCAATGGTGCGGCACATCCAATACGCCAAGAATTACATGCGAGACGCCTGGGGCATCGACCCCGACTCGCTTGAGGTCGACTTTTCGCCCGACACATTCGGCCACAGCGCGAACCTGCCCGAAATCAACCTCCTCGGCGGGGTAAAATACTACTACCACTGCCGCGCCCTCGACGGAAACCAGGCGCTCTACCGTTGGAAGGGTCAGTCGGGAAAAGAAGTGCTCGTGTACCGCGAGCAATACTGGTACAACAGCGCGATCACCCCTAAAATCGGCGCGGGCATCATCGACATCTCAAAGCGCTGCGGCGGGTTTAAAACGGGGCTTGTCGTCTACGGCGTCGGCGACCACGGCGGCGGACCCACCCGGCGCGACGCGGAGCGTGCAATCGAGATGGCGGGCTGGCCTATTTATCCGAGGATCAAGTTCGGCACTTTCCGGGAATTCTTCAAAGAGGCCGAGTCGGTGCGCGAAAGCCTGCCCGTCATTGACCATGAACTGAACTTCATCTTCAACGGCTGCTATACGACGCAGAGCCGCATAAAAACGGGCAACCGCGCCTGCGAGCGCGCACTCACCGCCGCAGAAGCGATGAACGCCTTCGCCGCTTACAAAGCGGGCGCAAAAAGCGACCCTTTCCCGCTCGAGAAAGCGTGGCGCGACGTGCTTTTCACGCACTTCCACGACATTCTGACCGGCTCCTGCGTGCAGGACAGCCGCGAACACGCCATGGGCCTTTATTCCAATTCCCTTGCCGCCGCGCAGTCGAAATACGCTGCGTCCATGCTTAAGATCACCGAGAAGATCGACACGTCCGAAGCGGACGACGGCAGCGACATCTCCTCTTCCCAGTCCGAGGGCGCGGGCGCAGGCTACGGCGTCGAGAATTTCGGGGGCATGCCCCGCTCCGAACGCGGACGCGGCAAAACGCGCGTCTTCTGCGTCTTCAACCCGACCGGAACGCCCAAAAGCGAACCCGTCGAGATCACCGTCTGGGACTGGACGGGGGACATGCGCTTTACCGAAGTTACCGACACGGCCGGGAACGCGCTTGAATATCAGCTGCTCGACGGCAGCCTGCAGCAGTATTGGGACCATAAGTTCTTCCGTTTTCTGGCCTTTGTCACCGTTCCGGCCTTCGGCTACACCACAGTCGTGCTGGGTGAGAAACCGATGCAGGGCGATTATCCCGTCTACTATCAGGGCGAGGGCCGCACGCATCACCAGAATCAGAACCACGTCCTCGAAAACGAGCATCTGCGCGCCGAATTCGACTATAAGACGGGCGAGATGATCTCGCTGCGTGACGCGAAGACAAACGCGGAATATATCAAAGCCGGCGAAAGGGCCGGACTGCGCCTCGTCGACACCGAAGCCGCTTCATCCAACGCGTGGAACATCGGCAATTATCTGCGCGTGAATCCCGTGAACGAAGCCGTCCGCATCTACGGGGAAGCGCACGGACCGCTGCGCCGCGGATTCTGCGCAGAATACAAAGTCCTCGGCTCGACGGTGAAGCTGCACTGCCGGATCGAGAAGAACGCGCGCGCCGTCTCCTTTTTTGCCGAAGTTGACTGGCGGGAGGTCGGCGGAGCGGTCATTCCCGTCCTGACGTACGAGCTTCCCCTCGCAAGCCTGCCCGAAAAATACATGTATGACATCCCCGCCGGCGTCATCGAACGCAAGCCGCTCGAGCAGGACGTGCCCGCGCTGCAGTACGCCATGGCGGTACATCCGTCCGCCCCCCTCTCCGCCGCGATCGTCACCGAGAGCAAATACGGCTACCGGGGCACCGCGGACGGAAAACTCACCGCAACCTTCATCAACACCTCGACCAGTCCCGATCCGTATCCCGAGCGCGGCATCCATAAGATCGGATTCGCCGTCGGGCTGTTCCCGCACGACGCGAAGGTGATGGAAGAAACAGCGACTTCGATAAACAACCGGCTCACCTACCAGCCTACCAACGCGCACAAGGGCACGCTGCACCCGTCCGGTTCTTTCTTCGGCTTCGACAGCGAAGGCGCCGTGATCTCCGCCGTCTCCGCCGAGGGAAAGGACGTCACCGTGCGCATCTACGGCGTCTCGGAGAAAAAGAGCACCTGCACCCTGACCTTCGGGAGCGACGTAAAGAAAGCAGCATTCACCGACATCATGGGCAAAAAGATCCGCGGCCGCATCGCCCTTTCCGGCGGCAAAGCCTCGTTCACGCTGCCCCCCTTCACAGTCGCCAACGTAAAGCTGACCTTCTGAAAACAGAACCGAAGCAGAAAACACCGTTTCCGCTATCGCAAGCAGCAAAGTGAAAGATGCCCTTTCAGCAGCCGTCACCGATCAGGCGATTACCGAATCCGCGCCAATTGTTTTGTTTTAAAAAAGCAGCAGAAACGCTGCTTTTTTTATTGTCGGAGCCAGGATATAACAGACTTACCCGATATCCGCAGACAGCGGCAGCTGTTTCCGTCGATTCGCGGATACCTGCAGAAATCCGGAGCAGCAGACCGTTTTTACATTATTTACAATATAATGCATTATTATTCATATAATACTGTATTGTATGGTTTCATAAAATATATAATAAAACCAGTACATATTCACCCGGTATGAAACAACGTCCCGCACCGGGTATGGCATTCATGAAAAAACCAAAAGTTTTCTTATCGGATGAACCCGTAAACGGCATGGATCCTGTTTCTGCCGAGAATTTTTATGCTGTTATAAAGCATACAGCCGAAAATTATTCATCCGCTTTTATCATATCCTCTCATATATTATCGGAACCGGCACGATATCCGACAGAGTATTCTTTTTAAGCAGCGGGAATATCATAAAAGAAACGAATGCAGTTCATAATCCTTCCGAACTGAAGGAAATTTATATGTCGCTGTTCAAAGGCCGTAACGATGAAAATAATGATTGATTTTGAATTGAAAAAATTCCTGCATAACAGAAAAAACAGAATCATTATAATAATCTATGTCCTGTGCGTATCTGCTTTTTTGTTTGTATCGGATTCACTTGACGAAAGTATCCGTAAAAACGAGCCGAATATTATTCAGAGCAATATGAACGATGCGGAAAGTATCATAGAGGATCTGGAAAAACTGCAGTCAGCCGAACCCGGTCTTTCGGATAAAATTTCCGTATCGATCGGCATCAATAAAAAAGCGGTGATCGTTTATTCCGATATGATCAGACATATACGGGAAAATGACCGTCTGTCCCTGCTTGAGGATAAAATAGCTCTGAATGAATTATACACGGAAATAGCCGGAGAAGGAAAAGGAGGTTACGATACGCTTCAGCTCGATGCGGAAAGAACTGTTTTAAACTATTTAAA
>CAZVPD010000085.1:0-2605 GCA_964628455.1 uncultured Lachnospiraceae bacterium
AAAGCGATGATATTTGATTTAAAACAGGACACGGTGCTGCTTATGAAGATCATATAAACGAAAAAATCCAACCGCGCGGGCGGGATATTTGTCCCGAAGTCCGTTTCCTGCCGCGGAAATCTGCGACAGGATCAGGCAGAGCATAAACATGCTCAAAATCAGCTTTGATGACCGGAGTGTCTTTATACAGCGACAAATCCGGTACGTAATGTATATGCACCGGATTTGCTTTTTTTATAGGATAAGCGACGCAATGTTTTCGGGATCTGCTCCCATGATATAATCGTTGATGTTTACGCTGCAGAGCTTTTCCGAAAGGTTTTTATAGTCACACCGCGTACCGCGGAGTGTTTTTTCAAGCAGGTCAATACCGCAGCGGCCGAAAAAGTCGCCGGTGATTTTTATGTCGCGTATGATGCCGCCGTCCAGCGAAAGCGATATCTCCACCAGACCGAAAGGGAAATACCGGCGCATGTTCTTGTCATAGGCTTTTGACTGTCCGTAATTCCATTCCCACGTCGAATAGACCGTGTCAGCGAGTTTTTGGATTTGAGCGGTCATTTCCCGAGTAAATTCCGTGCGTTCGCCTTCAAAGCGGGTTTCGAGGTAATCCATAAACTGCGGGGCGTTCATTTTGTCTACGATAAAATCGGTGATATTCGCTACCCGGGAGGAGACGCTTTTTATGCCCTTGCTTCCGAGTTTATCGGGATGGACGTTCAGCGAACCGGCAATATAGCTCAAGTCCGCCGAATAAAGAAGGGTGCCGTGGTGCATCGTTTTGCCGTTCCGGACGCACTGCGCGCTGCCCGATATCTTTCTGCCTTCGATCAGAATATCATTGCGTCCCGACATTTCGGCATCGGCTCCGAGATTACGCAAAGCGTCGACGACGGGAGAACAGAAACGTCTGAAATCGAGCGCGCCGCCGTCCGCTGCAGGGGTGATGAACGTATAATTGATATTGCCCAGATCGTGAAAAACGGCCCCTCCGCCCGTCAGGCGGCGCACCACCGCTATATGTTTCTCACGGACATAAGCTTCGTTTATTTCCGAATACGCATTCTGGTTGCGGCCGATGATCACGGCGGGTAAGTTGCGCCAGAGGATCAGTAAATCATTCAGACCGGAGTCAAGCAGATACTGTTCCGCAGCGAGATTGAAATACGGATCTGCGGAAGGATTTCTGAAGATGAGCATTGATACGCCTTCCTTCTTTCTTTGTATTAAAAATATTATAAAAACCGCCTTAAGGGACAGGCGGTTTTTATCATTTATTATTCAGGGAGATCAGGTTCCTTTTTTGCTTCTGGCTATTTTTTCAACGTCGCTGAAATTATGCGCGGCTACGTGACCCGGAAGCGGGAGAATTTTCTCGTGGATCGCGTCGATGATGGCGTCGGGATAGGGGAAGAAGAATTTCTCAAGCTCATAGGCCGGTGTGATCCAGTTGCGCGAACCGAAAGCGACGGGAGGCGCGTCAAGATAGTCGAAGGCGAGTTCCGTTATATTGGCGGCCATATCCTTCATGACCGAATTGCGTTCGCACGCGTCGCCGACGATGAGGATCCTGCCGGTTTTCTTCACGGATTCGATGACGGGTTCATAATTAAACGGAACGATCGAACGCGCGTCGATCACTTCGGCCGAGACGCCGTATTTTTCCTGAAGCGTATTCGCGGCTTCGAGCGCGCGGTACAGCGTGGCGCCGATTGTCAGTATCGTTATGTCCTTGCCGGCGCGCTTGATGTCGGGCTCGCCGATCTTTACTTCATAATATCCTTCGGGGACGCCGCCTTTGTGGAACTGCTCTCCGACATCATAGATACGCTGGCTTTCAAAGAAGACAACGGGGTCGGTGCCCGACAAAGCTTCGTTCATGAGCCCTTTCGCGTCGTAGGGCGTTGCGGGGAAGACCACCTTAAGGCCGGGAATATGGGCGGTGAGAGCGGTCCAGTCCTGTGAATGCTGCGCGCCGTATTTCGATCCGACCGAAACGCGGAGCACGATAGGCATCTTCAGGATACCCGCTGACATCGACTGCCATTTAGCCATCTGATTGAAAATTTCGTCGCCGGCGCAGCCGATGAAGTCCGCGTACATCAGTTCGACGATCACACGGCCGCCGCACATGGCGTAACCCACAGCGGAACCGACGATGGCAGCCTCGGAAATGGGAGCATTGAAGAAACGGTGGTAGGGAATGGCTTCGGTCAGACCGCGGTAGACGGCAAACGCGCCGCCCCAGTCGCGGTTGTCCTCACCGTAAGCGATCAGGGTGGGATCCTCGTAATATTTATCGAGGATCGCTTCGAATAAACCGTCGCGCAATCCGTAGAGCTTCGTTTTCGGAACCGCTTTCCCGTTTTCGTCATAGGCAAACCGGGCTTTGCCCGCAAGCTGCTTAACGCGCGGATTTTCTTCTTTTGTCAGAAGAACGTCGGGTTTCCGGGTGGTGTCCATGGAAGCGATCTTCTGATTCGAGAACATGATGCCCGAAATGGCATGGGGATTCTTGGTCATGTCCATGCGCGGGGACAGGTCGTCGTCGGTGGCCAGACGGCAGATCTTCGTCATGCGGCGCACGACGGATTCCTTGATCGAA
>CAZVPD010000085.1:2615-16589 GCA_964628455.1 uncultured Lachnospiraceae bacterium
TTTTGCTATGCCTCCGATCACGAGCTTTTCGGCATACGCGGATATCGGGTCGGCATCGCGCCACGCTTCGATTTCCTCGGGGGTTCTGTATGTGGATGAATCGGAGGGGCTGTGGCCTGTCGTACGGTAGGTTTTTACTTCGAGAAGTGCCGGACCTTTCCCTTCGAGGAGGAGTTTTTTCTTGCGCGTGACAGCGTCGATGACCGCCAGGGGGTTATAGCCGTTGACGCTTTCGGCGTGCATCTGATTGGGGGCAAAACCGGCTCCGAGTCTTGCGGGCATTCCGTATCCGGCGGTTTCGCCTTTTGTCTGACCGCCCATACCGTAAAAGTTATTGAAAACATTGAACAGAAGAGGAAGACCTCCTTCGCCGGATATGCCGTCCTTGCCCCACAGTTCTTTGATCTGATCCATGACGGACATGCCCATCGATTCGAGAACGGGGCCGCGTCCGCAGGCGCCGTCGCCGAAGTTGGCGATGACAATGCCTTTTTTCTTATTGGAGCGCTTATAGATGGCGGCGCCGAGGGCGCAGGGAGCGCTGCCGCCTACGATCGCGTTGTTCGGGAAGATCCCGAACGGGATGAAAAACGCGTGCATGGAACCGCCGAGCCCCTTGTTGAAGCCGGTGGTGCGGGCAAAGATTTCCGAAAGCGCGCCGTACAGCAGAAAATCTTTCGCAATATCCTTGATGTTGCCTTTGATCTCTTCTTTTCCTTCGACAACGCTTAAGATCGATCCGCCGAGAAATTCCTTCATGACGGCATAGAGTTCGTCGTCGCTTAATTTTTCAATGGAGGACAGACCTTTGGCGATGATTTCACCGTGGCTGCGGTGGGAACCGAAGGTGATGTCGTTGATGTCCAGACTGTATGCTTCGCCTACGGCGGAAGCTTCCTGCCCGAGGGACAGATGCGCGGGTCCGGGATTGTTGTATTCGACGCCGTTGTATGCGCTCTTGACTTTGATCTCATTAAGCATCGTCTCGAATTCGCGTATCGTCACCATGTCATGGTAAATACGCAGCATTTCTTCTTTGGTGTATAGCTCTTTTTCCTCGGCAAGGGTTTTCGCGTACCGGTTGACGGCTATATCATTGAATGTCAGAAAACCGGGTTCAAATACCTGCAACGGATCGACATATTGTGATTTTGGCATAATTTATCTCCTTGACTGGTTGAATTGGAATTTATAGGATGAAAATATTCGGATCCAAATAGAATTATATGGAAAAAAGAGCTTCGCGGAGAACTTCCGAAACGGTAGGATGCGGGAAAACCTGTTTCTGCAGGTCGGAAACGCGCATTTCCTTTTCGACCATCATCGCGGCGCCGTAGATGATTTCCGAAGCGTAACTGCCTATCATGTGGATGCCCAGGATATTTTTATGCTCTTTGCCGACGATTATTTTCAGGATGCCGTCGCCGCCTTCGTTTTCGGCGACATAACGGCCGCTCATTTTACATGTAATGGTTTTTACAATGATATCCAGACCTTTTTCACGGGCGCTTTCTTCCGTTTCGCCGACAGCGGCCACTTCGGGATTGGTATAGATCACGGACGGGATCGACAGGTAGTTTATCCGGTCTTTTTTCCCGGTCATATTGTTGACCGCCACTTCGCCTTCGCGGTAAGCGGTGTGAGCGAGCATGGACTTGCCGTTGACGTCGCCCGCGGCCCATACGCCAGCCACGTTTGTTTTACACGCTTCATTCGTAAGGATCGCGCCGCGCTCGCACAATACACCGATATTCTCGAGGCCGATATCCTGCGTCTGCGGACGGCGTCCGATGGATACCAGAACCAGGTCCGCCGGTACGCTTTCCTGTTTTCCGGCCAGTTCGAAGCTGACGCGATCTTTTCCCACGGAAGTGACTTTTGCGTTAAGGACAAACGAAATCCCTTTTTTCGTATAATTCTTTTGTAAAACGGCGGAAAGGTCACGGTCGGTCGGACCGGCGATATGATCGAGCATTTCCACCACGGTCACTTTGCTGCCTGCGGAATTGAAATAAGAGGCCATTTCGAGACCGATGATGCCGCCGCCGATAACGACCAGTTTTTCAGGGATCTTTTTCAGGTCCAGGATCTCGCGGTTGGTCATCGCGAATCCGGAGGAAACCGCTTCGCGGAGCCCTTCGATCGGCGGAACGGAAGCAAGGGAGCCGGTGCAGATAAGGAGTTGTTTTCCTTTGTATTCGGCGCTATTTGTCCTGACCGAAAAACCTTCGGGATCACGGCCCGAAATCACGCCGTTCTCGCCGGCAACGTCGACTCCGGCTTTTTTAAGCGTTGACGCAATGCCTCCGACAAGCATCTTCACCACTTTGTTTTTGCGTTCGATCACAAAAGGATGGTCGAGTTCGGCAGATCCGAATTTTACTCCGTATTCTTCGCCGTGTCTGGCATAATCGTAGATTTTAGCCGAATACAGCAGTGTCTTCGTCGGAATGCAGCCTTCGTTCAGACATACCCCGCCGATGGCCCGTCCTTCGACCACCAGCGTTTTGAGTCCGCTGTGAGCCGCGCGTTCGGCCGCGTTATAACCGGCAGGTCCGCCGCCGAGGATGATCAAATCATACAACATATTCTGTACCTCCGGGATGTTTTATTTTGCAAGCAGCAGAGAGAAATTCTCAAGATTTTCACAGAGTTCTTTCAGGAATTTCGCCGCGGGCGCGCCGTCAAGAGCACGGTGATCAAACGTCAGGGAAAGTCCCATCGCGGGATAAGCGGAACCGTTTTCTTTCACACGGTAAGTAATGTTATTGACGCCGAGAATGCATGTCTGCGGCGGATTGATTACGGGTGTAAAGGATTCGACGCCCAGTGAACCCAGATTGGTCACCGTAAACGTAGCGCCGCGCAGAAGGTCCGGACTGACCGTGCCGGCCTGCGTTTCTTTTATAACGGCTTTGGTTTTAGCGGATAATTCCGCAAGGGTCATCGTATCCGCATTGAAAACGGTCGGAACCATCAGCCCGCGTTCCGTGTCCACGGCGACACCGAGGCTGCAGTGTTTAAAAGTTCGGATCGAATCGTCGAGGAAATGAGCGTTTACGCTGCGGTGTGATAGAACGGTTTTTGCGACGGCGAAAAGGATCATATCGTTGAATGTAATATTCGGCAGCCCCAGCTTTTCCGCATTTGCCTTTAAAGAAGAGCGGTAAGCTGTTATTTCGGTGGCGTCGAAAGAAGAATTCAGCGTGAGCTGAGCCATATTCGATAAAGACGCGTGCATGGATTTGGCTATCACTTTGCGTATGTTCGTCAGTTTGGTGTCTTCATATTCGGCAGATGCCGCGGTAGCGGCAGCAGCCTGAACCGCCGGCTGAGGGACAACAGTATCCACGGCTGCTTTGGCGGCGGAGACGGTATATCCCGCGTCAAGCAGACTGTTGACGTCCCGCTCGATGATCCTTCCCATCGGACCGGTCGCGACGGCTTTCGCCAGGTCCGCGCCGGTTTTTGCGGCAAGGTTTTTTGCGCGCGGTGAAATTCTTGTGATTCCGTCCGGGACATCAGGCGTTTTTTCGGCCGCCTTCGGAGCCGCTTCAACCGCTTTTTCCTCGGGCTTCCCGGTATCGGCCGGAGAGGAGGACGGCTGTGTTAACCCGGCTGTCAGCGACGATATATCCTCTCCCGGCATACCGATGATGCATACAGGGTCCAGGCAGGGAACATCGTCCCCTTCGGAAGCAAACACCTCGAGGATCGTTCCGTCGGCGGGTGATTTTTCTTCAAAAGAAGATTTGTCGGTTTCGTATGAGAAAAGAGTCTCGCCTGCCGTCACGGCATCTCCCTTTTTTTTATTCCATTCCGTTATAACGCAGCTTTCAACGCTTTGCCCCTGACGGGGCATGATAATGATCTGGGCCATATTCATATCCTCCCGGTAAACTTTTTTTTCATTGATTTGTAATCCGGCGAAAAATCAGGCGATAATAATTTCGACATTTTTCTCAACGGCCAGCGCGGTGATATCATCGGGCAGTTCGCGGTCAGAAATGATGACGTCGATGTCGCCGATGCCGCAGAAAGTGTAGGGAAGCGTTTTGTCAAGTTTCGAAGCATCCATCAGAACAACCACTTTTCTTGCTTTTTCGACGACAAGCTTCTTCAGTTCGCATTCGATGTAATTTCCGCTCGTCAGGCCGTTATAGGCCGACATCCCGGACGGGACGATAAAAGCGATATCGATATTTATGTCTCCGAGAAAGCGGAGCGCCTGATTGCCCGAAACCGATATGTTGTCCCGGTTGAGCATCCCGCCGACGATATTCACGATCGGCTGATTCTTTTTAATCAGTTCCATCGCTATGTTAGGTCCTGTCGTCGTTACGGTCAGCCGTTCATCGGGGATCAGCGACGCCAGCTTCAGTATGGTCGTACCCGAATCGAGGAAAAGCGAACGGCCTGTTTCGATCATCTCAAGCGCTTTGTATGCGACTTTTTCTTTGGCCTGCATATTTTCGCTCATACGGAGGTTGAAGGCCTCTTCCATCGAAGTCGTAATGAATTTCATCGAACGTGCGCCGCCGCGTACTTTTATAGCTTCACCGAGGCTTTCAAAATACTCGATGTCCCTGCGCAGTGTCATAGACGATATATTGGGAAATCGGACCTCAAGCTCGTGGAGAGAAATAAAGGGCTTGTTCTGAAGCAGCTCCTTGATTATTTCCCTTCTTTCGGAATTCATTTAAAAATTTCACCACCTAAATCCATAAATTTAACTTTATCATACATGTATTGTTATCACGAAAAACCGTTAATTTTCACATCGTCAATGTAATTGTAACACACGTATTTTCGGATGTCAACGCGCTGACGCAATTTTTATTACAATGTTTACAAAATGATAACAGGTGATTTGAGTATTTCCGAATGTAAAATCCATGTCATTCGTGTTTTTCGTGCGCTTCGGTTCCGAAAAAGAAAACACCGCTTTTAAACGGTGTTTATCCGGTATCCGCTGCTGCCTGCAACAAGGATCACTGAGACAGATTTCCGAATGCTTCGTTGATCGTATCGATTTTCTTGAGCGCCTGCGCTTCGTATTTGGCATACATCGAAGAGAACTCGTCTTTGAAATTGCGCAGCATATTCATGACCTGTTCGTTATACCCGCCGATTTCATAATACCAGCCGAGGTCATATGTCCGTGTGGCAAGGATCAAATCCAGCATTTCGGTGCTTTCGGTATCACGCGTATATTTACCTTTAAGGGATATTTCATAATAAGCGGGCGTAAGCGTGGTGACAGACTTTGCTGCCAGCGCTTCAAGCAGGACTCCCGTACGTTCCCTGTCCTCCTGAACAACGGGAACACATAAGAAGACGGAATGCCAGGAACCGACGGTATGGTAGCAACTGTCCTGCGTTTCATTCAGCTTGGGATAGGGCAAAACACCGAAGTCGGCGTCCATGTTCCGCATAAATCCGACGTCCATCAGCTGTTTAATAAAAAACAACGCCTGATTTGAACTGAACATATTGACCGCAGCGATGCCGTCCCAGTTTTTACGCTGATAGGTATGACAGATCTCTTTATCGAGAGCCACCGAAAAATATTTTGAAATCATCTCGATCACTTCGGGCGTATTCAATGTGAGTTCGATCTGCCCTTCGGAATTGACTGTGCAGCATTTGTCTCCGGTTGCGTTGACGACACCCATCATCGTGTCATCCCATAACAAAGCTCCGAATAAATCGTTCGTGTCATATTCACCGTTGCCGTCAAGGTCGGAATGAACCTGGGTAACGGCAGTGATAAACGCATCGATCGTCCATTTTCCCTCGTTGACAAGACCGTAAAAATCATCCAGACCGTAATCGGTTACCAATTTTTTATTAAAGAGCACGGCATATGTGGCGTCATTATCGGCCGTACTGATGTCACCCGTCGTATAAAACATCTTGCCCGCTATGGTCAGGTCGGCGTTTGCTTTCTGGTCCCACCAGGGCTGTGAAAGGTCGATGTATTCCAAAGAATTCAAATCGATCAGATAGTCGGTATAGGCGAGGACACAGGTATCGTATCCTGCCATCATGGCGGCATCATAGGCAAAATCCGAGGCGGCCACAGATTTTTTTATGGCGGTAAGACCGGGACCGTTATGGCCGACGTTGACCGGATAATCGACGATGTCCACGTTATACTTTTCTTCAATCGCAAGGTTTCGGATAAAACGGGCGTCGTTTATCGTCTCCCCGTTCTGTTCGGCTGCGGCAAAATCATTCTTCACCGTTCCTCTCTCTTCGTTTGAGGAAATAAGAAGACTGAATTCGGCTCCGTCGTATTTGACGTCGGGCAAAGCGGGTTCGGGTATGGTTTCCGCTGTTTCGATTCCGCTTTCGGTGACAAACGCTGCGGTTTCCGGCGCGGTATTTGCGCTGTTCCCGGCACAGGAAAAAGCCGAAAGAAGGAACGGAAAAAGCAGTATCGCCGTTATGGCACGCAGTAAAAACAAATGCAGAATTTTCATAGATACCCCCATCATCAAGATACCGTTTATTATATCACCGATTAAAATCGCTGTCAATATGAACATGAAAGAGTTCGGGAACTAAGGATAAATTATACAATAACACATAACTTTTTTTGTGATTTATATTGTTTTTTTATCCCGAACATGAGAACAGAAACAGAATATTATTCACAAAAAATTGTAGTTTTTATCTGCCCGATATGCTATAATAAAATACGGTTTACTTGGCGTGAAAGGCGGCATTATAGAATGAAAAAAAGCAAGGAAAAACTGAATCCCGCTTGCAAAACAGGCACGGTCGGCGGGCAGGCGGTCATCGAAGGCGTTATGATGAAAAGCCGAGACCGTTACGCGGTCTCTGTGCGGATGCCCGACG
This sequence comes from uncultured Lachnospiraceae bacterium, assembly GCA_964628455.1. Classification (GTDB taxonomy): domain Bacteria; phylum Bacillota; class Clostridia; order Oscillospirales; family CAG-272; genus JAQVWU01. Next base: position 9,480 of record CAZVPD010000085.1, read on the forward strand.
GTACGATAAAAACAACCGGAAGCGAATTCGTTTCCGTCAGAAAAAAACATAAGATCCTGAACCTTCCTTTTCTGCGGGGAATCATTAATTTTGTCGAGATGATGAAACTCAGTTTTAAGACTCTTTCGATATCGGCGGAAGCGCTCGGACTCGACGAAGAAGGCGAAGAGACCAAATTCGAAAAATGGCTCCGTGAAAAACTCGGGAAGAACATTATGGACGTGGTGATGGCCGTCAGCATGGTTCTCGGACTTTTGCTGGGTTTCGGTTTGTTCTTCTTTCTTCCGATATGGCTTACAAAACTTGTGGACGGCGCCGCAGGCGGTATCGGATGGTTTAAGAACCTGATCGAAGGACTAATAAAAATTGCTATATTCGTCGGTTATATCCGGGTCATATCCTTCATGCGCGATATCCGGCGCACATTCGAATACCACGGAGCCGAACATAAATCTATTTTCTGCTATGAGTCGGGCACCGAGCTGACCGTTGAAAATGCAAAAAAGTTTTCGCGTTTTCACCCTCGGTGCGGAACAAGTTTTATCTTCGTCATGCTCGCCCTGAGCATTATGGTATATTCCCTGCCTTTTATCACATGGGAAAATGCGCTTATCCGGGTGCTTTTCAAACTGCTGCTGCTGCCGGTCATCGTGGGCGGGGGATTCGAACTGCTGATGCTGACAGGCAGGCATAACAATCTGTTTACACGGATCCTTGCCGCACCGGGTTTATGGATGCAGCGGCTGACAACAAAAGAACCCGACGGCAGTCAAATCGAAGTGGCGATCCGGTCGCTCAAAGCGGCGCTTCCCGGAGAATTTCCTCCCGAAAACGAGCCTTCAGACGATCTGTCCGAAATCAAGGAATAAAGTCGGAATATACAAAAAAAGTCGAAACCGCGTTAAAAAAACATATATAATGACAAAAACAGGAAAAATCGAAAAAACGGTTGACAAATCGGGGAAAATATACTATAATAATATGTATAGCAAAGGCGCTGTGGGATAACCCGCAGCGCCTTTTTGTGCTGTAAGTAAAAGCTATGATGAAGAGAAGTAATACGGGAAATCGTTTACAGTGAGTGAAGGACAGTGAAAACTTCGCAGCCGGAGCCCGTATGAATAACACTTCGGAGCTGCAATCCGAACCTTTTACAGGCAGTAGGTGCGCCGAATAACTGTATGTTAAACAGTTATGCTTTATAAAACGAAGCAGAAAGAGATCAGAGCGGCAGCTTTGATAAATCAGGTGGCACCGCGGGCAACAACGTCCGTCCTGAAACAACAGGTTGAATTTATTTGTCGGGGTGCTGCTTTATGTGTTCGATTTTCGGTTTTACAGGAAAAAAAATAACTTATCCCGAATTTACGGAGTGTTTCGGACGGACTGTTTACAGAGGTCCGGATGCCACAAAAATCATCGACACGGGTTCGGGATTATTGGGCTTTCATCGCCTTGCTATCATGGGACTAAACGAAAAGGGTATGCAGCCTTTTTCAATGAACGGCGATTATTTGGTTTGCAACGGCGAGATATACGGATTCCGCACATTAAGGGACAGGTATTCGGAAAAATATGCTTTCGCAAGCGAGTCGGACTGTGAAATTCTGCTTCCGATGTACTATGAATACGGACTTGACATGTTCTGCCGGCTTGATGCGGAATTTGCGATGATCTTATATGATTCCAAAAAACGATCCTTTATCGCAGCCCGCGATCCGATCGGAATACGCCCGTTGTTTTACGGTACGGACAGGCAGGGAAATATGCTCTTCGCAAGCGAAGCGAAGAGTTTGCTCGGGCTGACCGACCGTACTTATCCTTTCCCGCCCGGACATTACTGGGCGGACGGTGAATTCGTTTGTTACTGTGATATCGCCGAAGTGAATGAAATATGTTATGACGATCTCGACACGATATGCGGAAACATTCACGATAAACTCGTGGCGGGGGTAAAGAAAAGGCTTGACGCCGATGCTCCGCTGGGCTTTTTATTAAGCGGAGGTCTTGACAGTTCCCTTGTATGTTCCGTAGCCGCAAAATGTTCGGATAAACCGATCCGCACTTTTGCGATCGGCATGCACGCGGACGCAATAGACCTGAAATACGCAAAACAAGCCGCAGCTTTTATCGGAAGCGACCACACCGAGGTCATCATCGGCGAAGACGACGTCCTGAATGCACTTGAAACGGTTGTCCGCATTCTTGAGACCTATGACATCACAACGATTCGGGCGAGTATAGGCATGTATCTGATCTGCCGCGCAATCCATGATACGACGGATATAAGGGTATTGCTGACCGGAGAAATATCCGATGAAATATTCGGATATAAATACACGGATTTTGCACCGGATGCGGTTGAATTTCAAAAAGAAGCGGAAAAACGCCTGCGTGAGCTCTATATGTATGACGTCCTTCGCGCCGACCGCTGCATTTCCTCAAATTCGATGGAAGCGCGCGTACCGTTCGGCGACCTGGACTTTGTCCGATATGTCATGTCCGTCGACCCTATGAAAAAGATGAATGTTTACGGAGAAGGCAAATATCTGCTCCGCCGTGCGTTTGAAGGCGATTATCTGCCCCGTTCGATTTTACACCGTGAAAAGGCCGCGTTCAGCGACGCCGTAGGCCATTCCATGGTTGACTGCCTGAAAAAATACGCCGGCATGAAATATACCGATGAAGAGCTTTCGGATGCCGGTCAAAAATACCCGTATGCTTCTCCGTTTACGAAAGAATCATTGCTGTACCGCGATCTTTTCGAAAAATATTATCCCGGTCAGGCGGAAATGATCAGAGGTTTCTGGATGCCCAATAAAAAGTGGAAAGGCTGCGACGTCAGCGACCCCTCGGCCAGAGTCCTCTCGAATTACGGCGCCAGCGGGATCTGACCCCGATTCAATCATTCAGCCGCTGCGGCTTCCCGTCAGCGGCTGTTTTTTTTATGCCTTTAATCCGCATATTCCGACAGACGGCGCCTGAAGTATATGTAGTCGGAAAAGGGAACTTCTTCGGGCACGCCGTGGTCGCATGTCGGAAGATATCCGCCGCGGCGGCGCATTGCCGGCATGATCCGCTCGATCATCCGGTCGATCGCATCCCGTCCCTGAGCCAGCACGCGTTTGTCGATGCCGCCGGAAATCACCAGGCCGGGATATTTTTCTCCCGTCCGGACGACATCACATCCGGCTGCGACTTCAAAAGGACTCATTGCATCCATCCCTATTTCACGGTATACATCAATCGTACATTCGGCAAATCCGTCCGTGTCGATCTGAATATATAAATGTCTGTTGTCCGACTGACGCTTTTTAATATTTGCGATCAACTGCTGATAATACGGAAACAGGAACCGGCGCATCATATCAGGTGAAATCAAGGAACTGACATTGTAGCATATATCTTCCGCGAGAAACAGTTCGTCAAACGTCAGATGCTTCTGATGAGCGGCGCATACGGCGTCGGCCAGAGACAGCCAGGTTTTCATGCAGTCATGAATCAAAGCGGGATTATCATAAAACATGTAGACCAGTTCAAGCGGTCCTATAAGGCTTCTCAGATACATATAACCGCCTATAACCCTTTGCGATACCATCCGGCCGGTCGCGGCGGCTGTTTTGGCCATTTGTGCGGCATCCGCTTCTTCTTCCTTCAGCCTCTCAGAATCGGGATTCAGCCTCCACTTACAATTTTCTTCCCAGCTTTTTATGTCCTTGACGGGATGTGACACGTATTCGGGCATAAAACCGTTCCGCCGGCCTTTGAAAAACAAAACGCCCCGTCCCGCGTTATCCTGAACCAGCTCGTATTCGCTGCGGTCCTCCAGAACTTTCGTTTCAAATGCAGGCCGGAAAGCAGCCTCGCACCATCCCAGTCCGAAGATGTTTTCCACAGCCGCGTCATCGAAACGGCACAGGCGGTGCAGTTCTCCGTAATCTTTGAGATAACCCTCGGAAATCCATTTTTCAAGAGCATAATAGCCGAATTCGCGCATATAGACAGGCGCATCGGGTTTTACCGCATAAAAATCCCTGTATTTTTTAATACTGCGGTTCATTTCCATGGAATTATCCCTCATTCATTATAGATTAATAGAATATCCTGTAAACCGGATTATATTTCATGCGCTATTATATCATACGTAATTTGAATTGTAAATAATAAATAATACCGGCTTGAATTTTACGCCCGACCGGAGTATAATAATAGTTCAGCCGGGACCCGAAAGCGGATCCGTTCAAATTTTCATCCCGGGAAAGCGATGATTGTATTGATGCCGAAATCTTATATACTCGCTCATGATATCGGAACAAGCGGCAATAAAGCCCTGCTGTATGATACGGACGGCCGTCTGACCGACTCGGAAACAGCAGAATATCCGACTTATTATCCGGCTGCGGGCTGTGCGGAGCAGGACTGCGGCGACTGGTGGAATGCGGTCCGCATATCCACCTTAAGGCTGCTTGAAAGAACGGGGATTGCTCCTTCCGCCATTGAAGCGGTAAGTTTCAGCGCCCAGATGATGGGCTGCCTTCCGGTTGACAAGTCGGGCAATCCGCTCCGCCGGTCCATGATATGGGCGGACAACCGTTCCGCACCGCAGGCGGAAAAACTCGGGAATCTTGTGGGCAGAGAGCGTTTTTACAGAATTTCGGGTGCCCGTCCGAGCGCCTCGTATTTCGGATCGAAAATCATGTGGCTTCATGAAAGCGAACCGGATAACTATCATAAAACCGAAAAAATCATGCAGGCCAAGGACTACATCATTTATAAACTGACCGGTTCCGCCGTCACCGACTACAGCGACGCGTCGGGCAGCAATCTTTTTGATATTCGTAAAAAAGAATGGTCCGACGAACTGATCAGCGCCGCAGGTTTGCGCCGTTCGATATTGCCCGACGCATACCCGTCCACGGCAATTGCAGGGAAAATAAAACGGGATGCAGCTGCCGAAACAGGTCTGTGCGAGGGGACACCCGTTGTGATCGGTGCGGGTGACGGCGCCGCGGCCTGTGTCGGTTCCGGCGCCTGGCATGACGGCAGCATATACTGTTCGGTAGGGAGTTCAGCCTGGATTTCGATGGCGTCAAAAGAGCCGCATTTCGATCCGGGCATGCAGACATACAACATCATTCACCCCGACGATAGGTTATTCGCGCCGTGCTGTTCCATGCAGGCTGCAGGATATTCGCTCAGCTGGCTGAGATCGACTTTCTTTAACGGACGGAATACCCCTTATGATGAAATGACTGCGGAAGCGTCGACCTCTCCCGCAGGTTCGAACGGCCTCGTTTATATGCCTTATCTGATGGGAGAACGCTGTCCGAGGTGGAATCCGGAAGCCTGCGGAGGATTTCTCGGATTGACTCTTAAAACAACCCGTGCGGATATCATACGTTCGGTGCTTGAAGGCGCCGCGTGTAATCTGAAACTGATCCTCGATATATTCGGGTCGCGTTCGGGCGATGAAGCGGTCATCATGGTGAGCGGAGGAGCCAAAAGCGACGTCTGGCTCCGTATTTTCGCCGATATATTCAAAAGGCGTTTATCCGTACCGGAAAACATCGGCGAAGCCACATCTATCGGAGCCGTTATTTGCGGCGGTGTCGGCGCGGGTATCTTTGACAGTTTTGCGGTTTGTGAAAAATTTAACCGGACGGTTCGGGAGTATACCCCGAACGAGGAAAACCGTATAATATATGAGCGGCTTCTGGATACATTTCAGGACTTCTATTCCGGAACCGAACAAATCCTACCGAAACTGACGGCTATAAAAAAACAAAAAAACGCACCGTAAAAACACGGTACATTCCGGTATCGGAAAGCAGAAAAAAAGCACAGACAAAAATTATTCGCCGGTATCATCACCCGAATCCGGTAAACCGGAAGAAGGATTCACCGTGTTCCGAAGTTCGGCTTCATAAGCTTCGATTAATGCGTTTTCGAGCATAGTCCGAAATTCGGCGTTGATGGGGTGAACAATATCACGATAGGTATTGTCCGGATTTTTGCGGCTGGGCATGACGATAAAAAATTTGTCACGGGCGTTTATGATTTTTATGTCATGCAGAGCGAGCTGATGATCGAAAGTAACCGAGACAATTGCCTTCATGGGACCGTCGTCATCAAATAACTTTCTGACCTTGATGTCGGTGATTGTCATGAATATTCCTCCTGCAAGCTGAGTTTATAATCCCATTATGATCATTATATATTCGAAATATGACAGATATAAATCAAAAAAGCAATATTTCTATAAAAGAACTATTACATTATGCTTAAGAAACAGATAAAATAAACAATAAAGACAATAATAAAAAAATAAAATAATGCCGTAACGCTCAAAAAAACACATAAGGCTGGTAAAATATCACATGAGTCATAACTCTTTCATAATGCCCCGGAACGCGAACAAGCTTCATTTTATCGGAATCGGGGGTATTTCCATGTCCTCACTGGCTGCAATATCACGGGATATCGGTTACAAAGTAACAGGCAGCGACCGCAGCGGGTCGGAAATTACGGAAAAGCTGCGAAAGTCCGGTATCTGCGTTTATATCGGGCATGACGCACGGCACATCGAAAACTGCGATGTCGTCATTTATACGGCAGCTATAGCAGAGGAAAACGAGGAACTCGAATCGGCCCGTCTGAGAGGAATACCGTGCATAACGAGAGCGGTCTATCTGGGATGGCTGATGCGGGGCTATAAAAAACGCATCGGCATTGCCGGAACACACGGGAAAAGTACAACGACTTCGATGACGGCTGCGATTATGATAGAAAGCGGAACGGACCCTACGGTAGTCAGCGGTGCGGAATACGATGGCATGAAAAACGGGGGACAGGTCAGCACCGCTTACCGTTCGGGCGGATCGGAACATTTTATATTCGAAGCCTGTGAATATACCGACTCTTTTTTGTCTTTTTTTCCTTCAACGGCGGTTATCACCAATATCGAACTTGACCATGTGGATTATTTTCACTCTCTGGAGCAATATATTAATTCCTTCAGGGAATACATGAATATTGCGGAAACGGCTATTGTTAACTTCGACAGTCCATACGCGAGAACAGCAGCCGAAGGCTACAAAGGCAACCTGATCG
>CAZVPD010000086.1:0-7936 GCA_964628455.1 uncultured Lachnospiraceae bacterium
CTGCCGCGCAGACCGGCGGTTCCGAATTCAAGACAGGAAGTAAAACGCTCTCTGATCTCGTTGTCGTCATCCTTTATAAGCGTCAGTTCCGCTTTGGTTTCGGCATCGGTCCCGGCGCTTTCCAGCCATTCCCTGTAACGTGAAAGATAATCACTCATTTCATCCACACTCCGTCCTCTATTTTTATATAACCGGGTTCAGTGTAATTTCTCCGGAGTCAAGGGCTTTGACGCCGTTTTCCGTCCGTATAAGCAGTCTTGCGGCACTGTCCGTGCCCAGAACGATCCCCTCACCCTCGGAGGAACCGTAAAACCGTATGCGCTTCCCGGTCAGCGTCATCCGTGCGCGATAAGCCGCCAGTATTTCTTCCCGGGGTTTTTCCAGATATACATCCAGCCTGCGCAGCAGTTCTCCGGCCAGAAGCGCGGGGTCCGCGTATCCGCCCAGCTGTTCGAGAGAAACAGCCGTATCCGCGATTTCGGGCGGAAATCCCGCGGCTGTGATATTGATCCCGAATCCCGCGACGACATAACGCTTGCCCGAACTGTCGGACGAACTCTCGCATAGGATCCCTCCGAGTTTCTTTACACCGTCCGTCAGGTCGTTGACCCATTTTATCCGGATCGGAACGCCCGATACCGCTTCAGCTGCTTCGGCCGCCGCCGCGCCTGCCGTAACGGTAAGGGGAAGCGAATCCGGAGCATAGGAAGGGCAGGGCAGAAGCACGCTCATATACAGACCCGCGCCTGCGGGCGAATAAAATCGGCGCGAAAAACGCCCCCTTCCCTCCGTCTGCGTGACCGCGATGACGGAGGCATACGGATAATCGCCCGCGTTTTCGGATGCCAGCCGCATCAGCCGGGTGTTTGTCGAAGGAAGAGAAGAGTGAACCTCGATCAGGCGGTCCCTGTGTTTCTCAAGACGGCTGCGTACGGTCTCCGGATCGATGTCCTTGAAATCATTCATAAAAGGTGAGGATAAAGTCCGACAGGCATAAACTGAGGTGCTTCAAGCGACAGCCACAGGACAAAGCAGGCGAATTCCGCGCCGTCGGTGCAGAATACAATATTATAAACATATTCGGTATCGGAATACGAAACAGGCGAAGAATCGACTTTACAGAGCTTCAGCCCGAAGCACCGGCCTGCGGTCAGAATATCCGAAAGGCTGGCGGAATCCGGGTCCGTACCTGAAAAAGTCACGGAAAACTCAAACATATCCGTTTTCTTCGGCTGTCCCAAAAGCGTCATTTTTTCGAAATTTTTCTTTAAAAGGGCGAACCTCGTTTCGTTTCCGCTGCCCGGGCTCGGCACGGGACAGGTCATCACTATTTTCAGTTCGTATTTATTGATAAGATTACGGAAAACAGCCAGCCTGCCTTCCGCAGAATTTTCGATGGGGATGATGCAGAGGGAAGCCCGCCCGTAATAGACATCTTCACAGACCGCGGTGAAATCATCGCAGTAGGTGACTGTAGGTTCGCGGAGCACGGCGCCGAACCGGCTGTATGCCGCATCGGCATAAACATTTCTGAGATATGCGATGCGGTTGGGCATTTTCGGCGCGATGTCCGTCATAAGAAGATCCTCCGCCGCGATCCGGCGGGGCGCTGTGTCCAGAAGGACGCGGCTGAAGCATATTCTGTCGCTGATGTGCAGCGCTGAACGCATCACCGCAAAATTCCGTCTGTTCGGCTCGCAGACGGTTCCCGCGTCAAACCCGGACTCTTCATCCGATAAAATTTCACGGTATAATTCACGGACGGCTTCCATCCAGGCTGAAAGTTCGCGAAAATCGCCCGTTTTGCCGTGCAGATAAACGGCGCGTTCGCGGATATGCGCGAGCCTGCGTTCACTGAACGAACCGTATTCAAGGTTCAGCGCACCGATATTGGCGCCGATAATCTGTCTTGCGTCCATGAAGTACTTTCTCCGAAATGCCGACGGGATTTAACCTTTAATTGACCGTCTTCTCGATGATGCTGAAACTGTCGTATAAAAACGACTGAAGTTCGTCGGCCGTCAGCTGACGCTGAGACAGAAGGGCAAGCCTGTATATCTGCCGTACCGCAGTTTCGGTTTCAGGCAAACCGGGTTTTTCACCGAGTTTACGGATCAGGGGACTGGCCGAGTTCAGGACAAGCGTTGCGTCAAAGGGAAGTTTGAAAGTTTCTTTTTCCTCTCCGCCGTTCATGCGGTACATCTTCATCATATCTTCCATACGGCGGGACTGTTCGGATACGGTCATCAGCGCAGGTATGCGCGTTTCTTTAAGCGTTTCGAATTTAACCGTAAGTTTTTCTTCCCCCGAAATTTTTTTGAAAAGCTCCGCGAGTTCATCGCTTTTATATTCCTCGCCGTCGCCCTTGACAGCGGAGGCGACATCGGAGTCGACGCGCAGGAATTTAATTTTATTATCACCCGTGCTGTCATTCTCGACCGTCGATATAAACTGGGTGTCAATCAGCTTATCGAGCAGGATTACACCGATATTCTGACTTTGAAGCATCGCGATGTACTGAGCCTGTGCGATTTTATCGGTCGCGTACCAGATGACGCCCGCATTTGTCTCTTTGGCTGCCTCAAGGTATTCGGCTGCCGTTTTATAGCCGCCTCCTATGACCGGGAAAAGAACGGAGTTTTTTACGCGGTCATAGAATTTCCGGTCGCGGAGGGATGCGTATTCGACGAACAGCTTCAGGCTGTCCCACAGTTTTTCGTATGCTTCGCGTTCGGTATTGAACATCCCGTTGAGTTTATCGCAGACCTTTTTTACGATGTGGGCGGATATTTTCGAAACATAACCGCTGTTCTGAAGATAGCTGCGTGAAACGTTAAGGGGCAGTTCGGGGCAGTCGAGCACGCCTTTGAGCATCAGCATATATTCGGGAATAACTTCCTTGATATTGTCTGCGACGAACACCTGGTTGTAATAAAGCTTGACCTGGCCTTCAAGGCTGTCGTATTCGTGATTGATGCGCGGGAAATACAGAATGCCTTTGAAGTTCAGCGGATAATCGGCGTTTATATGGATATGGAACAGCGGTTCACGGAAATCCGTGAAAACTTTTCCGTAAAAGTTCTTATAATCCTCATCGGTGCATTCGGATGGCAGTTTCTGCCACAGGGGATGCGTGTCGTTGATCGGTTTGGGCGAATGGTCACAGGTACACTCGTGGTCCCCGTCGTCTTTATGCTCACAGGTGCATTCGCTGTCGTGTTCCTCTTTATCTTCTTTATCTTTATCTTCTTCCTTGCCTTCAACGACAAGGTAGATCGCGACAGGCATGAAAGAACAGTATTTATTCAGGATCGAACGTATCTTGCTCTCTTCAAGGTATTCTTTTTCGTCATCGGAGATGTGCATGACGACATCGGTGCCCCGTTCGGCGCGTTCGCCGTCATACATTTCATATTCGCCGCTTTCGGTGCAGATCCACTTCACCGCAGGGGAGCCGTCATACGAGCGGGTGATGATATCAACCGAATCGCTGACCATAAAAGACGAATAGAAACCGAGTCCGAAATGGCCGATAATGCCGGCCGGCGCACTGTCCTTGCTGTCGCCTTCATATTTCTGAATAAAATCAAGGGCCCCGGACAGCGCGATCTGACAGATGTAGCTGCGCACTTCCTCTTCGGTCATACCGATCCCGTTGTCGGATACGGTCAAAGTCCCCGCTTCCTTATCGATCGTAACCGTGATCTTAAAATCACTCCCGATGTCGCTTACGTGTCCGAGAGAGGACAGCCTTTTAAGCTTGGTGATCGCGTCGGTGGCGTTTGAAACGATTTCGCGGAGGAATATCTCTTTTTCCGAATAAAGCCATTTTTTAATGATCGGGAATATATGGTCGGTCTCGACCGATATACCGCCTTTTTCTTTGATGGTGTCGCTCATACCGGTTGTTTTGCTCCTTTATCTCTTGTATAAATTTATTTAATCGATTGATTGGGTCCAGATCATCGGATTTTTGTTTTTCATCCATCTGCCGTCCGAAAAATCGGGAAACGGCACCGGGCAACCGCCCGAGGCGATCGATTGTTCGGATAAAACGGTAACCGCCATGATGACCGCCGCATCGTAAACATCGATCGGAAAAGGTTTGTTTTCCCTGACGCAGCCGGTAAAATCCCGCATGATCAGGTCGTCCATACCGCCGTGACCTCCGGAACCGGTCCCGTCCTTCCTGAACTGCGTCCAGACGGGATGTTCGAATTCCTCGTCGTCCGTATAGCGCGAAAACGGTTCCCATGTTTCTCCGGGGCTTATGCCTTCAAGGTAAACCGACGCATTGTCTTCGGTCCAGATGCCGCGCGTGCCCTGCACGCGTCCGGCGCGGGAATAGGGGCGCGGAAGCGTGGTATCGTAGGTCAGTGTCACGCTTTCGCCGCCGGCACATTTGATAAAAGTTGTGGCAACATCCCCCTGAACCGCGTTTTCTCCGTTATAAGCGCGCATGCCCGCGGCTTTCGATGTCACGGATACAAGCGAAGTGAATCTGTTTCCGCGGTTTATGTCAAGGTACTGCATGATAGGACCGAGTTCATGCGACGGATATATTTCCGCGCTGCGGTGCATATAGCTCTCAAAACGCGCCATCCTGCCGGAATTCCGCGCGGCGACCAGCGACCGTATATCGTGCTGATATCCTCCCGCCGCATGGACGACCTTTCCGAAACAGCCCTTGCGTATCATACGGAGCAGGGTCATCTCTTCCCGTCCCCGGCAGCAGTTTTCAAGGTACATCAGAGGGACGCCCGTTCTCTCGAATGTCCTGACCATGCGGAAACATTCGTCAAGGGACGAGGCTCCCCCGCATTCGATCCCCGGCCGGATTCCGTTCTCCATCGCTTCGGCCGCTATGGAGATATGCGTCTCCCACGACGTGGCTATCACGACCGCGTCTATACCGCTTACGAGCAGTTCGCGGTAATCCGCATAGGAACGGACGGAAATCCTGTCCTGTGCGGCTTCAGCCGCTGCTTTCGCGGCGGCGCGCCGGTCTTCATAGAGGTCGCATACGGCACTGACCCTGACGCCTTTGATGCCGCAGAGAACCGAAAGCAGAAACATGCCCCGGTTTCCCGTTCCGATGATGCCTATATCGGTTTCTTTCATGATTTTATCCGTTTTCGGGCTGATTACTCAAACAGATCATAATGAACAGCGTCCAGCGCGTATTTGCTTTTCGGAGCCGCGCCGCGCTTTATCCATTTTCCGTCGGTAAAGTCGGGGATGGCGACAGGGGCCGACCCGAGCATGATCGACTGTTCGGAAAGCGCGGTGACCGCCATAAGGGCTGCGGCGTCGTATGCGTCGAGCGGGGGTTCCGCCTGATTCCGTACGCTTTCGATAAAGGCGCGCAGAACGAGATAGTCCATACCGCCGTGTCCGCCTTCAACTCCCTTCGTGCGGAATTCCGTCCAGAGGGGATGTTCATAAGCAGGATCATTCAGATATTCGGAAAAGGCTTCCCATGTATGGTCGGGGCTTTTTCCTTCGAGATAGACGGAAGCCTTGTCCTCCATCCACAAGCCGCGGGTCCCCTGAACGCGGCCGGCTCTCGAATAGGGGCGGGGTAGGGTGGTATCATGCGTAAGCAGCAGCGTTTCCCCGTGCGCGCATTTGATCAGGGTATTGACGACGTCTCCCTGGTTGATCTCATGAGACGCGTATTCGCTTTCGGGTCCTTTGCTCCTGACGATATAGTCGTGAAGTCCGCGTGCTTTGGATGCCATGGACACGAGGGTCAGCATACGGTTTCCGCGGTTGATGCCGACGTATTTCTGCATCGGGCCGAGGGCATGGGCGGGATACAGTTCGGCGTTGCGGTGGCGGTAATTGTCATATCGGTAATGACGGCGCTCATGGCCGTAAGCAACCTCGTCGCGCAGGTCATGTTCATATCCGCCCTGAGCGTGAATGATCTCTCCGAACATATTCTCTTTGATCATGCGCAGCAGCGTCATTTCCTCGCGCCCGTAGCAGCAGTTTTCAAGATACATGCAGTGCGCTCCGGTTTTTTCATAGGCACGCACGATCTGCCAGCATTCGTCGACCGACGACGCTCCGCCGCATTCGACAGCCGTGTAGATGCCGGCATTCAGGGCCGCAGCGGCAATGTATCCGTGCGAATCCCACGATGATGCGACGACGATTCCGTCGATCCCTCCGGCGGCGATCATGGCTTTATAGTCCGTGTAGGCGGAAACGCTGCCGCCCTGTATTTTTTCGGCTGATTTTTTCGCGTTCTGAACACGGTCCTCATAGACATCGCAGACGGCAACGAGCTCGACATCGGACATACACGCAAGAGTATTCACATGACCGGTTCCCCGCCCGCTTGTGCCGGCAACGGCAAGACGCACTTTATCAGACATAACGGTGTCCCCCTGATTTTTTTATTTTATTTTGACCGGGTTATTTGCCCAGAATTGCTCCGATTTCCTTGATCCTGGTCGGGATTTCAATGTGCTGAGGGCATTTTGTCAGACACTCGCCGCATTCGATGCAGTCTTCGGCTTTCTTTTTGAGGCGGGCGTACATATGAAGTCCGTTTTGCTTCATGCCGTATACGTTATAGTAGGTCCACGCGTCAAAAAGGCGGGGGATCTCCACTTCCTGCGGACAGGGCATGCAGTATTCGCAGCCCGTGCAGTAGAGGTCGGAGAATTTCTTCAGTTCCTCCATCATGACGGCAGCCTTTTTGTGGTCGTCTTCCGTCATCGGGACATCGTCGTCCCCGATGTCCGTATTTTGTTCGACCATTTCGATATTGGTCATTCCCGACAGGGCGCAGGATACATTCGGATTGCCGAGAACAAAGCGCAGAGCCAGCTCGGATGTCGAGGCGTTTTTCTTTCCGAGCAGTCTTTCATACAGCTCGGAGGGAGCGGCAAGCCTTCCGCCGGCCACCGGACCCATGATAACGGTTCCCAGCCCCGCTTCGTGCAGGTATGCGATCGCTTCTTCGTTGGAACGGTCAAGCAGGTTATACTGAAGCAGCACCGACGAAAAAATTTCTCCGCTTTCTATCAGGTATTTCATATTGTCTGCGGAATCATGGAACGAAAAGGAAATATGTCGGATAAGCCCTTCGTCCATGGCTTTCCTCGCTTCGTCCATGAGTTTCATGGGCGCGATAACACTGTCGAATCCCCCTTTGCCGATCCCGTGAAAGTGATAGAAATCGATATAGGGCGTATCCAGCCGTTCAAGCGACTGATGCAGCACTTTTTTAAAATCATCGGTTTTTTTGACCATGTCGAGAGGCAGCTTGGTCGAAAGCATGACTTCATTCCGAAAGGGTTTGACCGCGCGTCCGAGGGTATACTGGCTGTTTCCGTGGCAGTAGAACACGGCGGTATCAAAATAGTTGACGCCCTTCTCGTAGGCGCGGCGGAGCATGGGAATGGCTTTTTCTTCGTCGATGGTCCACTTGCCGTCGTTTTCGACTTCGGGCAGACGCATGCAGCCGAATCCGACCTGTGATATCATCCGGCCGGTTTTACCGAATTCTCGATACTTCATCGTTTGTTTCTCCTTAGGATATGTATATTTATATTATTTTAAGCTGTTTTGATCATCCGCACGGATGCATTTATTATAGCATGCATGACGTTTTTTTGCAACATCTATATGTTATTTTTCATGCTTGATTTTATGTATGTTCCTTTTCTCCCTGCGTTCGGATCTATCCTGTTTTTAAATACAAGACGTATTCAACTATGTATTTTAACGATTTGTTCAATATTTACAAAGTTGACAGCTTAAATTTGTCCATTCATCTATTGACAAATCGTAAATATTGTTATAGTATATTATTAACAAATGATTATGGAGGATGGATGCATATGATAAAAAAAATCACTGTTTTTCTGTTTGTACTGCTGATCGCGACTCAGGCTTCCTTCGTATTCGCCGGCAACATTCC
>CAZVPD010000086.1:8036-16432 GCA_964628455.1 uncultured Lachnospiraceae bacterium
CGCTGGCTTACCATCGGCGCATACGCCGACGGCAGCCTTTCTCCCCGCACGCATTACGGCGACGTATCCGACCTGACCGGCATTGTGACGGGCAAAGCCGTTTACAACGACAAGGGCTATGTCATCGAATGCATGATCCCCTGGGCTACCATCGACGGCGGCGAAGCGGTCAAGGAAGGCCTGAGCGTTCCCGTGCTCTTCACGTATATGGACCGTTATGACGGCGGCGAAGTCTGCTACAAGACCCTTCCCGCAGCCGTATGGCCGCCCAGCGATGAAATCGACAATTTCCTTGTGTTGGGAGCCGCCTACACGCCTCCGGCACCCGAAACCGAAGCTCCCGCAGCCGAAGAAGCCCCTGCAGCAGCCGAAGAAGCCCCCGCTGCCGAAGCTCCCGCAGCGGCTCAGACCTATGACGCAGTTTCGGCCGCAGTATTTGCCGCAGCCGCTGCTCTTCTCGCGTTCGCGGTCTCGAGAAAAAGAATCTGATCCTCCGGCCGGTCCGGATCCGGGACGGACATATGAAAAATATGTCCGTCTTTTATTATTGACAAATCCTTCATCCTGTGTTATAGTATAGTCCCGGCATAGTTTATATGGCGGATTAAATTTTAAAAAAGGATGAGGAAAACATGAAAAAATTCGCGCTTCTTCTCATGACCGTTCTGCTTGTGTGCGGTCTCGCGATGAATGTATCGGCAAAATATGATGCGTTCGCTAAAATCGAAGTGACTCCCGACGTCACGCTCATCGACGACGATACCACCCAGGATCAGGGCGGCAGCGGTCAGCCCATACAATTCGTCGACGGCTACGGCGTCGGCTATTCCTCCACAAACGACATCGTATACTTTGAAGACGTTGATTTCGGAACAGACGGCGCTAAAGAAATGACCATCTTCTTCAGTTACGGCAACGACGATGACAGCACCACCACGCTGAATGTGTATATCGACGATTACAAGAGCGGCAGCCCGGTCTGTTCCTATGAGATCGGCTTCACTGGCGGATGGGAATCCACGTTCGCTCAGGAATTCAAAGCGCCCGCAGCGATCTCCGGCGGAGTTCATACCGTTTATATCCAGTTCACCAATGAAAAATCCGGTTCGTTCACCTATGTCACTTTCGCCAAAGCGGACCCGCCCGCCGAAACGGCAGCTCCCGAAACCGAAGCCGCAGCCCCCGCCGAAACCGCAGCTCCCGACGCAGCGGTTACGACCGCCGCGCAGACAGCCGATATCGGCATCCTTTCGGGCATCATCGCGCTCGCAGCCGCTTCCACGGTCATTTTCGTAGCCAAAAGAAGAAAAAGCTGATAGCGAAAGCTAATAATTTCACGGCACACCGTTTTTCCGGTGTGTCGTTTTTTTATGATCACATATAGCCGTCTTTCCTCAATTCTTCCAGTCCGCCGCCGTCTTCTTTGTCCTGCTCGCGTCCGCTCCGTTCGGCAATATTGGAAAATTTTCCTGTTTTCAGTTCCTCGATCACTTCGTCGAGGTTTTTCGCCGTGGAATCCACAGGTGTGGTGCACGGCCAGCAGCCGAGTGAACGGTATCGCTTTCCCCCTCCCCGGTCAAAATACAGGGACACGACCGGCACGTTTTCGCGGCGAATATATTCCCAGATATCAAGTTCCGTCCAGTCCAGCAGCGGGTGAATGCGGACATGGGTACCCGGTGCGAAATCGGTTTTATACTGTCCCCAGAATTCGGGCGGCTGGTCGCCTATATCCCAGTCGTTGTTCTTGTCCCGCGGTGAAAAATACCGTTCTTTTGACCGGCTTCCCTCTTCATCCGCCCTAACACCGACAATCACTCCCGTATACGGTTCGGTGTTTTTATCCGTCTCATAATTTCCCGTATCATGATTCATCCTGTAGCGCTTCCATTCGCCCGACAGTGTGCAGCGGAGCGCTTCGGTCTTGAGATTGCGG
The DNA here is from genome assembly GCA_964628455.1 of uncultured Lachnospiraceae bacterium. GTDB lineage: Bacteria > Bacillota > Clostridia > Oscillospirales > CAG-272 > JAQVWU01. The sequence continues at coordinate 9,973 of CAZVPD010000086.1, forward strand.
CAGCATTCGATCCGGGTTGCGTTTCCGTCGGGGTAGGTGAGTTTTTTATCAAGCGCCCCCCTGTTTTCGCCGTAGATCATATCCAGTTTCCACTCACGCGCCAGACGGTCGCGGTATTCGATCATTTCGGGTATTTTATAATGCGTATCGATGTGCACAAGCGGGAAAGGGACCCAGCCGAAAAAAGCCCGCCGGGCAAGACTGAGAAGAACCGTGCTGTCCTTGCCGATCGACCAGAGCATGCAGAGGCTTTTAAAACGGCTGTATGCTTCCCGCAGGATGTGAATGCTTCGGTTTTCGAGTTCGTCGAGATGGTTCATGAGAAAGGTCCTTTCGGTTTTTGAGATCCATTATTTATGAAGTTTATTTTCCGGTCTGTTTATGATGTAAAAGCCCATGTCGTTTCTGGTATGCGTCCTGTTGTAATACAGCGGAGAATCGTATCCGTCGAGCTGCCGCACCGCCGCGCCGGCTTCCTCGCATATGCACTGCATTGCCGCCGTGTCCCATTCCATCGTCGGGCCGTACCGGTAATAAACATCGGCTCTGCCCTCGGCAACCCTGCAGCCTTTGAGAGAACTGCCGGCGTTGATCAGAGAGCCGATTTTATCGCGGTTTGCTTCGATAAGCGCGTCCATCCGGGTATCACGGTGGGAACGGCTTGCCATAAGCACCAGATTGTCGGTCCGCCCGCTGACGCTTATCCGTTCTTTCATCCCGTCTTTGGTGCGGAAAGCACCGTGCCCCTTTGCCGCCGTATACAATTCACCGGTAACGGGCACATAGACCACACCCGCGACGGACTCGTGGTCGGCGCAAAGGGCAATGTTGACCGTAAATTCACCGTTCCGCGAAACAAATTCCTTTGTTCCGTCAAGCGGGTCGACAATAAAGCAAAGACGGCTGCGCAGACGGCGACGGTCATCCTCGCTCTCCTCCGTCAGAACAGGTATATGCGGGTAGTTTTCGGACAGAACGGAACGTATGTATTCATCGGATATTCTGTCGGCGTCGGTCAGGGGACTTCTGTCTTCTTTCAGTTCCACGCTGAATCCGCGTTCATAAACCTCCATGATACGCCTTCCCGCTTCGGCAGCGGCGCCGGACAGGACGGAAAGCAGCATGCCGTAGTCCATCTGTCTGGCGATCACAGCTTTGTATACCTCGGCGGCGTTGTCGCCGGCGGACCGGCCAACCGTATCGGAGATGATGATTTCCGGATTCACAGGCGGTTCATAAGGAGAGGAGATACCCGTAAATTCGGCTATTTCACCGGCTGCGGCTCGTTTATAAAGCCCCTTGACATCCCGCTTCATGCAGATTTCCAGCGGTGTGTCCACAAATACCTCGATAAAATCACAGATACCGCTTATTCTCTCCCTGGCATTTTCGCGCATCGAGCGAAGCGGACTTATGGCGCTTACGATTGCGATCTGACCGCTGTCGGCAAGCAGGCGGGCGGCTTCCGCGATGCGCCTGACGTTTTCCTTCCGGTCACCGGCGGAAAATCCCAGTCCGAGGTTGAGTCCGCAGCGCAGATTATCTCCGTCAAGCAGATAAGCGGCGTATCCGTCGGAAACGAGCATGGATTCAAGCAGAACCGCGAGGGTGGACTTCCCCGAACCGGAAAGACCCGTGAACCAAACGACGGCGGGGCGCTGTCCCGTTAAGCGGCAGCGTTCGGCCTGCGTGACGCTGCCGCTGTGCCAGGTGATATTCTCAGTCATATAAATACCTTTTAAATCCATCGGTTTTATTTTATATTCAAATATTTATTTTTAACTATTATATCAGATGAATGTGAAATTTCAAGACGCGGTATCGCATATACGAGCCTTAAAGCAGCGATTAAAAAAAACGCTCCGTTTTACGATAAACGACCGCGTTTTTAAACAAAAAGCCTTTCCGTGGCGTTTTTCCCGTTGCCGGCGGGGGTGAAAAATACAGTTCCGGAATTTCAGCCGGTCCGTTCTTTCCCTTTCCGCTCAAAAGCGGCAAAGGAGATCAAAAAAATCAGGTTGAAAAAAAGCGGAAGCAGGAAAGCCTGCAGATAGGCTCCGCCCGCTTTGCAGACGGAGATGACCGCGAAATGCGTGAACTGCGAGGCGGCATACAGGTCAAATGCGCTTTCGTCCGCGGCAAACGATCCGCCGGCGAGCGCAAGACAAAATATCCAGACGGTCACAGTGACCGCGGCGGGTATTGCCGCGGGTATATATCTTGCCGCAGCGGAAGCGGGAAGCCCTTTGGAAGCGAGGCGGCCCGCATAGACAGCCATTGCGGTATAGGTGATCCCCGTCACGGCCGTGATTTTTCCGCTCCCCGTAAACATCATGAACATCAGGATCAGCACGGTACAGAGAGCGGAGGCCATGCCGCTGCAGAAAATCAGTGTTTTGATCAGGTGTATGATAAACCGCTTGTCCGCGACGGGTAACCCGTATTTCGGGCGGTGGGGGTCAGACATAATAACCCGTCCATGCCGTCTTTCCGTTCCGGTCGGAAACCTCGATTCTTACGAATATATCCGAAGGCTGGATGGTATATTCGGCCGAGGTCAGTTCCGTGCCGCGCCGCACCCGGTCGGGGATCCATACTTTACCCGTCTGAAACAGAATAACCGAAACAGGCGAACAGGTCACGTAAAGCGTATTGTTTTCCCGCCTGACCTCGAGAACAGGGCCGCACGAGGCGAAGAGATCGCCGCTTCCGACCGCTTTCATCAACTGCCCGGGCAGCATGCCTTCCGCTTTTACGTATATGCAGCTGCTTCCCGCTTCATCCAGGTACCAGTGCGAATCGTCCGCCGCGTGAACCGGCAGCATGAATCCTTCCGCAGCCATGATATCGAGAAGAGCTGCGGAATCGGCTCTGTTGCCCCACGGCATTCCCGAAACGGCGTTGTGAATTTCAACGCCCGCAAGTCCTCTGAGGCGCATGATTTCGGTCGGTCTGTTCAGAGACCAGACAGGATGGGCCAGTATGGCGCATCCCCCTGCGCCGTTTATACTGTCGGTGATATACTGAGCCTTTCCGAGTGATCCGGTTATGCCGGGGATACCACTCGTCAGCCCGGGGTCTTTTTCACAGCCGATTCCGACAATATGCCAGATTCCCCCGCATGTATCGGAACCGACATCGTATTCTATTCCCGAGAGCACGGTAAATCCGTCGTAAACACCGCCCGGATTGTAAACCCAGTGGTCCGTCAGTGCTATAAAGTCATATCCCGCGGAACGGTAGAACTCTGCCGCCTCGGCGGGACTTTTCTGCCCGTCGCTTTTATTCGTATGAATATGAAGCCCGCCCTTATAGCGGGGGTTGCCGTCGCCGGATATATACATGGAGCTGTTCCTCCGGTTATTTCTTCGAATTGTCGGGAACGGTCTTGGTCTGCCGCTTTTTCGGGGCGCGCTTCTTTTCATCGGCGATGCCTGCGCTGCGCTCCTCGGGCACAATCCTCATCTCCACACGTCTGGATATGACATCGGCGCTTTCAATCTGCACGCTGACTTTTTTACCGAGTGAATAGACGGTAAAACCGCAGGAAAGGGTCATCTGACGTTCATCGTAATTGAAATATCCGCTGAGAGACGAGATAGGCACAAGGCCTTCGCATGTATTGGGAAGTTCGACAAACAATCCGAAAGGCGTCACCGAACTTATAACGCCGCCGTAAATTTCACCGACATGACCGAGCATATACAGCGTTTTGTATAAATCCTCGATCTCCCGTTCGGCTCCGACCGCTTTCATTTCGTTTTCCGTGGAGCGGACGGCGGCGCGGTCGGCAAACTCGGTCAGCGCGTTGTAATAATTTCCTTTGGCTTCGCCGCGGAGAACGGATTTGATAATGCGGTGCGTCGCAAGGTCGGGATAACGGCGGATGGGCGAGGTGAAGTGGCAGTATTTGTCGATGGCCAGTCCGAAATGGGGTGAGGGCGTCGAACTGTATTTCGCTTTCATCAGTGAACGCAGAAGGATATAGGAAACCGTATTGCCGATATCGGTTTCCTTTGCCTGACGCAATACCGCGCCGAGAGCAGCCGAATGGATATTCTTTGCTTTCAGGGCGGTGGTGTCGAGACCCATGTTATGCGCGAAAACGGTGAATATCTGCATTTTTTCAGGCGACGGGCGTTCGTGCACGCGGTAGACACAGGGCATATCCTGCCAGAACAGCCAGTTTGCCACCGCTTCGTTTGCGCACAGCATAAACTGCTCGATATAGAGTTCGCTCAGTCCTCTTTCCCGCGGTACGATATCGACCGGTATTCCTTCCTCCAGAATCACTTTCGATTCGACGGTTTCAATCTCGAGCGCGCCCCGGCGGCGGCTTTTGGCTTCGAGGACCCTGAAAAGAGCGGTCATATCGTCAAGCAGTCCGCCGTGTACGGCTTTGTATTTATCATAAAATTCCGAATCGGTCTTCCTGTCCAGGATGTCGTTTATTTCGCTGTAGACACCCCTGACCGAAGACCTTATAACGGTCTCTTTGAGTTCGCATCCGATAATCTCTCCCTCCGCATCCAGTTCCGTAAATGCCGAAAGGGTATATTTGTCCGTTTCTGCGTTCAGCGAACAGCAGCCGTTTGAAATGACCTCCGGAAGCATCGGGACCACCTTGTCCGCAAAATACAGACTGGTACCCCGCTCCATCGCCTCATCGTCGAGGGCTCCCCCGCCGCGCACATAATGCGAGACATCCGCTATATGAACGCCCAGAATGAATCCCGACGCGGTTCGTTCCACCGACACGGCGTCATCGAGGTCCTTGGCGTCGGCTCCGTCGATGGTGATGACCGTACGGTCCCTCAGGTCTGTCCTTGAGCCGGTTATGACCGGCTGTGCGGCAGCTGTTTCCGCTTCTCTGAGCGTTTCGGGGTCGAAATCCGTCTTTATCCCGTTTTCATGAAGTATGGCTGCATAATTCGCTTCGGACGATTCGCTCTCGCCGAAATTTTTCAGTATGCGGCCCTTGGCCGCAAGAGAGGCAGTGGGGTATTCCGTGATTTCCGTTTCGACTTTGCTTCCCGGTCTGACTTCCGTCGCCTCATCGATCAGAACGGTAAAATTCAAACGCCGGTCGTCGGGCTTGACATAAAAGCGGGGTGTTCCGCGTCTGGTCAGCGCCGGAAGTGTCCTCAGCGTGCCGATCACCGATTTCAGGCGGTGTTCGATGATCCTGATAATGCGTCCTTCACCGCCGCGGGAGTCTCCGGCTTTGGCTTCCTGTGTCATCACCGCAAGCACGATGTCGTCGTTTACGGCATCGGCGGTATTTTCAGGCGAAATATAAAGGTCTCCGCCTGTCCTCCGCCTGTATTCCTCGTCAGGCATAAAAAAGCCGAAGCCTTTGGCATTTGAGCGGAAAGTTCCGCGCAGATAGCCCGAAGCCTCGGTCGAGGCTATCTTCCCCTTTTTGATATAAACCAGAGCACCGCTGTCTCCGAGTTTTGCAACGGCTGCCGTAAAGTCCGCAAGAGAAGCTTTCTCCGAAAAGACATCGTACAGTTCGTCGAATTTGACCGGGACATAACGGCGGTCGGATATATACTCCCTTATTTTTTCGAAAAGGTCCATTTTTTCCTTTCAAGCTGTATCAGCCTATAAAAATACAAAATCCGCCCCTGATGCAAACGAACCAAAGGCGGAAATTCTGTTGATCTTATTATATTAACACCGGCTGCGGCCGCTTCCCGAAACAAAGCACGGGTCAACCGTCGATTGCTTCGGTAACAAGAGCTGTTTCGGCGGCGGTTTCGGCAGCGGTTTCCCCTTCGGCCAGTGTTTCGGCTGCAGCTGTATCTGCGCCTGTCGTCTCCTCTGTCAGATAATCATCGAGCCAGTCATCAAAATCAACGCCTGTCTCGGGCTGAATGACATACATGACAACCACGATGAGAACAAAAAAAACAGCTACGACCGTCGTCAGTTTTCCGAGCATTTTATCCATGGTTTTGCCTTTGGTTTTTCCGAAAAAGGTTTCCGCACCGCCTGCGATGGTTCCGGAAAGGTTATGCGATTTGCCCGACTGCATCAGCACACTGATGATCAGGAAAACAGCCGACACAAGTAAAATAATACCGAATACAATATCCATTCTGATCCTCCGTTATATGTTGCCTCGTGTTGTCCTGCCGGGTTTCTGCGGTGCAACACCGATATTTAAATGAGTTATTTTCAAGCAGCAGCAATATCATATCATAAAACCACATAAAAAGCAATAGCTATTTCGGATTTTTTTATTTTTTTCCCGACAAAACCGTATCAATTCCGTGAATAATTTTCAAAAAAGATTGACAGGGACCGAATTTTATGTTATTATTTGTAGAGTCGTTTTACAGGATCACGAACCCGAATTATACCGTGGCCCGAATTGAATATCCGGAGATGTATCGAAGCGGTCATAACGAGGCGGTCTTGAAAACCGTTTGTCCGCAAGGGCACGTGGGTTCGA
>CAZVPD010000087.1:0-11389 GCA_964628455.1 uncultured Lachnospiraceae bacterium
CCCCCCGCTATCATCAGCCCGTAATAATTGATCTCATGCGTAGCAAGACCGTACCGGTCGCTTTCTGCGGTCATTTTTCCGTCACCGTTCAAATCCTTTGTGGCGACCGTCATCATTTCGTGGGATTTATCAAAAGTCCATTTCCCGTCTCTTACAAGCCGATACGGGTCTTCAAGCGAATAATCACCGATCAGTTTTTTGTTGAACATATAACACCATATCGCTTCGTTTTTACCCAGCGATATATCCGAAACACCATAATAAAGCTTGCCCGCTATGGTAAAATAATCGTTTGCATTCTGATCCCAGGCCGGATTTGTCATGTCGAGTGAGGGGATTTTTTTCAGATTGATAAACATATCTTCCGCGGCAAGCGTCGCGCTCTCGTTCATATTCGGCATAACAAAATCATATTGATCATCATCAGCCAGTATCAGCGAACGTATGGTTGTACCTACGGTATCCACATGTTCCACCTCGAAATTTATTTTCAGCTGAGATTCGAGTTTTAAATTGCGGTTATAAACGGCGTCATTGATCACTTCGCCGTTTAATTCTTCATAACTGATTTCGGTCAGCTGCCACCATGAGCTTTTACGCGCCAGAGCACGCACGGTTATGTTTTCGAGGTTTACTTCGGGCAGCGTATCCAGTATCGATGTCGTTTCCGCCGCCGTTGTTTCAGCCGCCGTGTCGGACACCGGCCCGGTTTCAGCGGGTTTTCCGCACGCGGTTATGAGGGTTAAAACGAAAACAAAGATGAGTATGAGAGATAATGGTCTTTTCCCGAAATGAAACATAGCGATCCCTCCTGTATTTCGTTATGAATAAAATTTTATGCCGAGATAATCCGCCCTGCTGTACTGAATATCCGGTATCTCCGTAAATTATTTCATCCCGAACAAATCCTCTTTAAGGTCGAGATAATATAAATAATCCTCTTCGGGGACATTCGGCGGGCAGCGGTGGTCGCAGAAAGGTATATATCCCCCGCGTTTTACAAGCGGTATCAATGTTTCCATATAGGCGTCGATTGCGCCTCTTCCGGCTCCCAGCGCCATTTTATCGACACCCCCCATGATCCGCAGTTCCGTGCCGTAAGTATTAAACAGTTCCGACGGATGCGCGCAGCTGTTCACCTCAAACGGAAACAGGCAGTTGATCCCGCCTTCCATAAAGCAGGGCATGATCGGCCGCACATCCCCGTCGCAATCCGTATACCAAATATCGATCCCGAAATTATCGAGTTTTCTGCGGATCCGCTTGTATCTCGGCGTCACAATGTCGCGGAAAAACGGCACCGAGACGATCGGTCCGTTTTTAAAACAGATATCCTCCCAGCCGGAAGCGCCGTCATAAGTTCCCAGAGGGAGCGCCCGGTCGAGAAAGTTTTCAACCAGTCTGCAAACCGTCTCAACCATATCGTCCACCATCTCGGGATAATCGTAGCAGGCATAGCATAAGCCTTCGAAGGTCAGCATATCGCGAATTTTGCCTATCATCGAACCGCAGCCGATCATAAGCGGATAATCACGGTCATCCCGCGCGATATGGCGAAAATGCTCTGAATTTATGATCCGCGCCGGATCATCTGTGCCGAAGCGTTCTTTTTTTACCTTCATCCAGTCATCCGGTGTGACAACAGAGGATTTCAGGTAATGCGGAATACTGCTTCCTCCTGATTTAGGAACCTCCGCAAGCAGTCCGTCTCCGTTTTGCACGATACGGTAATGTTCCGATTCGCTTACCGTGACCGACGGGAAAGAGGGATGCATCCAGATGTTTCCGCCGCAGCCGGCCAATGTGTCAAAACCGAAAAACACATCGGCTTCCCCGTTATGTTTTATATGATTGTCACGGAAAATGCTCCATTGGGTAAAGTTTTCCTCCCAGTAACCGAACTCCATATTGAATGAACGGTCGATTTCTTTATAATGCATCTGATTGTTAAAACGCTCCCGGTCGGTCATTTCGCTTTTCCATTTTTTTCTGATCTGTACAACAGGCATGATAAAAACCTCTTTCTTTCTGTTTGGTATATTCAGACAAATCCGAAAGACAACATACCGGACTTGTTCATCCGAAATTAAAGAAGGCTTAACAGTAAAACACTCATGTTTTTAATTTAATGTTGACAAATCCCTGATTTCATTATATAGTAAAATCAGCCGATCGGACAATTGTTTTAATTTGACTTTTACAAAGTCTGTCTGATGCTGTTAAACATATAAATTTCAAACGCAGACCCTGCGACACTTCACCCGGTATTTCATGCGATAAATTTAATTATCATCGGCCGCACGGAGGATTTATGACTGCAAGAGAAATCGTAAAAAAACGTTTTAATCACGAACCCACAGAGATCACTCCATACAGCGTATCCTTCGAACCTCTGCTGTATAAAAAACTGACCGATTATTACGGCGACGACAAATGGGAAACAAAGAAACTACGCCGTTTTACATGCTGTTATCTCAACGCAGACACCGTATTAATGGAAAAAATCGACCATAAATATTCAAGAGACGGTTACGGAGCCCTGTGGGATATGAGCAGGCTCCCCTGGCATCTTCAGGAAAATCCTCTGAAAGAACCGGTCATCGATCTGTCGGTTTTCCCGAAACCGGATAAATTTGTTGCGAATATTCTTTCCCAAAAAGAAAATGCCGTCAAATTATATAAAGAGGACCGGGAGCACTACCGGATCATCAATATGGGGTGGGGTATTTTCGAACATTCGTGGCGTATGCGCGGATTTGAAAATGCGCTGACCGACATGCTTGCGGAACCGGATTTTTATGCTGAAATGACCCGGCTGATCACCGACATCTACATCGATATGCTTACCGCCTGTGAAGATGTTCCTGCGGACGCATACCTTTTCGGCGATGACTGGGGTGAACAGCGCGGGGTGATCATGGGTCCCGCGAGCTGGCGAAAATTTATCAAACCATGCTGGGCACGTATTTATAAGGAGGTTCACAGACAAAACAAGATCGCAATCCAGCATTCATGCGGGAGTATTGCCGATATCTACGCTGATCTTGCGGAAATCGGAATGGACTGCCATGAAAGCGTTCAGCCGGAAGCTTTTGGCATGGAACCTTCCGGACTGCAGAAAAAATGGGGCGACAGGATCTCTTTTTGGGGCTGCCTCGGAAATCAGAGCACATTGTATTCGGGTACTCCCGATAATATCAGAAACGAGATCCTCAGACTGGACGGCATCTTTAAAGAAAAAGGAGGCTATTTACTTGCCCCCGCAAAACCGCTGCCCGATGAAATGCCGGTTGAAAAAGCCGTTTCGGTGGTTGAAACTCTTTCGTGCCTGGCAAAACCGGTCTGAAACAAAACAAACGATAAAATCAACCGTCCTATATTTGAAAAACCGAAAGGATGAATCACAAATGAAAACACAGATAAAATCAATCTCTGTATTTTTTGCCGTCCTGATCCTGTTTTCCAGCCTGTTCTTCTCCTGTTCCTCTCCCGATGAAGAAGAGACGACCGGCGAAACGGCGGACACGGCCGCGACCGTCGCCGAAGAGACGAAAACAAAAGCCGAAATAATCGGTGAATATCTCTCCTCCCTTCCGAATGAAAGTTATGACGGCAGAGAGATAAGTTTTCTTGTCGCTTCCGAAACGCTTTGGGGACACGAAATGATCGATGCGGATGAAATTTCCGGCGAACCGATCAACGACGAAATATATGCGCGCAACAGAAGGGTCGAAGAACATTATTCCGTGATATTATCCTCGGTACAGGAAAATTTCACTTCGATAGCGCGAAAAATTTCTGTTCTTGTTCAGGCCGGAGACGACACTTTTGATGTCTATCTGCCGAGAATCAACTCCGGTATAGGCGCCGGTCAGTCGGGTTATCTCTTAAATGTTTTAAAACTGGAAACTATCGATACGGAGATGCCCTGGTGGGACAAACATATTACCGAAGATTTGTCGATAGACGGCAAGTGTTTCTTTCTGGCCGGAGATCTGCATTTATATGCCAATGACGCCACACATATTATTTTATTCAATAAAAACAATGCCGCAGACTATAATCTGGAGGACGCCTACGGACTTGTCGGCAGCGGAAAATGGACTTTGGCAAAGTTGGAGGAAATGTCCCGTGCGGTCATTACCGACATCAACGGAGACGGGAAATATCTGTGGGGCGACCGCTTCGGCATACAATGCGCCGATTACGGGATCCCCGCTCTCCTTTCGGCAGCCGACTCTCCCGCTTTCATAAAAAAAGATGAAGAGACCATTGAAATAAATGTCAATTCCCAGCGATTCACGGAAGTATTTACCATTATAAACCGAATCATGAATGAAGATAACATCACGCTGAATATGCAGGACTCCGCGAAATTCAAAATTCCGTCGGGAAGTTTTTCTCATGAGTGGTTGGAAGCAATGCAGGGTAACCAGTGCCTTTTCATGATCGGAGTTCTGGATTATATGGACATGTTCTATGAAGTCGAAAGCGATTTCGGAATCATTCCCATTCCGAAATACGATGAGGCTCAGACAGATTACATTGCTCCCGTTATGGCCGATGCCATGGTTCTCTGCGTGCCCATCTGTACGGAGTCTCCCGATATGGTTTCCCTGATACTCGAAGCGCTGGCTGTCGAATCATCGGACGCTTTAAAAAGCGCTTATTATGAAATAACGCTCCAGAGAAAGCGTTCCAGAGATACGGAATCGGCCGGAATGCTTGATATTATTTTCACATCCAGATCATACCCCCTCGAAAGGATCTACAACTGGGGCGGTTTATCGGATTCCCTTATCAGCGCTGTCAAGAAAAACAACAACGATCTGGGTTCCCTTCTGGCGAAAAAAGAAAGCGCGGCTTTAACTGCCATCGAAGAAACGATCGAAAGTTACAAACTGATCGAATAAGAACAGATCAAGCCGGAATACCGGCTTAAGGCAGCTTCCGGCCTGCTTTATCGGCAGTATCCGAAGATAACATTGTATCCGCTTAAACTTTTCGTGCAGGCCACAGGCACCGCGCTTACAGTTCAAGCTGCAAATCGTCGTACGCAACTTCGATACCGGACTTTTTCATCCTGTCGGCGAGTTCGGCGTGACTTGTATGAAGGGTGCGGGCCATATGGCTGATCATAAAACGCCCGGAACATTTTCCGAGAGTAAGCTTCATTTCTTCAACCATGCGAAGGTTGTTGTGTTCGAATATCCTGTAATCACCCTCCGCGTCTCCGATGGTCGCGTCAAAGATCATAAGGTCGAAATGAAGCGTGATGAGATACCGGTATGCCGGATATAAAAGCCATGCTCCGTCCAGCCCGTAAAATATACGTCGGCCTTCGGACTCAATCACAAAGCAGCAGGGGTTCTCCGAAGTCGCGTGATTTGCGGGTAGCGCGGTTATTTTATAAGGACCGCATTGTCTTTCGTCAAACGCTGAAAACGGTACAAATACAGCGCCCCGGCTTTCGAGTTTTTTTAAGGTATCGGAACAAAAATGATCTGCGTGCAGGTGGGTGTTGATCACAGTCTGTATTTTTTCGAATAAAAAAGGATAACGGTAAGTTTCGGCGAATTCAAAAACGCACGGACCCGGATCTATAAGCAGACGGCCGTCGATCAGCAGTGATGAAAATCGCCTGTAATTTATATCCCGCACCGGCTGCGCAATATCCCAGTCCGCCGCGCCGGTTCCCAGAAAATGCAGTTTCATTTCAGAATTCTCCGGCTATAACGGTCAGAAGGGTTTGCGCGTAAACCCGTGCAAGAAAATCATTCGGATGATTGATATTGTTCCCTGTCATATCGTAATAGCGTTTCTTTTCCATCAATGCGGCATGCATGGAAGTGACGCGCGCCGTTTCGGCTGTATTTCCGAATTCATCGCTCAGTTCGACAAGCAGCTCTTCGTGTCTGTCATGGTCACGGACAAATTGATTGGCAAGCGGATTCGGAAGAGTTGTCGAAACAAAAACAAACTCACAGGCGGGATTCAGCACGGATATCTGTTCCGCAATTTTACGGCAGTTGTCACGGAAGACGAACTTATCCACACCGCCGGACGCGTCGTTCATCCCGAAAGCGATGACAAACAGATCGGGTATATCGTTTTCGAAAAACTCCGCTGCGTTCTCGTTGCCCCAACCCGAAGTTGTCCCACCCACGGCACGGTTTACGTATTTTATATCACAGCCCGAACTTTCACGAAGACGTTCACATATCATTTCGGGCCATATCGGAGCATAAGGTTCGGCGTTAACGAAACCGGAGGAATTTGCTCCGACCGTAATGCTGTCCCCGAGAAAACCGAGAGTGAACGGTTTCTTTTCGGCGATCAGCCTGCGTGTATTCGGCAATTTATTCTGATCGTAAACGGGATAATAGCCTTTCCAGAAATCCGAATGCCGGTAACTGACCGCATACTGAGCATTGTGGAATTCCGCGCCCTCCGCGAATTTCAGATAACCTCCGCTCAGGCAGGTGAATCCCGACGCGTTGTATTTATTGGGGGAGAGCTGTGTCGGATTGTATTCCTCCCAGCGCATAATTTCTATGGCGGAGTTTTCGGGTATATACAAGACGGAACCGCGCAGTATATAGTCTTTCCCTTCGGTATATGTGACGGTATGCGCCGCGTTTGTTACCCGAATAATTTCATCGGGCGTATATAAAAGCGGTATTCTCCTGTCCGCCAACGGCAGAAAGCTTTCATGGAGCACGGTGTTTCCCTTCCATATGGGCTGCGTATAGTCCAGGCAGTTATACATTTTTAATAGTTCCCTTCGTTTATAAAGATATTTCATCGGTGTTTCCGAGATTTTTATAAATTAAATCAATAATAACATCAAAAAAACCGTTTGTCAATAACTATGATGCGGATTGTATTCCGTGCAAGCGATCATTTATCCCACCGAAGAAACCGCGCATTTTATTGATATCCCGTGATTTATATAAATATTTTAAATATTCTGCTTCCGGAGGAATGATGAAAACAAATTATGATGTTATTGTCTGCGGGGGAGGCGTCGCCGGAATAGCTGCCGCTCTTTCGTCGGCAAGGGCAGGCGCCGAAATCTGCCTGATCGAAAAAGGATATGCTCCCGGCGGACTTGCCACTTTAGGCCTAATCGTCATATATCTGCCTTTGGATGACGGCGACGGTATTCAGATGAGCGGAGGGATCGCCGAGGAACTTTTAAAGGCTTCGATCAAATACGGTCCGGGCAATATTCCGCCTGTCTGGTCCGACAGGAGCAAAACTCCGGCGGAACGCTGCGGGATCCGGTATCAGGTCCGGTATGAAGCCGCCCCTTTTATGATCGCGGCCGAGGAATTGCTTACGGACGCCGGTGTTAAAATCTGCTACGACGCAAGACTCGCCTCCGTAAAAACAGAAGGATCCGCAATCAAATCCATTACGGCGGATACCAAATCCGGTGCCGCGGAAATGACTGCAGCCGCGTTTGTCGACGCAACCGGAGATGCCGATCTCTGTTGTTTCGCGGGTGAAAAAACAGCGGAAGGCAGGATAAACAGCCGCACAGGCTGGTATTATTCATATGACGGATCAATTATGCGTCTTCATGCGAATTCGGATCCCTATGACCCTGTCCCCGAAGGGAATAAAACATACGACGGACTCGATACCGAAGACATCAGCCGTCACATGATCGACATGCGCCGCTATATACTGTCCGACGTTCTGAAAAGAAGAGAAGAGTACGGAAACGGTCTTTATCCCGTTTTGATTCCTGCTTTTCACGGACTTCGGACAACAAGGAGATTATCAACCGGTTTCGAATTCAGCGAGGATCTGCATGAACGCGTATGGTTTGAAGATGCTGTCGGAATGATCGGCAACTGGAAAAAAAGAGGTATGCGCTATACCATACCGTACCGCTCGATCCAGGCAGAAACATTCCGGAATCTTTATGCCGCGGGACGCTGTGTTTCGGCTGACAACAGCGGATGGGATCTGACCCGCGTCATACCAAGCTGCGCGGTAACAGGGGAAGCTGCCGGTCTTGCGGCGGCCATGCAGGCCGGAACGGGTGTCCCTCCCGACGCAGGATCCCTTGCGGCAGAACTGAAGGCCCGGGGAGTTCCGCTCGATAAAACGCTGTTTGAAAAGACCACCGAATGACAATTTTCTTTGTTTTGTGAATTGACAACGTAAACTTTGAAAGGAAATATGCTGCAGTCTCAAAAACCGGGACCGCCGCATACGAAGTATGATGAGTGACAAAACGAATATCATTTTTATTCTTGCCGATGACCTGGGTTCATGGGCGACGGGCTGCGCGGGAAACTGTGAAGTCATCACGCCGAATATCGACCTCCTCGCCGCTTCGGGCATGCGATTCGATCATTTTTTCTGCACATCGCCCGTATGTTCCCCTTCGCGGGCATCGATTTTAACCGGATTGATGCCCTCCCGGCACGGTATACACGACTGGCTGCGTTCGGGTAATATCGATATCAATAAATTGAATGAAAGCCAGAGACAGGCCGGCTGGTACGGTGAGGAAAAAGAGGGTATAGAGTATCTCGCCGGATATACCGCATATACGGAAATTCTGGCCGAAGCGGGATACAGCTGCGCGTTATCGGGAAAATGGCATCTCGGGAACAGCCACCGTCCGCAAAAAGGCTTCACGCGCTGGAATGTTCTGGCACGCGGCGGGTGCAACTATTACGGTTCCGATATGGCTTCGGAAAACGGCATATACATCAACGGGGATTATATAACAGACACGATAACGGATAATGCCCTGAATTTTCTTGATGAGCTGCAAGGAGAACAGCCTTTTTACCTCGGTATACATTATACATCGCCTCATACGCCCTGGAATGAAGATCAGCATCCGCCGGAAATATGGAATCTTTATAACGGCTGCGAGTTCAGGTCGGCGCCTTCGCTGCCTCCCCACAGATGGCAGTCGCTGACCTGTCAGATCGCCCGAACCGAAGAGGAACGCTGCCGTCTGCTTCGCGGTTACTATACCGCGATCACAGCTATGGACAAGAACATCGGGCGCCTGCTTGACCGGCTTTATAAAAAAAATCTGACCGGAAACACTCTGATCGTCTTTATGGGCGACAACGGAATGAATCTCGGCCATCACGGGATATGGGGAAAAGGGAACGGGACATTCCCTCTGAATATGTATGATACCTCTGTGAAAGTCCCCTGCATTTTCAGCCATCCCGGAAGAATTCCCGCCGGCATAACCTGTGACGCATTGCTTTCTCAGTATGATTTCATGCCTTCGCTGCTGGAATATACCGGTTATGCCGATCAAACGCCGTCCATGCTTCCCGGCATCAGCTTTGCCGGACTGCTTGACGGAAAAACACGGGATACAGAAAGTCGGGCGGTTTATGTGTATGACGAATACGGTCCGGTACGCATGATACGCGACAAGCATTATAAATATATCCATCGGTATCCATATGGTGAACACGAACTGTATGATATGATCTCCGACCCGGATGAGACGGAAAATCTTGCGTGGAATTCAGCATTTTATGATATAAAGGCGGAATACAGGCATAAAATGGATCTGTGGTTTCTGGCAAATGCGGATCCGGAAACCGACGGTTCCCGCGAGGCGGTGACCGGATTCGGCCAGACGGGACTTTCGGGGATAAAAAGCAGCGGTTATACGGCATACCGGAGCTGAATCATATCCATCCATTCTTTGCACCGGCTCGATGTCCCGGCATCTTCAGAAAGACACACGGGCAACAACCGGACGATGGTCCGATTCTTCCGATGCGGGAACATATGCTTTATGGATTTTAAAGTCCTCCGACACGAATATATAATCGATGCGCCGGTCCGGTCTGTCCGAACGGAAGGTGAATGACTCGTTTTTCGGAAGGCCGGCTGCCGCGTCGATGAAGAACTTAAAAACCGGTGCCAAAACAGGATGTTCCGGTTCGGCGTTCAGATCGCCCATAAATATGACGGGCAGCTCCGTTTTTGAAAGCCGCATTGTTTCGGAAACGGCGCTCCTCTGTTCATTTTCGGAAAGTCCGTAATGCGAGGTAAGGACGCGGATCTTTTTACCGCCGGCGTCGAGCACCGCATCGATGTGAACGCGCGGCTCAAAGGATATTTTATTATTATCCGGCGGCGTTTCGGGAACGGGTACTGTCCCGCATGAAAGAAAAGGATATCTGCTGAGCAATGCGATCCCGTATTCTCCGCCGTCATGATCAATGGCACGGGCGAAATAACGGCAGGTATATCCGAGAGATTCGGCATAAATTTCGGTCTGCGAGGTATATCCGCTGTGTTTTGTATTCAGGTGAACTTCGTTTAAACCGAGTATATCCGGAGAGACCCGCCGTATCGTTTCGATTTTGCCCGTAAGGTCATAGCGTCCGTCAATGGTGCGCCCCGAAAAAACATTATATGTCATCAGCGTCAGAAACCCCATCGGATCACCATCTTTTGACATAGCGGAATTTATGGAATAAACATGAAAACATAAGCGGCAACACAATCGCGGAAACGGCGATGCCTGCGATGAGCGCCGCATCGATTACGCGAAACTCAATACCGGTAGTTTTATTTGAAAGCGACCAAACCGGATCTTCCCGCCGGTCTCTGCGAAAAACCGAAACTTTTACATCAAAATCTTTTCGGATCATCAGGGCATCGGAGGCATTGCGAAGCTTTTTATAATGATTCAGTAATTTGACGATATAATTTTCGTTCATTTTTTACCCTCTTTATCTTAATATATTTTCTATATATTATTATAACTTATTTCTTTCGTTTTTACAAGTAAAAAGAATAAAGTTCATTATGATGAGAAACATGTTCTTAAAATACCGCAACGAATTATATCACAACGGAAGAAGGAATTACAGATGAAAAAAATCGAAATAATCACCGACAAGCATTTCGTTACAGGAAAAGTGGACCCGAGAATCTACGGCTCGTTTATCGAGCATCTGGGCAGGGCTGTTTATGAAGGAATTTATCAGCCGGGTCACGCGTCTGCGGACGCGGACGGATTCCGAAAGGATGCTGCCGGTCTTGTCCGTGAAATGAATGTGCCGGTCGTGCGTTATCCCGGCGGTAATTTCGTTTCGGGATACAACTGGGAAGACGGTATCGGCCCGAAGGAGTCCAGGCCGGCCCGTCTGGACCTTGCCTGGGGCGTCACGGAGGATAACACATTCGGTCTGAACGAATTCATCTCGTGGTGTAAAACAGCGGGGACCAAGCCGATGATGGCTGTCAATCTGGGCACACGCGGAGCAGCCGAAGCCAAAGACATCGTTGAATACTGCAATCATAAAGGAGGCACGTATTTATCCGACCTGCGGCGCAGTCACGGCTATGAAGCGCCGCATGACATTAAGCTCTGGTG
>CAZVPD010000087.1:11399-16318 GCA_964628455.1 uncultured Lachnospiraceae bacterium
AACAGCGTCGGAATACGCGCGTACGGCTCTCGAATCGGCAAAAATCATGAAATGGGTCGACCCGTCCATCGAGCTTGTTGCCTGCGGGAGCTCCGGCCGGGGAATGCCCACCTTCGGTGAATGGGAAGCCTGCGTACTGGACGAATGTTACAACGAAGTGGATTATATATCGCTTCATACCTATTACGGGAATCATTCGGGCAACACGTGCGAATTTCTTGCGAACACGATGGATTTTGAAAGTTTTATCGATTCGGTGATTTCGGTCTGCGATTATATCAAAGCGAAAAAACGCGTAAAAAAACAGATAAATCTTTCGTTTGACGAATGGAATGTCTGGTATCACTCTCAGGGGACGCCGTTTGAAAAATGGTCAAAACATCCGCACCAGCTTGAGGATGTTTATAACTTCGAAGACGCACTTTTAGTGGGCAGCATGCTGATAACTCTCATGAACCATGCGGACCGCGTAAAAATAGCCTGTCTTGCGCAGCTTGTAAACGTGATCGCACCGATCATGACTTCCGATTCCGGAGCATGGAGACAGACGATTTTCTATCCCCTGATGCATGCGAGTCATATGGGGCGCGGAACCGTATTGAAAAGCATCCTACCCGACGTTCCTAAATATGACGCGGGAAAATATACCGATGTTCCCGCAATCGACTGTTCGGTCGTCCGGAACGAAGAATCGGACTCTGTTTCGTTTTTTGCCGTAAACAAAGATCTTGAAGAAGATTTTGAAATAACCTGTGACCTTCGTCAGTTTGACGGTTATAAAGTAAATACCCATACAGTCTTCGAGAACGAAAACATGAAAGCGGTCAATACCGAAACGAATCCTATGAATGTCATACCGCATAATAAGGGGATCTCATCTGTAAAGGACGGTGTTTTAACTGCCCGGTTGAACCGTCATTCCTGGAATGTGATCAGGCTCTCAAAATAAAAATGGATATTAAATTCGATACGGATATCCGAAAGCTGCCCGGTATAGGAGCAAAGAGGGCGGTTATGCTTGCCCGTCTCGGAATAACCGACGCCGGCAGCCTTCTTTATCACTTTCCCCGCGGGTATCAGCATCGCGGGGACATACGCCTGCTGGCGGAAGCTGCCGACGGAGAGATATGCGCTTTTATTCTGACGGTTTCTTCGCGTCCCGTTACGGCTGTGCTGCCGAAACATCTGACGATTATAAAACTGACCGCATTTGATGACAGCGGAAAATGCAGCATCACTTTTTTCAACCAAACTTTTGTCAAAGATAAATTTACGGTCGGGTCTGTTTTTCGCTTTTGGGGTAAGATCACTGTCAGAGGCGCATTCCGTGAACTTTCTTCTCCGCAGTTCGAACCGGTTATAGACGGATACCCTTTACCCGAATTCAAAGCCCTGTATCCGCTTACCGAAGGTCTGACACAAAACATCGTGGGAGCACTGATACACGACCTTCTGTCGGGAATGGCCGGTAAACTGCCTGAAACAATCCCGTCTGCCGTCAGGGAGAAATACGGCCTTTGTACGGCGCTGTTTGCGTTCAATGCGATACACAATCCCGAGAGTTATGAAACGCTGAACCGCGGACGCGATTATTTTATTTTCGAAGAATTGTATATGTTCGCTCTGGCGATCCATTCGTCAAAAAGAGAACGGCATAAAGGATCAGCCCCCGTGATGGCTTTATCGAAGGCCCGGTTTGACGAATTTCTGAACTCCCTTCCCTTCTCTCTGACACATGCGCAACAACGTTCGGCGGATGAAATATACAGCGATCTTGCTTCCGGCGTACCCATGAACCGCATGCTGTCCGGTGATGTGGGCAGCGGCAAAACGGTTTGCGCGGCCGCTGCGGTATACTGCGCCGCATTAAACGGATATCAGTCGGTCCTGATGGCTCCCACCGAAATACTGGCCGGTCAGCATTACCATGACCTTTCTTCTTTTTTTGACCGTTTCGGCATAAAAACAGCGCTTCTTACCGGTTCGCTCAAGGCGGCAGAAAAGCGCATGATCTATGAAAAACTGATGTCGGGGGAACTGAATTTCGCAGTCGGAACACATGCGGTTATCAGCGGCAGCGTTTGTTTTTCGAAGCTCGGGCTGGTCATCACGGATGAACAGCACAGATTCGGTGTAGCGCAGCGCGCGGCTCTTGCGGGAAAAGGAGGAGATATAACCCCTCATGTACTCGTGATGTCGGCGACGCCTATCCCGCGGTCGCTTGCGCTGGTCCTTTACGGCGATCTTGATCTGTCCGTTTTGGATGAGCTTCCGCCGGGACGTCAGACAGTCGACACCTTCATCGTTTCCGAAAGTTACCGTAAACGGCTTGACGCGTTCATACGCCGCCACACCGATGCCGGGAATCAGGTTTATGTGGTTTGTCCCGCGGTTGAATCGCCTGAAGATGAACCATACGAAGGCGAAGTTATACAATTCGGATATGATTACGACGCCGAGGAAGCCGTCAATGCGTCCCTTCCCTTAAAAAACGCGGTTGAAACGGCAGAACGGCTTCAAAACACCTTTCCCGATCTGCGCGTCGGTTGTATCCACGGCCGGCTGAAAGCTTCCGAAAAAGAAAGCATTATGGCTGATTTCAGCCGGAATCTGATACAGATCCTCGTTTCCACAACCGTTATCGAAGTCGGCGTCAATATACCCAACGCTACATTAATGATCATCGAAAATGCCGAGCGGTATGGTTTGTCGCAGCTGCATCAGCTTCGGGGCCGGGTAGGCAGAAGCCCGTTGAAATCTTTCTGCGTCCTTGTTACGGACAGCAGCAACGAGCAGTCTCTGGCAAGGCTTGCGGTGATGCGGGAAACCAACAACGGGTATAAAATCGCCGAACGAGACCTTGAATTGCGGGGTCCCGGTGATTTTTTCCCGCAGTTTAACGGAGAAATACGGCAGCACGGAGGCTTCCGTTTCCGGCTCGCTTCCCTCTGCGGCAATATGGAAACAGTGTCGGGCGCGTTCAATGCCGCGATCTATGTTCTAAAAGAGGACCCCGGTCTGAATGAACCCGAAAACCAGCCTGCAGCCGGATTTATCCGTCAGATGCTCGGATGGAACAGCGACGGCATGAATTGATTTAATAATCAAATGCGGCTTTTATGTCGATGCCGATCGCAGCCTTAAGTTCGTTAAGATCATTGAATTTGATTTCGGGACGCCGGAATTCAAGGAAACGAATCTCGGCATATTCATTGTAAAAATCGCCCGGATAATTTAAAATATGCGTCTCACATAACGGCATTCCGCATTTACCCAGCGTCGGTTTTATACCGACATTGGTAACGCCCCGCTTTATTTCACCGCGTATCAAGACATCGGTGATATAAACCCCGTAGGCGGGTATGATCCTACCCGCCGAAAACCCGATGTTGATGGTAGGAAACCCGATGGTGCGTCCGATTTTATTCCCCTCGATGACAGGACCTTTTACGGAATAAGGTCTGCCAAGCAGCATCGCGGCAGCCCTGACATCACCGGCTTCGAGCAGTCGGCGTATTCTCGTCGAACTTATGACATCACCGTCGCTTTCCACAGCGGGCAAAGCATAGGCTTCACCGCCGTGTGCGCGCATGAATGACCTTAAATCGGCAGGTGTTCCTTTACCGCCCGCTCCGAAGTTAAAATTGAAACCGCAGACAGCCGTCACGCAATGCAGCTGACCGCAAAGAATATCGCCGACAAAAGAACCGGGGGAAAGGTCGCGTATCGTTTCAAAATCTTCAAAAACGGCATAATCAAGTCCGAGGCTGCGAAACAAATCGATCCGTTCGTTGTTGTCCGTTATATATAATGCTCCGAACGGCTGCTGCCGGAAAGTCCAGACAACAGAAGCATATCCGTCTTTTGCCGCCAGGTCACGTGTATGCTTTAAAACATCCGCATGACCGCGGTGTATCCCGTCAAACATACCGAGCGCCACCACTGTGCCGCTTATCAGTTCCGGGCTTTTTTTCTGTAATGCAATCATTTCCATTTTATTTTATTAGTTTTCTTGAATAGGATCCGGCAACTGCGCGGAAGCGATAGACACCGCTGCCCAACACACTGCGGAGATATTTCCCCCGCTGTTCAAAACCGGATGTATCGAGTTCTCTTTCGCCGTCAAAAAGCACATATTCACCGTCCGGAACGGGAAGCCATACTTCGGCGGACGTATTGGGCGGTATCGTGAGGTTCATCTCGGTTCCGCAGGACAGACAGGTTGTTTTAACTTCTATTTTACCCGAAGCGGTTAAAAGACTGCATTCCGTCCAGGATATAGCTTTGGGAAGCTCCGGTTTCACTTTGAAGCTTCGGAAAGCCGGTTTTATCGGTTCCACACCTCCGTACCGCTTATAAAAAGATGCGTCAATGCCCGCGAAAAAGCCGTGATTATGCGAATGCATGGAACCGCTGTGAGCCCACTGCTCCCATAGCGAAGTCGCTCCGTTGGCAATCTGCCAGACAAAACCCGGATATGCCGGCTGTGTGATCAATTCCAGCGCTTTATCGTAATGACCGCCTTCGGATAAAACATCAAGCAGTACCATGGTTCCGTATATTCCCGTATCCATATAATTTTTTTGTCCGACGATCTCCATCAGTCTGCCATATATTTTTTTGCCTGTTTTTTCATCAGCCATTTTAAAATAAAGGGGCATAAGCTGTTCTGTCATCTCACCCGACAATACCGTTCCGTCTTCTTTTATACAGCGTTCCGAAAATGCCGATTTGATCTGTAATGCCATCCGGTTAAATCGGGCGGCGTCTTCATCCGACCCCATAATACCTGCCAGATACTCCATCTTCACGGCCATCGAGAAAAAAAGGCACGTATTGACTGCGGTCACGCTGCCGAAAAAGCTGTCCCAGGTATTGTTGTTCGGATGGCACCAGTCGCCGAATCCCTTTTCCCAAAG